>NZ_LMFL01000072.1:0-5861 GCF_001426805.1 Brevundimonas sp. Root1423
GCGATGACGATGCCGTCGAAGCCGATCTTGATCTCGACGATGTCGGTCACGCCGTTGGTGCGGCACAGCTCGAACTCCGACGCCTTCATCGGGCGCGAGGCGTTGGCGATGTCAGGGGTGTTGGGGCCGACGCCCTGACAGAGTCGAAGCCGATCTTGATCTCGACGATGTCGGTCACGCCGTTGGTGCGGCACAGCTCGAACTCCGACGCCTTCATCGGGCGCGAGGCGTTGGCGATGTCAGGGGTGTTGGGGCCGACGCCCTGRCAGAARGCCTGGATGCCGCCGCCGGTGCCCAGCGATTCGACGCGCGGCGCGGCGCCGCCCGAGGTGCGGGCGAAATTCTCKGCCACGCGGGTGGCGAAGGGGAAGACRGTCGAGGAGCCGGCGGCCCAGATGCCGGCGCGGGCGGTCTGGTCGCCCGCGGACTGGTCGTTGCTGCAGGCGCCGAGGGCGAGCAGGGCGATCGTCGAGGCGGCGGCGAGAAGGGTGCGGGTCATCGTCAGTCTCCGGACAAAGGCGGTGTCGAGCCGCTTGGAGCACAGGTTTGTGACGGTCGGGTGGATGCTAACGTGACGGTTCGGCGACGGGAGACGCCCGCGTCGGCGAGGCCGGACCGGTCGCGCCGCGGGCGGGAATGCGCCAGTCGTCGACGACATAACCCTCTTCCGCCAGACAGGTGGTCATCGCGGTCTTGATCTCGCGCTCCTTGTTGGCGCGCTGGACGTACGACACGCCGACGATCGCCAGCGGGGCGAAGACCACCAGGCCGATGGCCAGTCCGGCCCCCGCGGCCGCACCGGCCATCATCCCGGCCCCGGAGGCCGCAGAGGCCCCCGTGGCGAGGGCGGCCGCGCCGCCGATGGCCATGCCGCCCGCCGCCGAGCCGCCGCGGCCCGAGCGGAAGCTGTCCCGGCGGCCCGCCGCGACCTCGGCGCTGCAGACGTTGAAGGCCGTCTCGAAGGCCGCCTGATCCGCCGGGGCGATCGCCATCACCGGCGAGAAGCCGCGCGGGTGGGAGGCGCAGCCGGTCAGGCTGGCGGCCGCGACCACTGCGACGATACGTGTGGATGCCTTCATTGTCCCCTCCCCAGTGGATGACAGGAGAATACCCAGATCACGAACAATGTCGAACCCGGTTATATGTGGATGGCGTGCCCCAGGGCCCGGAGCGACGCTTCGTGGAAGGCCTCGCCGAGGGTCGGGTGGACGTGGATCACGCCCGCGACATCCTCCAGCACCGCGCCCATCTCCAGCATCTGGGCGAAGCTGTTGGACATTTCGGCGACGTGCTGGCCGACGGCCTGGACGCCGAGCAGGCGGTGGTCGCCCTTCGACGCCAGCACGCGGACGAAGCCGCCGTCCTCGCCCGCCTCGATGGCCAGGGCGCGGCCGATGGCGGCGAGGGGGAAGACGGCGGTGATGACGTCGTCGCGGCCCTCGACGTCCAGCGGACCGAGGCCGGCGGATACGATCTCGGGCTCGGTGAAACAGACGGCGGCGATGGTCACGGGGTCGAAGCGGCGGTCATGGCCGGCGATGATCTCGGCGACGACCTCGCCCTGGGCCGAGCCCTTGTGGGCCAGCATGGGTTCGCCGGTCAGGTCGCCGACAGCCCAGACGTTCTTCATCGAGGTGGCGCAGCGGTCGTCGATCTTCACGAACGGGCCGGCCATGGCGACGCCCATGTTCTCCAGACCCCAGCCCTGGGTGCGTGGACGGCGGCCGACGGTGACGAGGACCTTGTCGGCCTTGAGCTGGATAGCGGCGCCGTCCCTGGTGGTGACGTTGAGCTGGCCCTTTTCGAACGAGCCGGCCCTGGCGCCGAGATGCAGTTCGACGCCGTGCTTCTCCAGCCATTTGGCGACCGGATCGGTCAGGGCCTTGTCGTAGAGCGGCAGCAGGCGGTCGGCCATTTCGACGATGGCGACCTCGGCCCCCAGCTTGCGGAAGGCGATGCCCAGCTCCAGCCCGATATAGCCGCCGCCGACCACGACCAGCTTGTTCGGCACCGCCGAAAGGGACAGGGCCTCGGTCGAGGAGATGACGTCGCCGCCGAATTTCAGGAACGGCAGTTCGACCGGCTCCGAGCCGGTGGCGAGGATGACGTGTTCAGCGCTGATGACGATGTCGCCCTCGGCGGTATTCACCGTGCAGGTCTTGGCGTCGGAGAAGGTCGCCCAGCCCTTGATGACCTTGACCTTCGACTTCTTCAGCAGGGCGGCGACGCCGGCGTTCAGCTTTTTGACGATGCCGTCCTTCCACGCCACCGTCTGCGACAGGTCGATGGCGGGTTTGGCGGCGGTGATGCCCAGSGTGCCGCCGTCGGCGGCCTTGGACACCGTCTCAAATTTCGAGGCGGCGTGGATGATGGCCTTGGAGGGGATGCAGCCGACGTTGAGGCAGGTGCCGCCGAGGCCGTCTCCGCCGTCCACCAGCACKGTGTCGAGSCCCAGCTGGCCGCAGCGGATGCCSGCGACATARCCGCCGGTGCCGGCGCCGATGATCAGGACCTTGGTTTTGATGGATTCAGCCATGGTKCTCAGTTCATCCAGAGGGTCGCGGGGTGCTCCAGCAGGCCCTTGATGCGCTGKACGAAGACCGCCGCGTCGTGGCCGTCGACRATGCGGTGATCGAAGCTGGAGGACAGGTTGTCGCGGGGTGCTCCAGCAGGCCCTTGATGCGCTGKACGAAGACCGCCGCGTCGTGGCCGTCGACRATGCGGTGATCGAAGCTGGAGGACAGGTTCATCATCTTGCGCACGACCATCTGGCCGTCCTTGACCACCACGCGTTCGGCGATCTTGTTGGGGCCGACGATGGCCACCTCGGGGTGGTTGATGATCGGGGTGTGGACGACGCCGCCGAGGGTGCCCAGCGAGGTGATGGTGATGGTCGAGCCGCTGAGTTCATCGCGTTTGGCCGAGCCGTCCTTGGCCGCGCCCGAGACGCGGGCGATTTCCAGGGCGGTGTCCCAGGGATCGCGCGCCTCGGCGTTGCGGACCACTGGGACCATCAGGCCGTTCGGGGTCTGAGCGGCGATGCCCAGATGGACGGCGTTGTGGGTGGTCAGGACGCCGGCCTCGTCGTCGTAGTGCGAGTTGATGGTCGGCTGGTCGCGCAGGGCCACGACGATGGCGCGGGCGATGAAGGGCAGGACGTTSAGCTTGGGCTGGTCCTTCTTCTTCGTCGCGTTCAGGTGGGCGCGGAGTTCCTCGATCTCCTCCACATAGGTGATGTGGGGGATGCGGCGGACGCTCTCGGCCATCTTCTCCGCGATCTTGCGGCGCAGGCCGATGATGCGGGTTTCGGTGGTTCCTTCGGCCCTGGCGTAGGTCGAGGATGCCGATGCTCCGGGTGCGGACGATCCGCGACCGCCCGAGGCGACATAGCCGTCGAGGTCGGAATGTTCGATGCGGCCGGCGGGGCCCGAGCCGGGCACGAACTGGAGCTCGATCCCGAGATCGCGGGCGCGGTTGCGCACGGCGGGCGAGGCCAGCGGGCGCTGGCCGGCGGCGCGGGTGGTGAAGGCTTCGGCGACGGCCTTCACGGGCGCTGTCGTCGAAGTCTTCGAAGCCGTCTTCGAAGTCTCCGCCTTCACAGGCGCAGGCGTAGCCGAAATCTCGGTCGCTTTCGCGGGGGCCGGCGCGCGCGCGGACGCCTGATTGCCCTTGCCCTCGACATTGAACGACACCAGCGGGCCGCCGACGGCGAGTTGCTGGCCCGCTTCGCCATGCAGGGCGACCACGGTCCCGGCGACCGGCGAGGTCAGTTCGACCGTAGCCTTGTCCGTCATGACCTCGGCCAGCAACTGGTCCTCGGCGACGGTGTCGCCGACCTTGACGTGCCAGCCGACCAGCTCGGCCTCGGCCGTGCCTTCGCCCACGTCGGGCAGTTTGAAGACGAAGTTGCCGCCGGCGGCGGCCGGGGCGACCGGCGCGGCCTCAACCTTGGGCGCTTCAGCTTTCGGAGCGGGAGCCGGTTCAGCCTTGGCAGGAGCCGGGGCGGCCTCGGCCGACGCATTTCCCGCGCCCTCGACCTCGAACTCCACCAGCGGCGAGCCCACGGCCAGCTGCTGGCCGGGTTCGCCGTGGGCGGCCAGGACCTTGCCGGCGACCGGCGAGGTCAGTTCGACCGTGGCCTTGTCGGTCATGATGTCGGCGATGATCTGGTCCTCGGCGACGGTGTCGCCGACCGTGACGTGCCAGGCGACCAGTTCGGCCTCGGCGGTGCCTTCGCCCACGTCGGGCAGTTTGAAGACGTAGCGGCCCATCCTAGCGCCCTCCGGTCATGACTTACCAGTTCGGCCTCGGCGGTGCCTTCGCCCACGTCGGGCAGTTTGAAGACGTAGCGGCCCATCCTAGCGCCCTCCGGTCATGACGGCCTTCAGGGCCAGGGCGACCCGCTCGGGTCCCGGGAAATATTCCCACTCGAAGGCGTGCGGATAGGGGGTGTCCCAGCCGGTCACCCGCGCGATCGGCGCCTCCAGATGATAGAAGCAGCGCTCCTGCACCAGGGCCGACAGCTCGCCGCCGAAGCCCGAGGTTTTCGGGGCCTCGTGGACGATGACGCAGCGGCCCGTCTTCTTCACGCTGGCCTCGATGGTCTCGATGTCCAGCGGCACGAGGGTGCGCAGGTCGATGACCTCGGCGTCGACGCCGGCGTGTTCGGCGCCCGCGAGGCTGACCCAGACCATGGTGCCGTAGCAGAGGATGGTGACGTCGGCGCCCTCGCGCATGATGCGCGCCTTGCCGATCGGCTCGACGTATTTGCCGGTCGGGACCTGGGCCAGCTCCTGGGCCTTCCACGGCGAGACCGGCTTCTGGTGCCAGCCGTCGAAGGGCCCATTGTAGAGGCGTTTGGGCTCGAAGAAGATGACCGGATCGTCGTCCTCGATGGCCGCGGTCAGCAGGCCCTTGGCGTCATAGGGGTTGGACGGGATGACGACCTTCAGCCCCGCGATGTGGGTGAACAGGCTCTCGGGGCTCTGTGAGTGCGTCTGGCCGCCGAAGATGCCCCCGCCGTAGGGCGAGCGCACGGTGATCGGGCTGGTGAACTGGCCGCCCGAGCGGTAGCGCAGCTTGGCACCGATGGCGGCGGCGACGATGCCGCATTCGCTGATCGGGGCGTCGAAGCTGCGGGTGAGGCCGTGCTTCTTCTGCAGATGGTCGGTGACGCGGAAGACGCCGCCGAAATAGCCGGCGTCCTCGCCGAAGCTGAGGACGTTCGGATCCTCGGTCATCTTGATGTCGATGGCCGAGTTCAGGGCCTGGATCATGTTCATCGGCTGGACGCCGTTACCGGGCGCCTCCGACTTCGGGGCGTGGTTCTGGTCGACCATGTCCGGCTCGATGCCGTCCTGGCGGTCTGCGTCGGTGAAGGTGGTTTGCTCGCTCATGATCAGACCCCCACCTCGCGGCGCTGTTCGGTGATGCGCCAGTCCTCGGTGGCATAGACCTCTTCGAACCGATCAGACCCCCACCTCGCGGCGCTGTTCGGTGATGCGCCAGTCCTCGGTGGCATAGACCTCTTCGAACATGGTCTTCACCGAGGGGCGCGACTGGCCGAGCGTGCCGATGGCCTCGGACTCCTTGCCGGCGGCGCGGACCTGTTCGACGGCCTCGGCCTCGGCGGCCGTCTGCTGGTCGTCGGACCATTCGCCGAGGGCGATGAGGTGCTGCTTCAGGCGGGCGATCGGGTCGCCGAGCGGCCATTTGTCGTGCTCGTCGGCGGGGCGGTAGCGGCTGGGGTCGTCCGAGGTCGAGTGCGGGGCGCCGCGGTAGGTGAACAGCTCGATGACGGTCGCGCCCTGGTTCGAGCGGGCGCGTTCCTCGGCCCACTGGGTCGCGGCCCAGACGGCCAG
>NZ_LMFL01000073.1:0-2826 GCF_001426805.1 Brevundimonas sp. Root1423
CTGCGCAACTGCCCCGGCGCTGCGCAACTGCCCCGGCGAGCCGGTGATGACCGAGGACAACAAGGTCGTCCCGCCCAAGCGCGGCGACATGAAGCGCTCGATGGAAGCGCTGATCCATCACTTCAAACTGTACACCGAGGGCTTCCGCACGCCCGAGGGCGAGGTCTACGCATCAGTCGAGGCGCCCAAGGGCGAGTTCGGCATCTACCTGGTCAGCGACGGCACCAACAGGCCGTACCGGGTCAAGATCTCGGCCCCGGGCTTCCGCTCGCTGCAGGCCATGGACTGGATGAACCGCGGCCACATGCTGGCGGACGTCTCGGCCATCCTGGGCTCGCTGGATATCGTGTTCGGAGAAGTGGATCGGTGAGCGCCTTCGCGGTCGAGCCTGTCCTGACCGCCACGCACATCATCTGGTTCGTCGCGCTGCTGGCGTTCGCCGTCGCGACGCAGGTCGTGTTTTCGCCGAAGCGGCGCGCCATCATGGGCGGGCTGAAGTTCGCCGCGGCCAGCGCCTTTGTCGCGGCGCCGGGTCTGGCAGGCGTGACCCTGGTGCGGGGCGCGTACCGGCTGGGTTATCTGGACGAGGGCCGCGGCTTCTGGGAAGCCAATCTGCGCTCGATGGTATGGATGAGCGGCGCGATCCTCGCGGGCCAGCTGGCGGTGCGGTTCCTGCCGCCGATGGCGGGGCTGTCGCGTGATCTACGCGACGCCGACCGGGCGGTATGGAGCGAGCGCCTCGGCCGCTGGATGGGGAGGGCGAGATGAGCGACAAACCCCTGAGCGACCTCGTGCGGCAGGGCTGGACCGTGGTCGGCTATACGGTGACCGATAGCGGCGGAGACGCGTGGAAACACAATTTCCTGCTGAGCCGCCAAGGCCAGCACAAGGTGCTTTCCGTGCGCAAGAAGGTGATGGGCGAAGGCGTCGTCGCCTCGGAGCTGGACGTCTGACGAGCGCCGTCGGCCGGCCCGGGGCCTAGTTGCGCGGACGTTGCGCCACGGTCCCTGCCGGAGTCGCAGCAGCGCCCGGCTCGCGCACCGCCCAGCCCGACAGGCCGCCATAGTAGCCGGTCGCCACCGCTGACCTGCCGTCGGCGGACACCGTCAGGTCCACGGTGATGGCGCGCGACAATCTGGCGACGTTGCCCGGTTGCGCCGTGCATTGCACCCACCGGCCCCAACCCGAGGCTCCGTGCGCAAGCGGCACGCCGGTGACTTGCGCGGGAAAGGGCGTCGGCGTGTGGGCGAAGAAGACCACCCCCCGCTGCACCTGGGGGTCGGCCCCCGACCCGTCCCGGAAGTCCATGACGCCGGTCACGATCTGGGCGGGCGCGCCCCCCGAGAGATGGTAGAGCCAGCGGCCGCCCGCGAGCTGTTCGCACGGGCCCGCGACGGCCGGCGCAGCGGCCAGCAGCGCAGCGGTGGAGGCCAGGACGGCGAACACTCTGGACATGACAGGGGCTTCCCGGTCCGGACTGCGCGCGAGCCAGAAGGCCAGGCGACCGGACAGCAGGAAGAGACAGGGCAGGTTTATGATGGTTCGTCAAACGGCGTGCGATGAACGGTCGATCCCGGACGGCTCCTCGCCTCGCCGGGGTTTCCTGTGTCAGGCATCCCGAACTCGCTGGAAACGGATGATCTGGCCGGCCCGGACGACTTGCGGGCGTCGTTCCTGAGGGGCTAGAGAAGGCCGCGCCGCACCAGCCCCCTTCACGCGAGTCTTCCCGCCCCATGTCCGTTCGTCGTCTCGCCAAGGAACAGCCGGCTTCGTTCGCCTTTTCGAAGGCGACGAAGACAAAGGCCGACTGGTGGATCGCCAAATATCCGGAGAATCGCCGTCAGTCGGCGGTGATCCCGATTCTGTGGCTGGTCCAGAAGCAGGAGGGCTGGGTCTCCGAACCGGCCATCCGCGCGATCGGAGAGCTCCTGGGCATGCCGTACATCCGGGTGCTCGAGGTCGCGACCTTCTACACCATGTTCATGCTCGAGCCGGTCGGTTCGGCGGCCCTGATCCAGGTCTGCGGCACCACCCCGTGCATGCTGCGCGGGGCAGGGGACCTGATGAAGGTCTGCAAGGACAGGATCGGGCCCAGGGACACGCTGAGCGCCGACGGCCGCTTCACCTGGCAGGAGGTCGAATGTCTCGGCGCCTGCGCCAATGCGCCGATGGCCCAGATCAACGACTACTATTTCGAGGACCTGACCGCCGAGACCATGGGCCAGATCATCGACGACTTCGCGGCGGGCAAGAAGCCGAAGCCCGGAAGCCGGGTCGGCCGCGCCAGTTCGGAGCCGGAAGGCGGGGCACTGACCCTGACCGATCCCAAGCTGTACGACGGTTCCGCCGCCAAGCCGATCAGGAAGCTGCCCAACAGCGATCCGGTGGTCGCATGAGCCGCCCCGATCTGACGGACGACGCGAAGATCGCGGAATACCGCGCCGAACTGCGCGCGGTCGGCCGCAACCAGCGGCTGGCCGGGTTCGCGCTCGTCATCCTCGGCGCCATCGCCGTCTGGGGGACGGGCTATGCCGGCGCAGCCGGCCCGATGCTGCAGTGGTTCGGCTATGGAGCCTTGGCCTTCGGCTGGGCCCTGATGCTCGGCGCCATCTTCATGCGCACCCGTTATCACCGCCGCCGCATGGCGGAGATGGACTGAATCATGGTCGGAATCCTCGAAGACAAGGATCGCATCTTCACCAACCTGTACGGGCTCCAGGACTGGGGCCTGGAGGGGGCGAAGCAGCGCGGCGCGTGGAACGCGACCAAGGACATGCTCGACCTCGGTCGGGACTGGATCATCACCAACGTCAAGAATTCGGGCCT
>NZ_LMFL01000073.1:2923-7578 GCF_001426805.1 Brevundimonas sp. Root1423
TGATCGAAGGCTGCCTGATTGATCGAGGGCTGCCTGATCGCCAGCTTCGCGATGCAGGCGCACGCCTGYTACATCTATCTGCGCGGCGAATATGTGCTGGAACGCGAGCGCATGGAGRCGGCGGTCAAGCAGGCCTATGAGGCGAAGCTGATCGGCAAGAACAACGTCCATGGCTGGGATTTCGACGTCTACATCCACCACGGCGCGGGGGCCTATATCTGCGGCGAGGAGACGGCCCTGCTGGAGAGCCTGGAGGGCAAGAAGGGCCAGCCCCGCCTGAAGCCGCCGTTCCCGGCCGGTGCGGGCCTGTACGGCTGCCCGACCACGGTGAACAACGTCGAGTCGATCGCTGTGGTCGGCACCATCCTGCGCCGCGGGGCCGAGTGGTTCGCSGGCTTCGGCCGKCCGAACAACACCGGCACCAAGCTGATGACCATCAGCGGCCAYGTGAACCGGCCGTGCAATGTCGAAGAGGCGATGTCGATCCCGCTGAAGCAGCTGCTGGAAGAGCACTGCGGCGGCGTGCGCGGCGGCTGGGACAATCTGAAGGCYGTSATYCCGGGCGGSTCGTCSGTGCCGCTGATCACSCGCGAGATGTCSGARACSGCGCTGATGGATTTCGACAGCCTGCGCGATATGCGCTCGGGCCTCGGCACCGCGGCKGTGATCGTCATGGACCAGTCGACCGATCTGGTSCGCGCCATCGCCCGCATCAGCTATTTCTACAAGCATGAGAGCTGCGGCCAGTGCACGCCSTGCCGCGAGGGCACGGGCTGGATGTGGCGSGTGCTGGAGCGRATGGCCGTCGGCGAGGCCGAYCCGTCCGAGATCGACMTGCTGCTGGAGGTCTCGACCCAGATCGAGGGCCACACCATCTGCGCCCTCGGCGACGCCGCCGCCTGGCCGGTGCAGGGTCTGATCCGGCATTTCCGTCACGAGATCGAGGACCGCATCTCCTCCTACCGCAGCCGCCGCGCGAATTTCGCCGGCCACGCGATCGCGGCGGAATAGGGATGCGCCTGTTCCGCACATTGTCCGTCATCCTCGGGTCAAGCCCGAGGATGACCGCGGTGGGGGTGGTTGCGGCGCTCTCGCTTGCCGCATGTGGTCCGGCGGCTGAGAAAGCTTCGCCGACGGCGGCGGAGACAGTCCCGGCCGCGAACCCCGCGTCCGTCGCCGAGGCTTCCGCGCCCGCCGTGCTGACGGACGACCAGTTGCGCCGCGTCTGCCAGGCGGGACTGGCTGAAATCCATGGTCAGTCCATCGCGGACATCCGGATCGACGGGCTCGAGGGCGGGGTCGTCAACGCCTCGTGGCGCGCGCCGGTCGACGGCGGACGCCGCCAGGCCCAGTGCCGCGTCGATGGCGACAGGGTCGTCTGGAAACAGGTCGGCGCGGCGAATCCGGAGCAGAACCGCTGGATGAACCAGCCCGGCGACCCCGTGACGCGCTTCGTGCTGGACGGCGAGACGGTGACGATCAACCAGACCCTGCCGGCCGGCGGGACGGTGGCAGACGATCAGGGGGGAATCTGATGCGCGGCAAGGTCCTGAGTTACGACGACTACACCGGGTCCGGCCTGATCAGCGGCGACGACGGGGTGCGCTACACCTTCACGCGGGGCGGCCTGATGGGCGGCGCGCGCGAGGCGTTTCCGGGGTCGCAGGTGGATTTCGAGATCGCCGACGGCGTGGCGACCAACATCTACATCACCAGCGGCGCGTCGCTGAACCTGTCGGGCGACAGGAACCGCATTGTCGCTGCCTTGCTGGCCCTGTTCCTGGGCTGGCTGGGGATTCACAAATTCTATCTCGGCAAGAACACCGCCGGCATCATCATGGCGCTGTGCGGCACCATCGGCTGGCTGCTGTTCGCCATCCCGCCGATGATCATCGGCGTCATCGCCTTCATCGAATTCATCATCTACCTGGTCAAATCCGACGGCGAGTTCCACCGCGACTATGTCGCGGGGAACAAGTCCTGGTTCTGATCCGGTTCGCTTAGAGAAACGCAGAGGTCGCGGCGAATGCCCATCGCGAAAGTCAACGGCGTAGAGACCGAGTTCGAGCCCGGGATGACCGTGCTCCAGGTCGCCGAGCGCGCCGGGCACGAGATCCCGCGCTTCTGCTATCACGAGCGGCTGTCGATCGCCGGCAACTGCCGCATGTGCCTGGTGGAGGTGAAGCCCGGACCGCCCAAGCCGCAGGCGTCCTGCGCCCTGCCGGCGGCCGAGGGCCAGGAGATCTTCACCGACACSCCGATGGTCAAGAAGGCGCGCGAAGGGGTGATGGAGTTYCTGCTCATCAACCACCCGCTGGACTGCCCGATCTGCGACCAGGGCGGCGARTGCGACCTGCAGGACCAGGCCATGGGCTACGGCCGCGACGGCTCCCGCTATGCGGAGAACAAGCGCGCGGTCGAAGAAAAGAACATGGGTCCGACGATCAAGACCTTCATGACGCGGTGCATCCAGTGCACCCGCTGCGTGCGCTTCATCACCGAGGTCGCCGGCGTGCCCGACATCGGCATGATCTCCCGCGGCGAGAGCGCCGAGATCACCACCTATCTCGAGAAGAACATCGACAGCGAGCTGTCGGGCAACGTCAACGACCTGTGYCCCGTCGGCGCCCTGACCCACCGGCCGTGGCAGTAGAATCACCACCTATCTCGAGAAGAACATCGACAGCGAGCTGTCGGGCAACGTCAACGACCTGTGYCCCGTCGGCGCCCTGACCCAYCGGCCGTGGCAGTACCACTACCGCCCGTGGGAGCTGAAGAAGACCGAGACCATCGACGTCATGGAYGCCYTGGGCTCGAACATYCGCGCCGACKCCAAGGGCGCSGAGGTGATGCGYRTCCTGCCGCGSGTCAAYGAGGGCATCAACGAGGAGTGGTTGTCCGACGTCAGCCGCTACGCCGTCGACGGCCTGCAGCGCCAGCGGCTGGACCAGCCTTACGTCCGTGAGAACGGCAAGCTGCGCGCCGCGTCCTGGGACGAGGCGCTGAACGTCGTGGCGGAGAAGCTGAAGGCGGCTGCGGCCGACCGCATCGGCGTCATCGCCGGCGACCTGCAGGACGCGGAGTCGATGAAGGCGGCGCTGGACCTGTTCCGCGCCCTCGGCTCGGCCAACACCGACTGTCGTCAGGATGGATCGGTTCTGGGTTATGGCCCGCGTGAGAGCTGGCTGTTCAACGCGGGTCTGGCCGGGATCGAGGCCGCCGACGCCGTGCTGGTGATCGGCGCCAATCCGCGCACCGAGGCGCCCCTTCTGAACACCCGCCTGCGCAAGACCTGGCTGGCCGGCAAGGCCGAGATCGGCCTGATCGGCGAACAGGCCGATTTGACCTATGAATACAGCTGGCTCGGCGCGGGTTCGAAGACTCTGTCGAAACTTCCCAAGGCGGCGGTCGACGCCCTGACCAAGGCTGAACGGCCGGCGATCATCGTCGGCGGCAGCGCCCTGACGGGCCCGAATGGACCGGCGGTTCTGAATGCCGTGGGCGCGCTGGCGAAGAAGGTCGGCGCGGTCGTCGACGGCTGGAACGGCTTCAACGTCCTGCACACGGCCGCCTCGCGGGTGGCCGGTCTGGACATGGGCTTCGTGCCGGCCAACGGCGGCAAGACGGCCGCCGAAATGCTCAAGCCGGGGGCGCTGGACGTGCTGGTCCTGCTGGGCGCCGACGAGGTGGATCCGACGGGGTCTGACGCCTTCCGCGTCTATCTGGGCAGCCACGGCGACCGGGGCGCGCATGGGGCGGACGTGATCCTGCCGGGCGCGGCCTATACCGAGAAGTCGGGCCTGTACGTCAACACCGAGGGCCGGGTGCAGATGGCCGAACGCGTCGTCTTCCCCAAGGGCCAGGCCAAGGAAGACTGGGCCATCCTGCGGGCGCTGTCGGCGCGCGTGGGCCAGACCCTGCCGTACGACACCCTCGACGCCCTGCGCACGAAGCTGATGGCGGATCATCCGACCTTCGGCCGCATCGACTACCTGGCTCCGGCCGCGAGCTTCGACACCGGTTCGCTGGGCAAGAAGGGCGATCTGGGCGACGTGGCTTTCACGTCGGCGGTTCGCGACCCCTATCTGAACAACCCGATCACGCGCGCCAGCGTGACCATGGCCGAGCTGTCCGCCCTGCGGATCGCCCCGGTCGCCATGGCGGCGGAGTAAGGCCTGATGGATTTCTGGACCACCCCGCTCGGCTGGACCCTCGCCACCATCGGCGGAATCCTGCTCGTCACCGTCGGCATCCTGATCTCGCTGGCCTTCCTGCTGCTGGCGGACCGGAAGATCTCCTCAAGGAAATCATCGTCCCGGCCGGCGCCGACAAGGTGGTCTTCCTGCTGGCGCCGCTGCTGACCTTCATCCTGGCCTTCATCGCCTGGGCGGCCATCCCCTTCGCCCCGGGCTGGGTGATCTCGGACCTGAACGTCGGCATCCTCTACATCTTCGCGATCAGCTCGCTGGGCGTGTACGGCATCATCATGGGCGGCTGGGCTTCGAACTCGAAGTACCCGTTCCTGGGATCCCTGCGCAGCGCCGCCCAGATGGTGTCGTATGAGGTCTCCATCGGCCTGGTGATCATCAACGTCATCCTGCTGGCCGGGACGATGAACCTGACCTCGATCGTCGAGCAGCAGCAGGGCATGTTCT
>NZ_LMFL01000074.1:0-5321 GCF_001426805.1 Brevundimonas sp. Root1423
CGGCTCGCCGGTCTCGGTGTCGATCGGCTCGCCGGTCTCGGTGTCGATGTCCGCGATCTGGACTTCCTTGGCCAGCGCCTTGACGAAGCGGTTCTCGGCCGGATTGGCCTGATGCGCGTCGTAGAAGGGCCCGCCCGGCTCGGCCAGGGTGCGGAAATGCATGAGGTTCATGCTGTGGCACGAGGCGCATACCTCGCGGTACACCTTGTAGCCCCTCTGCAGCTGGCCCGGATAGAAGTAGCCGAACGGGCTGTCGAAGGCGAAGCCCCCGTCGCGCAGTTCGTGGGCGCCGCCCTCGGCCATCGCCGGGGCCGCGGTGAACGCCAAGCCAGCGGCGGCGGCGATCAGGACCAGGGTCTTCTTCATGGCGCGGATATTCGTCTTGAGGGTCATGGTCGCGATCAGCCCTTCGTCTTTCGGCGTCTCGCGCAGGCCGACCAGCGGCATGATGATCAGGAAGAAGGCGAAGTAGTAGAGCGTCGCCAGGCGGGTCAGCCACAGATAGCTGTTCAGGTCGCCGTCGATCAGGACGAAGGTCTTGAAGGTCCCGATGACCGGGGCGTCCGGCAGCTGCGCCCCGCACCAGCCCAGGATCAGGCCGACCAGAACGAAGATGACGAAGAAGGTCCGCATCGTCGGGCGGTAGCGCATCGAGCGCACCTTGGACGTATCCAGCCAGGGCAGGACGAACAGCACGCCGATGGCGCCGAACATGGCCACCACGCCGCCGAACTTGTCCGGAACGGCCCGCAGGATCGCGTAGAACGGCAGCATGTACCACTCGGGCACGATGTGCGCCGGCGTCACCAGCGGGTTGGCCGGGATGTAGTTGTCGGCATGGCCCAGGGCGTTGGGCATGAAGAAGACGAACAGGGCGAACAGGATCAGGAACAGGATGATGGCGAAGCCGTGCGATGACGAACGGCACGCAGCCGGCGATGACGAACGGCAGCAGATAGTGCAGCGAGAAGAAGCGGTTCAGGGTGGCGTTGTCGATCGCTGGACCGCCGCGCAGCCAGATCAGGATCGGCTCGCCGACGACCGGGATGGCCCCGATCAGATTGGTGATCACCTCGGCGCCCCAGTAGGACATCTGGCCCCACGGCAGGACRTAGCCCAGGAAGGCGGTGGCGATCATCAGGAAGAAGATCAGGCAGCCGACGATCCAGATCATCTCGCGCGGCGCCTTGTASGAGCCGTAGTACAGSCCGCGCAGCATGTGCAGRTASACCGCGATGAAGAACATCGAGGCSCCGTTGGCGTGGGTGTAACGGATCAGGTCGCCGCCGTTGACGTCGCGCATGATGCGCTCGACCGAGGCGAAGGCCAKTTCGGTRTTGGGCACATAGTGCATGGCCAGGATCACGCCGGTSGCGATCTGSAYGACCAGGCASAGGGCCAGGATGCCGCCGAAGGTCCACCAGTAGTTGAGGTTCTTCGGGGTCGGCAGCGACATGTAGTCGGCGCCGAAGCGGACGATCGGCAGSCGGSTGTCCAGCCACTTCTCGACGCCGGTCTTGGGGACGTAGGTGGATTCGTGRTCGCTCATCGGTCTCGCCCTCAGCCGATCTTGATGCGGGWGTCGGAGACGWAATCGTACTCCGGCACGACGAGGTTCKYGGGCGCSGGACCCTTACGGATGCGGCCCGAGGTGTCGTAGTGCGAGCCGTGGCAGGGGCAGAACCAGCCGCCGAAATCGCCCGAACCGAAGGTGGGGATGCAGCCCAGGTGGGTGCAGTTGCCCAGCAGGACCAGATATTGCTGGTGACCGGCCTTGATGCGGTCGCCGTCGGTCTGCGGGTCCTTCAGGGCCGACAGCGGCGTCGCCACGGCCTCCTGGATTTCCYKGGGCGTGCGGTAGCGSACGAASACSGGCTTGCCCTGCCAYTTGATSACGACCTGCTGGCCYTCCTGGACCTTGCTCATGTCGAACTCGATCGACGCCAGCGCCAGGGTGTCGGCGGCGGGGTTCATCGAATTGATCAGCGGCCAGGCCAGCATGGCCCCGGCGCCGACGGCGGCCGCACCGGCCGCGATGTGGATCGAGGCTCCGACCNCTGCCATTTGATCACGACCTGCCCCTGCCATTTGATCACGACCTGCTGGCCTTCCTGGACCTTGCTCATGTCGAACTCGATCGACGCCAGCGCCAGGGTGTCGGCGGCGGGGTTCATCGAATTGATCAGCGGCCAGGCCAGCATGGCYCCGGCGCCGACGGCGGCCGCRCCGGCCGCGATRTGGATGAAGTCCCGGCGGGAGGCGTCGCCGCCCTCACCGTTCTCAGTCACGACCGATTCGGCCACGTCTTACTCCTCGTGCGCCGTGATCCGCGCCCGAAAGAGGGTGCGGCGGGAAACGGCATGGATGCTTTTAGCGGCTTCCCTTCGGTCTGACCCGGCCCGGCGTTGCGGCTCATCGCCGCAAACTGCGCCGCTTCATTGAGAAACAGTCGCAATTCGAGCCGCGACAGACCCCCAGGCCGCGCGTATGAGGGCCTTAGAATGCGTCTCGCCCTTTTTCAACCAGCCATTCCGCAGAACGTGGGCGCCTGCATCCGCCTGGGCGCCTGTTTCGGCGTGGAACTGCATGTGATCGAGCCGACCGGCTTCCGGTTCGATGACCGGGCCATGAAGCGCGCGGCGCTGGACTACGGCCCCCTGGGACACATGATCCGGCACGCCGACTGGGACGCCTTCCAGCGCGATCGCGGGGCGGGACGGCTGGTTCTGTTCACGACGAAGGGCGCCACGCCCCTGAACGATTTCGTCTTCCAGCCGGACGACACCCTGCTGTTCGGCAGCGAACCCACGGGCGCCCCCGACTTCGTGCATGAGGCGGCCGACGCGCGGGTGGTTATCCCCATCCAGCCGGATGCGCGCTCGCTGAACCTGTCGGTTTCGGCCGGGATCGCCTTGTGGGAGGCCCTTAGCGCCCGTCGGTGATCAGCAGCACGGTGGCCAGCCCCGTGCGCCGATCCAGCCAGAAATAGCTGCCGTCCTCGAAATCGCCATCGAACCAGTCGCTCCACGTCATCCACGAGTGATAGCTCAGCGCTTCCGACCGCCGCCCGCCGAACGCCGCCTCGGCGAGGCCCTCGACCAGTTCGATCACATGAGGGTCCTTGAAGCCGCCTCCTCGATAGACGCCGCCGTGGCTGAGACGGCTGGCCAGCCTACCCAGAGAACGCCAGCCGTCGATCAGTTCGAACCCGAGACGGGGCCCCATCCGCTCGAGATAGCTGTTCGCCGCGGCCGCCTCCTCGCTCCAGCTTACTTCGCCGAGAGCGGGCAGGGCCTCCCGAACCACCGCGTGCCGGAAGAACTCCGCGAAGAACCGGATGTCATGCAGACGGTTGCGCGTCAGGAAGAAGACCAGCGCCGGATCGAGATCGAGGTAGAACTGCGCCGCCATGGCGCGACCGTTGGGCCAGTCCTCGCCGATTTCCTCCGCCAGCCGGGCGATGCGACCGTCGAGTGCAAGGGGCTCGATCCGGGACCGGGCCAGGGCGCCGGCGAGGGCGTCGTCGCCGGGCATCGATTCGTCCCAGTCGGTGCGGCGGTAGTCGCGTTCCGGGCGGGCTGCCGACACTATTCCGGCGCTCCGGCGGCCGGGATGACCGCCAGGTTGGGCCGCTCTCCCTTCCGGCTCTCCGCCACCGCCTCGACCGCGCTCATGACTCGCAGCACATTCTCGCCCGCCAGCTTGCGGATGTCGGCCTCGCTCCAGCCCTCGGCCATCAGGGCGGCCAGCAGGCGGGGATAGGCGTCCACCCCCTCCAGCCCGACCGGCAGGGCGTCGACGCCGTCGAAGTCGCCGCCGAGGCCGACATGATCGATCCCGGCCACGTCGCGGACGTGCTGGATGTGGGCGACCACGTCGGCGATGGTCGCCGTCGGGATCGGATGCGCCGCCTGCCAGGCCGTCAGTCCGGTCGTAACCGCCGCCGGATCGCCGGGGTTCAGCGACTTCAACCGCGCGTCCTCCGCCGCCCGCGCCGCGTTCCAGGCTCGCACCGTCTCCGAGACGAAGCCGGGCACGAAGGTGACCATCACCACCCCGCCGTCCTCGGCCATCAGCCGCAGCACGCTGTCGGGCACGTTGCGCGGATGCGCCGTCACGGCTCGGGCCGAGGAGTGGGAGAAGATCACCGGCGCGTCCGACACCCGCATGGCGTCCAGCATCGTCTCCTCGGAGACGTGGCTCAGATCGACCATCATCCCCAGCCGGTTCATCTCCTTCACCACCTGCTCGCCGAACGGCGACAACCCGCCCCATTTCGGCGCGTCGGTGGCGCTGTCGGCCCACGTCGTGGTGCGCGAATGGGTCAGGGTGATGTAGCGGGCCCCGGCGTCGAAGAACTCGCGCAGCAGGCCCAGGGAATCGTCGATCGAATAGCCGCCCTCCATGCCGATCAGCGAGGCGATCTTCCCGCGGCGATGGATGCGCTCGACGTCGGCGGCGGTGGTCGCCAGTTCGAAGGCGCCGGGATGGGCCGCGACGATCCGCTTGACGGTGTCGATCTGTTCGAAGGTCTCGCGCGCCGCCTCGGTCGGCGTCAGGGTCGCCGGCACATAGACCGACCAGAACTGTCCCCCGACGCCGCCGGCGCGCAGGCGCGGGATGTCGGTATGCAGGTCGGTCGAGGCGTCCAGATTGGCGCTCAGATCGACGGCGTAGGGGTCGTTCCCGTGCCCCTGCCGCAACGCCCAGGGCAGGTCGTTATGCCCGTCGATCAGCGGCGTCCGCTCGAGCAGCCGCCGCACCCTCGCCTCTCCCGCCGCGTCCGGCGTCTGGGCCAGAACCGGTCCCGCGATCAGGACGGCGGCGACCGTGGACAGAAGGACAGTGCGGATCATGGCAGGCTCCCGGAACAGCGACGCCGGACAGTGCCAGACGCGACGGGCTTGGCAAGCGCCCGCGCCTTCCCCCCATCGGGGCGTCAATAAATCCGTCCATCCCCGCGGAGGCGGGGACCGCCCCTCCAACCGTGCATCCCCGCGAAGGCGGGGACCCAGGTTTGAGCTGCAACGAGACGGGCGGAGGTAACCGGCGCCCGGTCCGACACCGGCGGCGGGGCCAAGACCTCGGTCCCCGCCTCCGCGGGGATGCACGGTGATGGGGTGCGCGAAGGCGTGACGCTGCTCGCCGGATATATAGTCGGGTTGGCGGGAAAATATCTCGCCTCTTCAACACCTTCCGCTTTTCTCAAACTCTATTGTCAGCACGGGGGCCCCGCGGCCTTATGCTTTTGCCATCCCGTCGCGGGGGAGGGCGTCTGGCGCCAGGGCCAACCACGTGCGGCGGGGTGTGATCGTTGCGGG
>NZ_LMFL01000075.1:0-4294 GCF_001426805.1 Brevundimonas sp. Root1423
GGGCCGAAGCGCAGGGGATCCAGGTCGGTGATGGTCAGGGCCCAGGCGACCAGCGAACCGGCGCCCGAACCCCGGCCCGGACCCACGGGGATGCCGTGGTTCTTGGCCCATTTGATGAAGTCCGACACGATCAGGAAATAGCCGGGGAAGCCCATCTGCTGGATGATGCCGACCTCCCATTCGAGGCGAGTCCAGTACTCTTCCTCGGGGGCCGCGGGCGTCACCGCCAGCAGCCGCGCCTTCAGTCCCTCGCGGGCCTGATGCATCAGCTCGTCGGGCTCGGACCGGCCCGCGCCGGCGTCGAAACGGGGCAGGATGGGCGCGCGCGTGGGGGCGAGGAAGGCGCAGCGACGGGCGATCTCGATGGTGTTGTCGCAGGCCTCCGGCAGGTCGGCGAACAGCGTCCGCATCGCCGCCGCGGGCTTGAACCAGTGCTCGCCGGTGATGCGGCGGCGGTCTTCCTGGCCGGTGAAGGCCCCGTCGGCGATGCACAGCAGGGCGTCGTGGGACCGCGCCTGGGCCGCCTTCGCATAGTGGACGTCGTTGGTGGCGACCAGCGGCGCGTCATGGGCGTAAGCCCATTCGACGAGGCCGCGCTCGGCCTGGCCCTCGCTGGCGAGGCCGTGGCGTTGCAGCTCGACATAGAAGCGGTCGCCGAAGACCCGCGCCATTTCGGTCAGGGCGGCGGCGGCCTCGGCCGGGCGGGACTGGACGAACAGGGGGTCGACGGGGCCGTCGGGGCCGCCCGACAGCAGGATCAGCCCCTCGGACCGCTCCGCCACCATGGTCCAGGGCACGCTGGGCTCGTCCATCGAACCGGCGTCGAGGAAGGCCGAGGACGACAGGGCGCACAGGTTCAGCCAGCCCGCCTCGTTCTGGACCAGCAGGACCACGGTCGGGACCCTGGCCCAGCGCTCGTTGATCTTGCCGCCGATGCCGGTGACGGGGATGGCGCAGGCCACCAGCGGCTGGACGCCGGCCCCCTTCGCCGCCTCGCTGAACTCCAGCGCGCCGAACAGATTGGCCCGGTCGGCCACGCCCACCGCCGGCATGCCCGCGTCGGCGGCCAGGGTCGGGACCTTGCCCGCCTTGATCGCGCCTTCCAGCAGCGAATAGGCCGAGCGGACGCGGAGATGGATGAAGCCCTGGCTGTTCAGCGTGTCGGTCAAACCGGTCCCGTTCCCTCGCCGATCGGCGTCCCTGTTCTGGACCGAGTCTCACATCGCGAGCGACCCGGACACCGGAAAGCGGCGCCCTGCCCGTCCCGCCCGACGACCGCCTGTGGATAGCCGGCGGCGCCGGCGCCCCGCGACCGGTGGAGCGGAAAAATATCGTCCAGCTCGTCCAGCTCGTCCATTCGCGGCGCTCAACACCTTGAAATCGCGGCACCCGTCCGTCCGGACGCCCCGGACTCCCCTCAGGCCGCCGAGGTCAGCAACGCCGCCTGCCACATCACCCAGACGAAGCCGCCGCACGACGCCAGCGACAATGTATCCCTCACCCAACGCGCCATGATCTTTGTCCCCGGATTGCGTGTTCCGGTTCTGTTCTATGTTCTTGTTGCGTTCCCGTCAAGGGCATTTGAGGTGAACCGACTCGTCGCGGCCTGTAGGATGGCCTGCGCGCCACTCACCGTCCGCCCTCCGGCGGCAGGCGTCGCGGGAGAGCGGCCATGGCCAAGGGTCAAGTGAAGAGCAACAAGGAAGTCCGCAAACCCAAGGCCGAGAAGCCCAAGCCGTCCGTGGCGGTCAGCAGCAGCTCGCCGTTCACGACGCCTCCGGGGAAGAAATAGCGGCAAGCGTCCTTCTCCCCTCCGGGGGAGAAGGTGGCTCGCGGAGCGAGGCGGATGAGGGGGATGGCTCCCCCACCCCGTCTGACCGCTCGCTTGATCTGACCGCCCCCTCATCCGTCAGGCTGCGCCTGACACCTTCTCCCCCGAGGGGAGAAGGGATTTATTCGGCCTCCAGCCTGCGCTCGCACTCGGCCACGCCCGCGGCGACGCCGGCGTCGGCGTAGAGGTCGCGGGCGGCGGTCCAGGCGGCTTCGGCCGGGCCCGGGCGGCGCAGGGCGTCCAGCGCCAGGGCCGTCAGCCGCAGGGCGTTGGCCATGTCGATCGAGGTCCCCTGCCCGTTCGACCGGTACAGGGCCGCGGCCTGTTCGGCGTGGGCCAGGGCCTGTTCCAGATGGTCGGCCTCGCGGTCGATGTCGGACAGGTGGCGCAGGGCGTGGGCCTGCAGCAGGGGGGCGCCGCTCTCGCGGCTGAGGGCGGCGGCGCGGGCGTATGAGTTGCGGGCGTCCAGAGTGCGGCCTTCGGCCATGGCCTCGCGCGCCGTGGTCAGATGGGCCTGGATGGCGTCGGTCATGAAAGGCTCCGCGTAAGCAGAACCCTTAGCACAGCCTCAGTAGGCGTGGCTCTCGGCCGGGCGTTCTTCCAGATGGCCGTCCTTGAGGGCGAAGACGCGGTCCATGTGACCGGCCAGCTCCATGTTGTGGGTGGCGATCAGGGCGGCGACGCCGGTCTTCTTGACGAGGTCGTGCAGGGCCTCGAACACCGTCTGGCTGGTGGCGGGGTCGAGGTTGCCGGTCGGCTCGTCGGCCAGCAGCAGCCGCGGACGGTTGGCCAGGGCGCGGGCGACGGCGACGCGCTGCTGCTCCCCGCCCGACATCTGGGCCGGCTGGTGGGTCAGCCGTTCGCCGAGGCCGAGGGCGGTCAGGACTTCGGAGGCGCGGGCGCGGGCCTCGGCCTGTCTGACGCCGGCGATGCGCAGCGGCAGGGCGACGTTGTCGCGGGCGTCGAACTCGGCCAGCAGATGGTGGAACTGGTAGACGAAGCCGATGCGGGCCAGGCGGAGGTGGGTGCGGGCGCGCTCGTCCAGCATGCCGACGTCCTCGCCGTCGATGCGGATCTCGCCCGAGGTGGGGCGCTCCAGCAGGCCGGCGGCGTGCAGCAGGGAGGACTTGCCCGAGCCGGACGGGCCGATCAGGCCGACGACCTCGCCCGGCATCACATCGAGATTGACGCCCCGAAGCACCGTCAGGCCGCCGGTGGCGGTGTCATAGGTGCGCGTCAGGCCGCGGACGGAGAGGACGGGGTTACTCATACCGAAGCGCCTCGACCGGATCCATTTTCGCGGCCCGCCACGACGGCAGCAGGCTGGCGATACAGCTCATGAACAGGGACCAGACGGCGACCCAGAAGACGTCGCCGGGGTCGACCAGGGCGGGGATGGAGTCGAGCATGTAGACGTCGGCGTTGAACAGCTGGACGCCCAGCAGCGCCTCGAGGAAATGCTGGATGGGGCCGATGTTCAGACAGAAGACGAGGCCGAGGAACAGGCCGGTGGCCGTGCCGGCCACCCCGATCGCCGCGCCGGCGACGAAGAAGACGCGCAGCATCGACATCTGGCTGGCGCCGACGGTGCGCAGGATGGCCACGTCGCGGGTCTTGTTCTTCACCAGCATGACGATGCCGGAGATGATGTTCAGGGCGGCGATGGCGACGACGAGGCCGAGGATTATGCTCATGGCCACCCGCTCGACCTTCAGCGCGCCCCAGAAGGCCGCCAGCCGGTCGCGCCAGTCGCTGACCACGCCGCCGGGCCCCGCGGCCGCGCGGACGGCGGGATAGAGGTCGGCCACGCGGTCGGGCTGGTCGATCTTCATCTCGATGACGTCCCAGACGCCCTCCTTGCCGAAGAAGAGCTGGGCCTGTTCCAGCGGCATGAACAGGAAGGCGCGGTCGAAGTCCGCCGTGCCGGAGGTGAAGACTCCGCCGACGCGATAGGTCTTCTCGAGCCCGCCCAGATTGCCGAAGGCGCTGTCGGCTCCGGTCGGGGAATACAGGGTGATGGGATCGCCGACCCGCAGGCCCATGCCTTCGGCCAGGGCCTTGCCGATGATGATGTTGTCGCCGCCGTAGGCCCCCTGGCCGAAGGTGCGCTTCGCCTCGGCCGAGAGGCTGTCATAGACGTAGGACATGGAGCCCAGATCCTGCGGGCGGATGCCGCGCACGACGGCGCCGGTCGTCTGGCCGGCGGCGCGGACAAGGCTCTGGTTCTCGATCACGGGCGTGACGCTGACGACTCCCGGAACCTGGCCGATGCGCCGGACCACGGCGTCGCGGTTCGGATCGCTCAGCACCTGGCCCTGGACGTACATRTGGCCGTTGAAGGACAGCATGCGGCTGAGCAGTTCGKRCCGGAAGCCGGCCATGATGCTCATCACCACGATCAGGGCCATGACCGCGAGCGAGATKGCGACRTAGGAGATGATGGCGATCAGGGCGATGCCGCCC
>NZ_LMFL01000076.1:0-4551 GCF_001426805.1 Brevundimonas sp. Root1423
ATCATATCATCGGCGAGAACGCCCGCTGGGACGACCTCGACGTCAATCCGATGAAGGCCAAGCAGCTGAACAACATCCGCGCCGCCGGCAAGGATGAGGCCGTGCGCCTGACCCCGCCGCGCCGTCCCTCGCTGGAACAGGCCATCGCCTATATCGAGGAGGACGAACTGGTCGAGGTCACGCCCAAGTCGATCCGCCTGCGCAAGGCCGTGCTGAACCCCTCCTTCCGCAAGAAACGCGTCCGCGAGGAGTAGGCTGCGGGGCTTTCGCTCGCTCGCCGCCGCGTCAGACTTCGGGCTGCGGCGGGGCCGTGATGACCTCGACGTTGTCGTTCAGAAGATAGGCCAGCTCGTCCAGCGCCACCCGGCGTTCGGCGGGCGTGGCGGCGGCTTCGACCGCCGCGATCTTCTTCGGCATGTCTTCCGAGATGCCGCGCAGGATGCATTTCAGGTCGCCGTCGGTGCCGCGCTCCTTGAGGATCAGGTGACCCTGCATGTCGCTGGCCGCCAGCGCCTCGGCCTGGGCCTTGAAGCCGGTGAAGGCCGGGCCGGCGACGAAATCAGCCTGATCCATCACGCCGGCCTCGATCCAGCCCTGGACCACGCCCTTGAGCGCGCCCGAACGGGCCACGATGTCGGCGAACAGGGGCTCGGCGGCTACGGAAACAGGGGCCGCAACCGGCGCGGGCGGCTGGGCCGCGGCCAGCGCCACATTGGGATCGGCGAGCAGCAGGGAAACCGTTAGGGCGACGCCGCAGGACATGGCGAACCTCTTTAATATGGGCCGAATCACGGATTCAGCGTTGAACCGGCTTACGCCACACCCGTAAACGAGGGTTTACCCCGCTGCTCCGCGAGTCCCGCCGATGACCGCCCGTTCCCAGGCTCTCAACATGCTTCGCGCCGTGGCGCGCAAGGACGCCGGGGGACGGATCGTGCATCAGTTCGCGACAGACCCCGGCCGCATGCAGCGCATGGGGGTCGAGGCGGCGGGCCTGTATCTGGACCTGTCGAAACAGTCGTGGAGCGCCGAGGGGTTCGAGGCCGCGCTGGATCTGGCCCGGACCTGCGATGTCGAAGGCCGTCGCGACGCCCTGTTCGCCGGCGAACCGGTGAACAACACCGAGGGGCGGGCCGTGCTGCACCCGGCCCTGCGCGCCCCCGCGGTGGCCGATTTCCACGCCCTGGGCGAGCCGGTCTCCGCCGAGGTCGATGAGACGCGCCGGGCGATGGCCGAGTTCGCCGTCGATGTCGGCACCGGCGCCGAGGCCGGAGGATCCAAGCAACCCTTCAACGCGATCGTTCATATCGGCATCGGCGGCTCGGACCTGGGCCCGCGCCTGCTGTGGGACGCCCTGCGCCCGCTGGAGCCGACCATCGACCTGCGCTTCGTGGCCAATATCGATCCGCGCGACATGGGCGAGGCCCTGTCCGGCCTGGACCCCGAAACCACACTGGTGGTGGTGGTGTCCAAGACCTTCACCACCCAGGAAACATTGGCCAACGCCGACCTCGCCAAGGCCTGGCTGGCCGAGAGCCTGTCGCCGCGGCGGATGGTCAAGCACCTGATCGGAGTCACGGCGGCGCCGGAGAAGGCCGAGGCCTGGGGCTGCGGCCGGACCTTCGGTTTCCGCGACTGGGTCGGCGGACGGTATTCACTGTGGTCGGCGGTCAGTTTGTCGGTGGCGGTGGCCCTGGGCTGGGACGTGTTCGAGCGGGTGCTGGACGGCGCGCGAGCCATGGACGAGCATTTCCGCGAGGCCGATCTGGAGAAGAACGCCCCGGTGCTGCTGGCGCTGGCGCAGATCTTCAATGTCGAGGGTCTTGACCGCCATGCCCGCACCGTAGCCCCCTATGCCCATGGGCTGCGCCGGCTACCGGCCTTCCTGCAGCAGCTGGAAATGGAGTCGAACGGCAAGCGCGTGAAGCGCGACGGTTCGCCCGTGGACACCGCGACGGGCCCCGTCGTGTTCGGCGAACCGGGGACCAACGGCCAGCACGCCTTCTTCCAGCAGATCCATCAGGGGCCGCAGGTCGTTCCGGCGGAATTCATCGTGGTCGGCCATACGTCCCGGGCGGCGGTGGACGCCCGCGAGGGCGATGCGCCGCTATGGTCGAACGCCCTGGCCCAGGCCCAGGCGTTGATGGTCGGCAAGACCGAGGCGCAGGTCCGTGAGGAACTGATCGTTTCAGGGATGAGCGCCGAAGAGGCGGACCGGCTGGCCCCGCACAAGACCTTCCCGGGTGATCGCCCGTCGACCACCATACTGCTCGACGCCCTGACGCCCGAGGCGGTCGGCGCCCTGCTGGCCCTCTATGAGCACAAGACCTTTGTCGAGGGCGTGATCTGGGACATCAACAGCTTCGACCAATGGGGCGTGGAACTGGGCAAGCTGCTGGCCAGCGCCATCCTGAAGGACGTCGCCGACGGCGAGCCGTCGCCTGACCTGGATCCCTCGACGGCCGAGTTGATGAAACGACTGATGGTCTGACGAAAAAGGCGGGCGCCGAAGCGCCCGCCTTCCTCGCCCTCGTCCGACCCTACTCACGCGGCCGAACGAAACCCGGTATCACCAGCGGCGATCGTAGCGGTAGTCGCGATCGCGATGATTCTGATAGCTGCGCCACTGCCCGTGGTTCCGCCAGAAGCGGCCGTCCCGGTAGTAGCCCCGGCCCGAATAGGTTCGGCCTTCAACATAGGCGCCGTAGCCATCCCCGTAGGCGGAGGAACGATCACGGCTGTTGATGCCGTGTTCCCGTTCCCAATGGCCGAGGTTCCGGTAGCAGCGGCCGTCGCGATAGTATTGGCAGTCCGGGCCGCGGTAGGTCCCCTGGCCATAGCCGTATCGGCTGTCCTGACCGGAAGCGGCCAGAACGCCTCGAACGATGGTGTCGATCAGGGGATCGCCATAGGATTGGGCGCTGGCAGGGCTCGCCGTCGCCAGGCCCATCGCCAGGGCGGCGGCTGCGCCTGCTCCGACGGTCTTCAGGTTGATGAGATTGCGCATCGGATTGCTCCTTGCTGAGGCGCCGATATCGATCGGCATGAGGGGCAATCTAACCGTCCGAGCCTGTACCGCGTCAGAGCGGGTTGTTCAGGCTCCAGTCATCTGAAGGTCAGGAGACCGCCAGAATTCGAGGGCGGCTGCGCTTGACGCGGACGCCCCGCCCTCCTACTTGCCGCTCGCGTTAGCACTCGGGCGTCGTGGCTGCCAAAAAGCGCCGCGTCCGGGGTTCAATCGAAGATGTTGGAGACAATCAGATGGCGTTTCGTCCGCTCGGCGACCGCGTGCTCGTGAAGCGCGTGGAAGAAGAATCCAAGACCAAGGGCGGGATCATCATCCCTGACTCGGCCAAGGAAAAGCCCCAGGAAGGCGAAGTCGTCTCCGTCGGCCCCGGCGCCCGCGATGAAGACGGCAAGCATGTCCCCATGGACCTGAAGGCCGGCGACCGCATCCTGTTCGGCAAATGGTCGGGCACGGAAGTCAAGATCGACGGTAACGATTTGATTATTATGAAGGAATCGGACGTGCTGGGCGTGCTGTCGTAAGCACCCGCGTCTGAATTTCTGTTTCCCACACACTCTTTAAGGAGCTGCCAGATGGCCGCCAAACAAGTCATGTTCTCCACCGATGCGCGCGAAAAGATGCTGCGCGGCGTCAACGTCCTGGCCAATGCGGTCAAGGTGACCCTGGGGCCCAAGGGCCGCAATGTCGTGATCCAGAAGTCCTTCGGCGCCCCGCGCTCGACCAAGGACGGCGTCTCGGTGGCCAAGGAGATCGAGCTGGAGGACGCCTTCGAGAACATGGGCGCCCAGATGATCCGCGAGGTCGCCTCCAAGACCAATGACAAGGCGGGTGACGGCACCACCACCGCCACCGTCCTGGCCATGAACCCGATGGATCTGAAGCGCGGCATCGACAAGGCCGTGACCGTTGTCCTGGCCGACATCAAGGCCTCGAGCCGCAAGGTCAGCGCCAACTCCGAAATCGCCCAGGTCGGCACCATTTCGGCCAACGGCGACCAGGAAGTCGGCGACATGATCGCCAAGGCCATGGAAAAGGTCGGCAACGAAGGAGTCATTACAGTTGAGGAGGCGAAAACCGCCGAGACTGAACTTGACGTTGTTGAAGGCATGCAATTTGATCGGGGTTACCTGAGCCCCTACTTCATCACGAATGCTGACAAGATGGAGGTTCAACTTGAAGAACCCCTCATCATGCTGCACGAGAAGAAGCTCTCTTCGCTGCAGTCGATGCTGCCGATCCTGGAAGCCGTGGTCCAGTCGGGCCGCCCGCTGCTGATCATCGCCGAGGACATCGAGGGCGAGGCCCTGGCCACCCTGGTGGTCAACAAGCTGCGCGGCGGCCTGCGCGTCGCCGCCGTCAAGGCCCCGGGCTTCGGCGACCGCCGCAAGGCCATGCTGGAGGACATCGCCGTCCTGACCGGCGGCCAGGTCATCTCGGAAGACCTCGGCATCAAGCTCGAGAACGTCACCCTCGACATGCTCGGCAAGGCCAAGAAGGTCACCATCACCAAGGACGACACCACC
>NZ_LMFL01000077.1:0-3731 GCF_001426805.1 Brevundimonas sp. Root1423
CCGAGCCGCTCCGCGGCCCACCTTCCCCCGAAATGGGGGAAGGAATGCGCTGGCCAGACTCATCCGCGCACCCGCATCAGGGCCTCGTCCAGCGGAACGGAGACCTTCTCGCCGGTGGCGCGGCGCTTCAGCTCGACCACGCCGTCGGCGAGGCCCTTGGGCCCGATGGTCAGCTGCCAGGGGATGCCGATCAGGTCGGCGGTGGCGAACTTGCCGCCCGGGCGTTCGTCGGTGTCGTCGTAGAGGACGTCCTTGCCGAGGGCCTCCAGCTTGGCCACGGCCTCCTCGCAGGCGGCGGAGACGGCCTCGTCACTGGCGCGCAGGTTGATGACCACGACGTCGAACGGCGCCACGGAGTCGGGCCAGATGATGCCGCTTTCGTCGTGGCTGGCCTCGATGATGGCGCCCAGCAGGCGCGACACGCCGACGCCGTAGCTGCCCATGTGGACGTCCGTGTCCTTGCCGTCGGGCCCGGCGACCTTCGCCTTCATCGGGGCGGAGTACTTCGTGCCGAAATAGAAGATGTGACCGACCTCGATGCCGCGCGCGGTCAGGCGGTCGCCCTCGGCGGTCTCGCTTTCGAAGCGGGCGGCGTCGTGCATTTCCTCGGTGGCGGCGTACATCGAGATCCGCTCGTCGACGATGGCCTGCAGGTCGTCCCAGTCAACGCCCGTGCCCGGCGCCGGCATCTCGACCAGCTTGCGGTCGCAGAAGACCTGGCTTTCGCCCGTGTCGGCAAGGACGATGAACTCGTGGCTGAGGTCGCCGCCGATCGGGCCGGTGTCGGCGCGCATCGGCACGGCCTTCAGCCCCATGCGGGCGAATGTGTTCAGATAGGCCACGAACATGCGGTTATAGGCCTTGCGGGCCGAGGCCTCGTCGATGTCGAAGGAATAGGCGTCCTTCATCAGGAATTCGCGGCCGCGCATGACGCCGAAGCGCGGACGGCGCTCGTCGCGGAATTTCCACTGGATGTGGAAGAGGTTCAGGGGCAGCGCCTTGTACGACCGTGTCGCCGCGCTCGAAGCGCATCTCGTGGCGTTTGCCGTTGCNTAGGCCACGAACATGCGGTTATAGGCCTTGCGGGCCGAGGCCTCGTCGATGTCGAACGAATAGGCGTCCTTCATCAGGAATTCGCGGCCGCGCATGACGCCGAAGCGCGGACGGCGCTCGTCGCGGAATTTCCACTGGATGTGGAAGAGGTTCAGGGGCAGCGCCTTGTAGCTCTTCACGAAGCCGCGGAAGATGTCGGTGATCATCTCCTCGTTGGTGGGCCCGTACAGCAGTTCGCGTTCGTGCCGGTCGGTGATGCGCAGCATCTCTGGGCCGTAGGCGTCGTAGCGGCCGCTCTCGCGCCACAGGTCGGCCAGCTGGAGGGTGGGCATCAGCAGTTCGACGGCCCCTGCCCGCTCCTGCTCCTCGCGCACGATCTGCTCGATCCGGTTCAGCACCCGCAGGCCCAGCGGCAGCCAGGCGTAGATGCCGGCGGCCTCCTGTTTGATCATCCCGGCCCGCAGCATCAGCTGGTGCGAGACGATCTGGGCGTCCGAAGGCGCCTCCTTGAGCGTGGGCAGGAAATAGCGCGACAGGCGCATGGGCAGAATCCGGGGACAGAGGTGAAGCACCGCTTTAGCCGTTCGGACGGGGCGAAAGCTAGGCGGTCGTCACAAACGCGCGGGATCGCTCAGGGATGCGGCAGGCCGATGCCGTATCGCGCGGCCAGATAGGGGATGATGGCCTGGTCCTGCAGGAAGCGTTTTCCGGTCGTTTCACTGGTCCGGGCCTCGGGCCAGTCGAAGGTTTCGTCGAGGACCAGGATCGGGCAACTCTGGTGCGCCTCGCCGACCAGTTCGACGACCGGCAGGCGCGGTCGCGGGTGGTCGAGGCGCGTGATGTCGAGTTGCGTCTTCAGGTCGGGATAGAAGGCCAGCACGCCTTCGAGGACCGCGCCGGCGGGGCAATACCACGGCCCGCCCTGTTCGTCGGTCCAGCCGGGATTGAGAAGGAAAAGGCGGTCGGTCATGGCGGCGTCACGAAGCCGGCGGAGCCAGGTCCGGCAGCGGCATCCAGCCGATGTAGACCAGGACCATCACCAGCGCCCAGACGAGGGCCGCGACCCAGGTGGTGGTGAGGAATTTGCGCTTCAGGTCCGGCTTCACGGGCGCGCCCCACTGGGCGCCGTCGGTCGGCGGCTCATGCGTTTCCCTCGACGTGCCCAGCGGCAGGACGGCGAACAGCACCGTCCACCAGCAGACGAGGTAGATGGCGAGCATGGTGATCGGGCCGATCGGCATCAGTGGGCTCCGTGCTGGTTAGAGCTCGAGGGCGTTTCCATCAGTTCGACCAGAACCCCGCCCATGTCCTTCGGATGGACGAAGATGATCGGCGTGCCGTGGGCGCCGATGCGCGGCTCGCCCGTGCCGAGGATGGTCGCGCCCCTGGCCCGCAGGGCGTCGCGCGCGGCGAGGATGTCCGCGACCTCGAAACAGACGTGGTGCTGGCCGCCCTTCGGGTTCCTGGCCAGGAAGCCGTGGATCGGGCTGTCGTCGCCCAGCGGCTCGATCAGCTCGATCTGGCTGTTGGGCAGGTCGATGAAACAGACGCGCACGCCCTGGGCCGGCAGGTCGAACGGCGCATGCGCCTTCGTGGCCCCGAGCATGTCGCGGTACAGGGCGACGCTGGCCTCGATGGAGGGCGTGGCGACGCCGACGTGGTTGAGTCTACCGATCATCCGGCTGGTTTAGCCGGTGTGGGCCGAGCGGAGAAGGCGTCGTGATTGTCGCGTGCCGGCGCGATCCGCCGCCTGCGCCGCAAACCGGGCGTTTGAGCGCCCGCACCTCCGTCAGGGGCGGGTGCGTCCCATTTCGACGCGGAGCCGCCACCGGCGCTCGTTTTCGGCGCTTTTCTCGAGGGCCTGCTCGGGACTGGCGGCGGTGTCGTAGGGGCGCTTTTCCTCGCACACGGCGCGAATGAATTCGTAGGGCGGACTGAATTCGGGCGGGGGCGGACCCCATGGCTCGACCGCCTCTCCGGGTCCCGGGACCCCGCGCAGATTGGTCGTTCCGCAATGTAGCTGGCTGACATAGCGGACGTGCCCGACGACGGCGCCATCGGGCCCGTACTCCATGGGCGTCAGAGCCTCGATCTGCACGATCGGGCCGTCTTCGGAGACCACATGGACGGGCCTTCGGTACCACATGTCGGACCCGCGCTGCGCCCCGGGCATGGGCAGGGTCCAGCGGACCATGGCCCAGGGCTCGGCGGCCGCGCTCACAGCCGGATCCTGGGGGCTTCCGAGCAGCAAGAGAAGCAGAACTGGCGACAAGGGACCCTCCGGCAAAGCAGGAAGCCTACCGCAAAGCGGGCCAATAGCCAGATCGGCGCCGGGCCAACAAAAAGGGCCGGCGATCGCTCGCCGGCCCCTTCGTCGATCGGTTGTGCGCCGGCCTTACTGGCCGCCGGTCATCTGCGCGACTTCGGTGGCGAAGTCCGGGCCCTCGACCTTCTCGACGCCTTCGCCGAGGGCGAGGCGGACGAAGCCGGCCAGGTGCAGACCGGGCGCGCCCAGTTCCTTGCCCGCGTCGGCGACCAGCTGTTCGATGGTCACGTCGGGGTTCATGACGAACGGCTGCTTGATCAGCACCACGTCCTTCTGGAACTTGTTGATCTGGCCTTCCACGATCTTGGCGATCATGGCTTCCGGCTTGCCTTCTTCCTTGGCCTTTTCGGTC
>NZ_LMFL01000077.1:3743-4830 GCF_001426805.1 Brevundimonas sp. Root1423
AGCGGAGCGGTCGCGGCCACGTGCATGGCGATCTTGCGCCCCAGTTCGCGCAGGGCGGTCTTGTCGCCGCCGCCGTGCAGGGCGACCAGCACGCCGATGCGGCCGACGCCCGGCGACACGGCGTTGTGGACGTAGGAGGCGACGACGCCCTCGTCGACCGACAGGCGGGCGGCGCGGCGCAGCTGCATGTTCTCGCCGATGGTGGCGATCATGCTGGTGACCTCGTCCTGGACCGTCTTGCCGGCTTCCAGCTCGGCGCCGTGCAGCGCCTCGACCGAAGCGTGCTCGAGGCCGAGCTGGGCGAATCTCTTGGCGGCGTTCTGGAACAGCTCGTTGCGCGAGACGAAGTCGGTCTCGGCGTTGAACTCGATGGCGGCGCCGACTTCACCGGCTCCGACTTCCTTCGAGGCSACGGCGACCAGGCCCTCGGCGGCCACGCNCGTTCGGCCACGCCGGCGAGGACGAGCTTCAGGCCCAGACGCCATCCATCTGTCGGTTCAGCCCCTGTTGGTGCGGGACGGCGAGCGGGTGGTTCTGATCGATACGGTTTCCTGRAGCGCCTTCTTGCAGTCCATCATGCCGACGCCGGACTTGGCGCGCAGTTCCATCACGAGGGCGGCTGTGATCTCGGCCATGGGGTATCTCCTTGGTATGCGTATGCGGGAACGGCCGGACCCGTTGAGGGGCCCGGCCGCGTATTGATTTCGCCGTCGGGAAGCGGGGTCGTTTAGACCGCGGCTTCCTCGGTTTCGACGGCGTCGTTGGCTTCCGAGGTCGCAACCTGGGCGGCTTCGTCGGCGACGGCCGGTTCGGCGGCGGCGATCATTTCCTCGGCGACGGCTTCAGCCTCGGCCGGGGCCACTTCGGCTTCAACGGCCTTGGCGGCCTTCGGAGCCTTGGCTTCGCGCAGCATSGGCTCGTCCGGGTTSACGGCGGCGCCCAGGTCCACGCCSGCCGAAGCCTGACCAGCGGCCAGACCGTCCAGGACGGCGTCGGCGATCAGGTCGCAGTAGGTCTGGATGGCGCGGGCGGCGTCGTCGTTGCCGGGGATCGGATAGGTGATGCCGTCCGGGTCCGAGTTGGTGTC
>NZ_LMFL01000078.1:0-122411 GCF_001426805.1 Brevundimonas sp. Root1423
ATCCGCCACGGCCTGTCGCACGCCCTGACCCACTATGAGCCGGCGCTGCGCCCGGTCCTGAAGCCGCACGGCTTCCTGACCCGCGACAGCCGCGTCGTCGAGCGCAAGAAGTACGGCCGCGCCAAGGCCCGCAAGTCCTTCCAGTTCTCGAAGCGCTAGGCCGTTTCACATACGGTATGGAGGAGGGCGCTTCGGGAAACCGGAGCGCCCTTTTTCTTTGGAGACGCCAGTGGCCATCACGATCGAAAAGGGCATCGAGCAACCGCCGACGCACTGCGATTGCTGTGGTCGTGCGACGCGTGCGTTGAGTGGTTACGCCTCGGACGAGCTTGGGGCGCTCGCCACGTATATGGTCCAATGGACCGACGGCCACGTGGTCGCGAACGGCGCCAATTTCGATCTCATCGTCGGTGCATGGGGCGGCGCTCCCTCATCGAAGCGCATCGCGGTGAGCCTTGAGTATCGGCAAATGGCGTCGGGGCCGGGCTTTACGATCATCGACGCGCCTGACCGCGCCTTCTCGATGAGCCCCGTTGTCGGCGAAGCGTTGAGCCGCAGCGATGTCGTCGGCACAAAGCTGGCGGACGAGGTTTTCGCCATCATCGACGCAATCTGGCTACAGGACGAGCGCATCCGCGATCTGCGCCCTGAGAACCAAATCTAAGAGCAGACGTCCGGACATGACCCACACCATCTTCATCGACGGCGAGGCCGGGACCACGGGGCTGGAGATCCGCGAGCGGCTGGAGGCGCGCTCCGATCTGGAACTGATCCTGCTGGGCGACCGGCGGCGCGACGTGGAGGCGCGGCGCGAGGCGCTGAACGCCGCCGATGCGGTGATCCTGTGCCTGCCGGATGAGGCGGCGAAGGAAGCCGTGGCGATGATCGAGAACCCCGCCGTACGGGTGATCGACGCCTCGACGGCGTATCGGGTCGATCCGGCATGGACCTATGGCTTCGCCGAGATGGCGCCGGGTCAGCGGGAGAAGATCGCGGCCTCGAAACGGGTGTCGAACCCGGGCTGCTATCCGACCGGCTTCATCGGCCTGGTCCGGCCGCTGGTCAGCGCGGGGATCATTCCGGCGGGCTGGCCGGTCACGGTCAACGCCGTGTCGGGATACTCCGGCGGCGGCAAGGCCATGATCATCCGCTACGAGGACGAGACCTGCTCGGCCCATACGACCGAGGCCTTCCACGCCTACGGCCTGTCGCTGCAGCACAAGCATGTGCCGGAGATGACGCTGCACACCGGGCTGGAGCGGCGCGTGCTGTTCGCCCCGGCGGTGGGGCGGTATCTGCAGGGGATGCTGGTCGAGGTTCCGCTGCACCTCGGGGCCCTGCCGAAGTCGCCGTCGGTCGAGGTGGTGCACGGCGCCCTGGCCGCGGCCTATGCCGGCTGCCGCTTCGTCGAGGTGGCCGAGCTGGAGGAGACCGAGGCCATGACTGGGATCGATCCCGAGGGGCTGAACGGGACCAACCGGATGCGGCTGCATGTGTTCGGCGACCGGGGCGCGGAGCAGGTGCGGCTGGTGGCCCTGCTGGACAACCTCGGCAAGGGGGCGTCGGGAGCGGCGGTGCAGAACCTGAACCTGATGCTGGGGCTTGGGGAAGATACTGGCCTTTCGTGATCCTTCTCCCCTCGGGGGGAGAAGGAAGGCGCACTTGAAACTTCCGCGGCGACGCCGACGTATCTCCGGCATGAGCCCGATCAACCGCCGCCATCTGCTCGTGACCGCCGGGGCGGTCGCCGTGTCCGCCTGTTCGCCCGGGCGCGCGGATGCGTCGGAGCGGCAGTACGCCGGTTCGCCGTTCCGGCGGATCACCGACGCCCAGTGGCGTCAGCGGCTGCCGCGGGCCAGCTATGACGTGCTGCGCCATGAGGCGACGGAGCGGCCCGGGACCAGTCAGCTGAACAATGAGCACCGGCGCGGGACCTTCGTCTGTCGCGGCTGCGACCTGCCGTTGTTCCGGTCGTCGTGGAAGTTCGACAGCGGCACGGGGTGGCCCAGCTTCTATGACGTCATCGCAGCCAACATCGGGACGAAGACCGACTTCGCCATCGGCTTTCCGCGGACGGAGTATCACTGCGCCCGCTGCCTCGGGCATCAGGGGCATCTGTTCATGGACGGGCCGAGACCGACCGGAAAACGCTATTGCAACAACGGCGTGGCGCTGAAGTTTCAGCCGGCCTGAGAGCGGGCCTTGATCGCGGACTCGGCCGTCACCCCGAACCAGACGGCGGCGATGATGACCAGCAGGCCGTAGTCGCGACCCGGCCAGAAGACGGGCACGGCGGCGGAGAGAATGACCATCATCGGGAACAGGGTGGCCCAGACGGCCGTGCCCGGCGCGTCCGGATGGATCATCGGCGGGCGCGGCGTGATCTTCATCATCCGCAGCATCACCGGATTGAGCAGCACGAAGCCGCCGGCGCAGATGATAGCCAGCAACGGATTGCGGATCAGGCCGACGGGCGGGCCGTAGACGGTGGCGGTGATGACCACCAGCAGCAGGGCGAAGCCGGTGGTGACGGCCAGCAGGAGATTGGGTTCCAGACGCTTCAAGACTTCACTTTCACATAGGACCCCGGCGCCGGTTCTATCGCAGGAAGCGGGCCCTTTTTGGGGTCGCGGGCCGGAACCCAGCCGCCGGATTTGTCATGCAGCCAGTCGGCCCAGTGGTTCCACCAGCTGCCGGGATGTTCGACGGCCTTGGCCTGCCATTCGCCGAGCGTGGCGGGCAGGGCGGGGTTGGTCCAGTGCTGGTATTTGTTGGCCGAGGGCGGATTGACCACCCCGGCGATATGGCCCGATCCGGCGAGCGTCAGGGTCACGTCGGCGTTGGAGAAGGCGCGGGCCGAGCGGTAGACCGAATTCATCGGCGCGATATGGTCCTCGCGGCTGGCCTGGAAATAGAGGGGGAGGGTGACCTTGGACAGGTCGACCTTGAGCCCGCCGATGACGAACTCGCCCCGGGCCAGCCTGTTCTGGCCGTACATGGAGCGGAGGTAGTCCATGTGCAGCTTCTTCGGCATGCGGGTCTGGTCGGCGTTCCAGAACAGCAGGTCGAAGGCGGGCGGGTCCTTGCCCATCAGATAGTTGCTGACGAAGAAGGACCAGATCAGGTCGTTGGCGCGCAGGGCGTTGAAGGTCTCGGCCATGGAAGCCCCGGGCAGGACGCCGCCGGCGGCGTCCATCTGCTGCTCGATCTCGTTGAGCCAGTGCTCGTCGGTGAACAGCAGCAGGTCGCCGGCCTCGGCGAAGTCGTGCTGGGCGGCGAAGAAGGTGTTGGCGGTGACGCGCCTGTCGCCCTTCGCGGCCATGTGGGCCAGGGCCGCGCCCATGAGGGTGCCGCCGATGCAGTAGCCGACGGTGTTGATGTGCTCGGCCTGCGACTGCTCCAGCGCCTTCTCGACAGCGCGGTAGATCCCCTTTTCCAGATAGTCGTCGAAGCCGAAGCCGGCCTTGTCGACATCCGGATTGACCCAGGAGCAGACGAAGACCGTGAAGCCCTGGGCCGAGAGCCAGCGGATCATCGAGTTCTCGGGCTGCAGGTCCAGGATGTAGAATTTGTTGATCCAGGGCGGGAAGATCAGCAGGGGGATGGCGCGCTGTTTCTCCGTCGCGGGATCGAACTGGATCAGTTCGAACAGCTCGTCGCGCCAGACCACCTGGCCGGGGGCGGTGGCGACGTTCTCGCCGACGACGAATTTGCCGTAATCGGCCTGGCTGATCTTCAGCTTGCCGGCGCCGCGCTCCATGTCGGCGGCGAAATTCTGCATCCCCTTCACCAGCGATTCGCCGTTGCTCTCGGCCAGGGCCTTGAGAGCCGCGGGGTTGGAGGCGAGGAAGTTGGAGGGGGAGAAGGCGTCGGTCAGCAGTCTGGTGAAGAATTCGGCCCGGCGCTTGGTCAGTGGATCGACGTCCTCGACGCTGGAGACGAGGCCGTTCATCCAGTCCGAGGTCACCAGATAGGACTGGCGCATGACATCGAACATCGGGTTTTCGGACCAGGCGGGGTCCCTGAAGCGCTTGTCCTTGGACAGTTTCGCCTCGTGGGCGGCGGGGGTCTCGTCCCCGGCGGCGCGGCGGGTCGTGGAGGCCCACAGGTCCATGTAGCGGTTGAACAGATCGGCCTGGGCGGCGAACAGCTTGTCCGGGCGCGAGGCCAGGCTGGTCATGACGGAGTTCATGGCCGGGCCGACGTTGAACGGGTCGGGCGAGAGGGCGGCGGGGCGGTCGGCCTGGGACAGGGCGGCCTCGGCGATGGCCGACTGGGCCGTCATGGCCGCCCGGGCCAGGTTCATCGACAGGGTTTCGAGCATCTGGCGCTGGTCGGCGCCGGGGAAGGCGAAGGCGTCGGCGGCGGCCGGCGCCGGTTCCGGTTGCGGCGCGGGCTGTCCGGGCGGCGGAGCCGGCTTGGCCTCGGCCTGGGCGGCGCGCGGGCGGGGCGGCTTGGCCGAGGTCGGGCGGCCGGACTTGCGCGGCGGGCGGGGGGCGATCGTCTCCGGATTGGGGGCGGGCGGAGGGGTCGGGCGCTTGGCCATGGGGGAGGGCTCCGGGGTCGTCAGGATCGGTGCAAGGGCCGCGCGCCCTTCCGCCTGTGGCGATCATGGCATATGACCGCCCCTGATATGAACGCGCCAATCCGGAAAATCGCAGCGATGACGGCGGCGACCCTGCTGACGGGGGGGCTGTCGGCCTGCGCCGGCCTGTTCGACCCCGCCACCGACGCCACTTCGCCGGTCGCGCCCCGCGTGCAGGCGCTGGTCGACGCGCACCGGGAATACCCCCGCTGGGCCGACTTCCCCAAGGTCGTCGAGCCGCTGCCCGCGCCGGTCGCCATCGCGGCCCGGGTCAACACGCTGCGGGTGACCGGCGGCAGTCTGGCGGGCGAGGTGTCGCGCATCGACTGGCAGACCGCGGGCGATCCCGAGGTCTTCGCCGACGACGTCCGGGCGCGGGTCGAGGCCACGCCGGTCGCGCCGGTGACGGCCCAGACCCAGGCGGAGATGGACGAATTCGTGCGCCGCACCCGCGAGCGCGGCCGCGCCCCGCCGCCGGTCGATCGCCGGTAGATCCAACAGAACAGTCGCCCGGACGGCAGAATCCGGGGATCATCGCCTCAGGAGAACGCCCATGGCCGCTTCGGCTCCCTATGCATCCACGCTTGCCGCCGACGCCGCGCGGGTGACCGAACTGGCCGCCATCGCCAGCTACGCCCAGATCGGCCGCGGCGACGAGAAACAGGCCGACCAGCTGGCCGTGGACGCCATGCGCACCGCGCTGAACAGCCTCGACATCGACGGCAAGATCGTCATCGGCGAGGGCGAGCGCGACGAGGCCCCGATGCTCTACATCGGCGAGAAAGTCGGCACCGGGAAGGGCCCGGCCATCGACATCGCGCTCGATCCGCTGGAAGGCACGACCCTGACGGCCAAGGCCATGGCCAACGCCCTGTGCGTGCTGTCGATGTCGCCGGGCGGCGGCATGCTGCACGCGCCCGACACCTANGATGCTGTACATCGGCGAGAAGGTCGGCACCGGCAAAGGCCCGGCGATCGACATCGCCCTGGACCCGCTGGAAGGCACGACCCTGACGGCCAAGGCCATGGCCAACGCCCTGTGCGTGCTGTCGATGTCGCCGGGCGGCGGCATGCTGCACGCGCCCGACACCTATATGGACAAGATCGCCATCGGTCCCGGCTTCGCGCCCGGCACCGTCGACCTGGACATGAAGCCGGGGGACAACGTCCGGTCGCTGGCTTCGGCCAAGGGGGTGAAGCCGGAGGACATCACCGTCTGCGTCATGGACCGGCCGCGCCACGCCGAGCTGATCGCGGCGCTGCGCGAGGTCGGGGCCCGGGTGCTGCTGATCACCGACGGCGACGTGGCGGGCGTGATTCACACGGCGGAGCCGGAGACGGGCATCGACCTGTATCTGGGCTCGGGGGGGGCGCCGGAAGGCGTGCTGGCGGCCAGCGCGCTGAAATGCGTCGGCGGCCATTTCCAGGGTCGGCTGATCTTCCGCAACGACGACGAGCGGGAACGGGCGCGCAAGACGGGGGTCACCGACTTCGACCGCAAATACGACCTGCATGAGCTGGTGTCCAAGGACGCCATCTTCGCCGCCACCGGCGTGACCAAGGGCGCCATGCTGGACGGGGTCAAGGTCGCCGACGGCTTCGTTTCGACGCATACGCTGGTGATGGATTCCTCGACGCGGACGGTCCAGCGCATCCGCACCATCCGGCCGCTCTGATGGCCGACGGGGGCGCGGACGCGGACTTCGGGCCTGCGTTCCTCGGCGTGTCCCGCTCCCTGTCCGGACGCGCCTGGCGGCAGCGGCCCGCCGAGGCCGGTCTGATCCGCAGCCATATGCAGGCCCTGGGTCTGGAAGAGCCTCTGGCGCGGGCGCTGGCGGCGCGCGGCGTGCGCGCCGATCAGGGGGCCGACTTCCTGCAGCCGACGCTGAAGGCGCTGTTCCCCGATCCGTCCAGCTTCATGGACATGGATGCGGCGGCCGAGGCGATCCTCGATGCTTTGCAGGCCAAGGCCTCGATCCATGTCTTCGCCGACTATGACGTCGACGGGGCGTCGAGCGCGGCCCTGCTGGTGCGCTGGTTCCGGGCCGTGGGGGCCGAGCTGCCGATCTATGTGCCGGACCGGATGACCGAGGGCTACGGCCCCAGCGCGCGGGCCTTCGACACGCTGAAGGCCTCGGGCGCCGATCTGGTCATCACCGTGGACTGCGGCGCGGCGGCCAATGAGGCGGTGGCCCATGCGGCGGCGATCGGGTTGAAGGTCGTGGTCATCGACCACCACATGATGCGCGAGCATCCGCCGGTCTGCGCCGCCGTGGTCAATCCGAACAGGCCGGGATGCAACTCGGGGCAGGGCAACCTGGCGGCGGCGGGGGTGGTGTTCGTGCTGCTGGCGGCGCTGAACCGCGAGGCGCGGCGGCGCGGGATGTTCGGCGACCTGAAGGAGCCGGACATCCGCCAGTGGCTGGATCTGGCGGCCATGGGGGCGATCTGCGACGTGACGGGCCTGACCGGCTTCAACCGGGCCCTGACCAGCCTGGGCCTGCGGCGGATGTCCGAGTGGGCCAATCCGGGCCTGCGAGCGCTGCTGGCGGCGGCGGGGGCCGAGCCGGGGCCGGCCAAGTCGAACCATGCGGGCTTTATCCTGGGGCCGCGGATCAATGCGGGCGGGCGGATCGGCAAGTCGGATCTGGGCGCGCGCCTGCTGTCGACCGACGATCCCGTCGAGGCCGCGGCGCTGGCCCAGGAGCTTGACGCCCTGAACATCGCCCGGCGCGAGGTCGAGCGGCAGGTGACGGAACAGGCCACGCGCATGGTCGAGGCCACCGGCGCCCACGCGGATGGTTCAGCGGTGGTGGTGATCGAGGGCGACGATTGGCATCCCGGCGTGGTCGGCATCGTGGCGGGCCGTCTGCGCGAACGCTGGCGCAAGCCGGTCGTGGTCATCGGCGTCGATGCGATCAACGGCGTCGGCAAGGGCTCGGGCCGGTCGCAGCCGGGCATGAATCTGGGCAAGGCCGTGCAGGCGGCGTGGGAGAGCGGCGTGCTGATGGCCGGGGGCGGCCACGCCATGGCCGCGGGGCTGACGGTGCGGGCCGACGACATCGGCCGGCTGCGCGATTTTCTGAACGAGCGGATGGCGGGCGAGCAGGCGGCGGCGGATGCGCTGGACCTGGTCGAGATCGACGCCCTGATCGATCCGGGCGCGGCGACGCGGGGACTGTTCGAACAGTTCGAGCAGCTGGCGCCGTTCGGCCCGGCCAATCCCGAGCCGCTGTTCGCCCTCGAGCATGTCTCGGTGCGCGACGCTGTGGCCATGACCGGCGGCCATGTGCGCTGCCGGCTGGTCGGGGCCGACGGGGCGTCGGTGAAAGCCATTTCCTGGCGCTGCGCCGATTTGCCCGGCGGTCAGTCGCTGTTGTCCGGACAGGGCGGGCTGAGCGTGGTCGGACGGTTGAAGGCCGACGACTGGAACGGCCGCAAGGGCGTGCAATTCGAGATCGAGGACGTGGCCGATCCGCGGATGGCGTGAATACCCGGCATATTCCCGCGAGCCGGGATGCCCGGAATACTGTGTGTCGGCCCTCGGCGTTTTGCGGGTTGCACGGCCCGGAATCGGCGGCTATATCGCCCGCTCTCCGCGCAGCGGTCCCTTCGTCTATCGGTTAGGACGTCAGGTTTTCAACCTGAAAAGAGGGGTTCGACTCCCCNGCCCCGGAATCGGCGGCTATATCGCCCGCTCTCCGCGCAGCGGTCCCTTCGTCTATCGGTTAGGACGTCAGGTTTTCAACCTGAAAAGAGGGGTTCGACTCCCCTAGGGACTGCCAGCGCGGAGCTTCCCTTTTTCGCTGTGACCGTCGCAACGCCGAGCCTTTCCGGGTCTGGCGCGTTTGAACGTCGCGTCCGGTCGCCGGGCGAGGGAGGAGCCGGTTGATCCAGATGCCCGAGACGCCCACCCCGATACGCGACCTGCGGCGTGAGGACGGCCGCGAGTCCGTGCTGATGGTCGAGGACAATGCCGAGGTCCGGACGATGGGCGCGACCCTGCTGGAGGAGGCGGGGTTCGAGGTCCACCAGGCCGGCGACGCCGACGAGGCTCTGGCGCTGGTCGCGGAAGGCCTGTCGTTCGACCTGCTGTTCACCGACATCGTCATGCCCGGCGCGATGGACGGGGTCGCCCTGGCGGCCGAGGTGCGCCGGCTGCGGCCGGGAACGCCGGTCCTGCTGACGACCGGCTGGGGTGACCGCTCGGATGACCGCGGCGGGCTGGAATTGATCGGCAAACCCTACCGCAGCCCCGATCTGATGCGGAAGATTCGCGCCGTTCTGGACGAGCCGCAGCCGCCGATCTGAACACAATTCGGCGATTCCGGCGGGAAACCGGAGTTTTTTGCTTTTCCGGCCTTCACAGAACCGTGTTAAATAAGCGCCGTCCGCAAGGGTTGCGGGCAGGGGGAAGGCTGTGTCTGACTACGAGGGCGTTGGGACGATTACCGCCGCGGTGCGTATCGCGGGGCGGGTGAAATGGTTCGATCCCGGCAAGGGATACGGCTTCATCGTGCCCGACGATCCCAGCCTGACGGATATGAAGGATGTCCTGCTGCACATCTCCAGCCTGCGCGACAGCGGGCGGGATACGGCGCCCGAAGGCGCGCCCATCACCTGCGATTGCGCGCGGCGGCCCAAGGGCTGGCAGGTCACCGAGGTCCACGAACTGGGCGAGGGCGATCCAGACCTCGCGCCGGCGCCGAAGCGCAGCGGCTATGAGGGCCTGAGGCAACAGGAGGCGTCGCGGATCGCCGACGGCGAGACGGCGTCCGGCGGCCCGCTGGAGACGGCCGTGGTAAAATGGTTCAATCGCACCAAGGGCTACGGATTCGTGGTGCGCGACGGCGCGCCCGGCGATATCTTCGTCCATGTCGAGACCTTGCGGCGCTGCGGGCTGGATGACCTCCTGCCGGGCGAGACGGTCGCGGTGCGGTTCGCCGAGGGGCCCAAGGGCCTGGTGGTCGCTGAAATCAGGCCGGGCGGATAGTCTCCGCCCCCGAAGAGGGTGGATGCGTGATGCTACGTCGTGGAATACTGGCCGTCCTGTCCACCGCGGTCCTGCTGGCCGGCTGCGCCGGGGCGGGAACGCCCAGGGACGCCCAGGGAAACCCTCTGGAAGCCCTGACCATCACCACCGCCAGCGGCGAGCACCGCTTCATGGTCGAGATCGCCGACGACGACGCCGAGCGCCAGCGCGGGCTGATGTTCCGCGATCCGCTGGCGGACGACCGCGGCATGCTGTTCCAGTTCCCCGACGTGGCCGAGCGCGGCTTCTGGATGCGCAACACACCGAGCCCGCTGGACATCATCTACATCGACCCGCGCGGGCGGATCGTCTCGATCGCGAAGAACGCCACGCCCCAGTCGGACACGGTCATCCCGTCCAACGGCCCGGCCAGCGGCGTGCTGGAACTGCGGGCGGGTCGCGCCGACGAGATCGGGGCGAAGGCGGGCGACAGGGTGCGCCATCCGTTCTTCGCAGAATAACCCGGCCGGGTGCGTTGCGGCGCGGCGTCGAGTGTGTCAAATCCCGCCGCCGGAGTGTAGCGCAGCCTGGTAGCGCATCTGGTTTGGGACCAGAGGGTCGGAGGTTCGAATCCTCTCACTCCGACCATCNGAGTGTGTCAAATCCCGCCGCCGGAGTGTAGCGCAGCCTGGTAGCGCATCTGGTTTGGGACCAGAGGGTCGGAGGTTCGAATCCTCTCACTCCGACCAAAAACTCTGGAAGCGTGCATAGGCCCCCCGGGCTTGAACTTGCGTTCCCGCTGAAACGCGCTGTCGCCGGGCAGGGCCTCTCCTAGACCACCGTTCCGAACAGGCGACCGATGCCGGCGGTGGCGGCCATGGCGATGACGCCCCAGAAGGCCACGCGAAGCACCGACCGCGGCACATTGGCGCCGCCCGCCATCGCGCCGAGCGCCCCCAGCCCCATCAGCCCCGCCAGAGCCGTGACGCCGACCCATACGATCAGGCCGTTGAGCGGCGCCAGCAGCACCACGACCAGGGGCGGGGCCGCGCCGAGGGCGAAGGTCAGGGCCGAGGTCAGGGCGGCCTGGATCGGCCGGGCGGTGGTGAAGTCGGAAATGCCCAGCTCATCGCGGGCATGGGCGCCGAGGGCGTCCCGCGCCATCAGCTGTTGCGCCACCTGCCGCGACAGGGCGGGCTCCACCCCCCGGGCGGCGTAGATGGCGGCCAGTTCGTTGACCTCGGCTTCCGGATCGGCCGCCAGTTCGGCGGTTTCGCGGGCGAGGTCGGCCTTTTCGGTGTCGGACTGGGAGCTGACCGAGACGTATTCGCCTGCGGCCATCGACATGGCCCCGGCCACCAGGCCCGCGACGCCGGCGATCAGTATGCCGCCGCGCGCGGCCTCGGCCGCCGCCACGCCGACGACGAGGCTGGCCGTGGAGACGAGGCCGTCGTTGGCGCCGAGAACGGCGGCGCGCAGCCAGCCGATGCGGGCGACGAGGTGGCGTTCGGGGTGACGCTCAAGGCGGCTCATGGACGGTCTCCCCGGTCAGCGGCGGCGAGGCAGCATGAGCCCCAGGGTCCCGTCCTTCAACACATACTGGTGGATCAGGGCGGCGGCGGCGTGCAGGCCGATCAGCCAGTAGCCGGCGACGCCCAGGGTCTCGTGCCACTCCTCGAGCTGTTCGGTCAGGCCCTCGTTCGGCGCGACCAGGGGCGGCAGGGAGAGGCCGAAGAAGGGAATGTCCTTGCCGTCGGCGCTCAGCGCCAGCCAGCCGAGCAGCGGCATGGCGATCATCAGGCCATACAGGGCGAGATGCCCGACCGCCGCCGGCCAACGGGTCCAGCCGGGCGAAGGCGACAGGAGGGGCGTCCGCCAGCGGGCGATCAGCCGGATCCAGACGAGGACGAAGACCGACAGACCGAGCATGAAATGCCAGGTCTTCAGGCCCTCGCGGATGTCGCTGCCGCGCGGATAGAATTCCCGCAGTTCGATGCAGGCGTAGACCGCGGCCAGCAGGAGCAGCATCAGCCAGTGCAAGCCGATGGACAGCCCCCCGAACGCGGGGCGGGCGTGGCGTGACTCGGACAGATAGATGATCATCGGCGAATTCCCGCAGGCTGTGACCAAGCTGCGCCGTACCTGCTGCGGCGGATTTGATCCAGCGCAACCGCCGCTGCGTCGGATCGCCGCGCGCCGCGCCGGCGTCGGGATCGCCCGGCGCTGGACCGGGGTCCGGCGTCGGGGTATCTGGCCCTGCGCGGACCGCATCCGCCCACGACCGCCAGGAGCCCTCCATGCTTGCCCGCATCTACCGCCCCGCCAAGACCGCGATGCAATCGGGCAAGGCCACGGCGAGAGACTGGCGTCTGGAGTTCGAGCCGGCGTCGGCGCGAACGATCGATCCGCTGATGGGCTGGACCAGCTCGTCCGACATGAACGGCCAGGTCCGCCTGACCTTCGATTCGGCCGAGGAGGCGGTGGCCTATGCCGAGCGGCACGGGATCCCGTTCCGCCTGCACGAGCCGCAGGATCCGCCCGTGATCCTCAAGGCCTACGCTGACAATTTCGCCACCTTCCGCAAACAACCCTGGACGCATTGATTCCTGTTGCGGCTACCGCGCTTCGCGCTACTTGAGCCGCGCGGTTGTTCGGCTACCGCGCTTCGGGCTACTTGAGCCGCGCGGTTGTTCGGCTACCGCGCTTCGGGCTACTTGAGCCGGATCGCGCGGTGGCCGTCGGCGCCCATAGCTCAACCGGATAGAGCACCCGCCTTCTAAGCGGGATGTTGCAGGTTCGAGTCCTGCTGGGCGCGCCATTCCTGAACCGGCCCGGCGCCCGCGCATTGAGGGGCGATGCGGATCGCCACCTTCAACATCAACGGCGTCAACACGCGGCTGCCCAACCTGCTGGCGTGGCTGGAGGCGGCGCGGCCGGATGTCGTGTGCCTGCAGGAGCTCAAGTCCACGGACGCGCAGTTCCCTGCGGCGGCCATCCGCGACGCGGGGTATCACGCCGTGTGGAAGGGCGAGCATCGCTGGAACGGAGTGGCGATCCTGTCCCGGAGCGCAGAGCCCGTGGTGACGCGGCGCGGCCTGCCCGGGGACGGGGGCGACGCGCAGAGCCGCTATATCGAGGCGGCGGTTGAGGGGGTGCTGATCGCATCCCTGTACCTACCCAACGGCAATCCGCAGCCGGGGCCGAAATTCGACTACAAGCTGGCCTGGTTCGAGCGGCTGATCGCCCATGCGGCGGATCTGCTGACCAGCGGGGCGCCGGTGGTGTTGGCGGGCGACTACAATGTCGTGCCGACCGAGGCCGACATCTACAACAGCCGCTCGTGGAAGAAGGACGCCCTGCTGCAGCCCGAAAGCCGGGCGGCGTATGCAAGGCTGCTGGACCAGGGCTGGACCGACGCGATCCGCGAGCGGTTTCCGCACGATCCGCCGCCGTGGACCTTCTGGCAGTATTTCCGGCAGGCATGGGAGCGGGACGCCGGTTTGCGGATCGACCATCTGTTGCTGAGCCCGTCCGTGACCGGGCGGTTGAGCGACGCGGGGGTGGACCGCGAGGTGCGCGGGCGCGAGCGGGCCAGCGATCATGCGCCGACCTGGATCGTGCTGGACTGAACCGGCACGCAGCGGGGCCGTTCAGGGGTCATGGCGCGCGCCCTGAAGGTCTTTTCCTATTCCGACGGTTTCCATTCGTGGACCGTGGCGGCGACGTCGCGGGCGAAGGCGCTGGAAGCCTGGGGCGTGAAGCGGGACCTGTTCAAGGATGGCGCGGCGGTGGAGGCGGCGGAAGGGCCGGATCGGCAGGCGGCGCTCATGGCTCCGGGCGAACTGATCGAGCGGGGCCTTTCGGTCGATATCGGACGGGTTGAGAAGACCAGGGCTCCGAAGGCGGCGAAGAAACGCGGGCCGAGCGCGAAGGACATGGCCCGGGTCGAGGCGCTGGAGAGCGAGCTGGCTGCGCTGGACGCCACGCAGCAGGCGGAAACGCAGGGGCTGGAGGCGCGGCGGGCGGCGCTGGAGCGGGAGGCGTCGGCCCTGGCGAACCGTCAGGCGAAGGCGACGGATGCATTGCGCGCGAAGCTGAAGACGGCGCGGGCGAAGCTCAGCGGATAGCGGCCCGCCAGGCCGCTAGGCCGGATTGGAGGTCGGCGATCAGGTCGGCTGGCGCCTCGAGCCCGACGTGGAGTCGCAGCAGTTGGCCCGCCAGCACGGGCGGGTCGCGGCGGTGGGCGAGCTGGCCGGTCTCGTGGGTGATCAGGCTTTCGAACCCACCCCAGGAATAGCCGAGGCCGAAGAGCTCCAGCGCCGACATCAGGGCGTGGGCGGCGGCTTCGTCGCCGCCGTGCATGACGACGCCGAACAGGGAGGCGGCGCCCGTGAAATCGCGCCGCCAGAGGTCGTGGCCGACCGAGCCGGGCAGGGCGGGATAGAGGACCCTGGCGACCTCGGGGCGGGCCTGCAGCCAGGTCGCCACGGTCATCGCCGATCGGGCCTGTTCCTCGTAGCGAAGGGGCAGGGTGCGGGCGCCGCGCAGGGCCAGCCAGGCGTCGTCGGGCGAAACCCGCCAGCCGAGATCCTCGATCGTCTCTGAAATGACCCGGCCGACCGCGAGGTCGGCGACGGCGATGGAGCCCATCAGCAGGTCGGAATGGCCGCCGACATATTTTGTCACGGCCTGGACGCTGACGTCGACGCCATGCGCCAGCGGATGGAAGGCGAGGCCCGCGGCCCAGGTGTTGTCCATGACGGTGCGGACCCCTCGGGCGCGGCAGGCGGCGGCCAAGGCGGGGACGTCCAGCATCTCGAAGGTCAGGGAGGCGGGCGATTCGATCAGCAGGACGCGGGTGCGGTCGGTGAAGCCGGCGAGGACTGCATCGGTGGAGGCGTCCGGCGCGTGGAACACCGTGGTCACGCCGCGCGCCTTCATGTGTCGGGTCAGGAAGCGGCGACTGGGGCCATAGAGGGCGTCGGTCGTCACGATCTCGTCGCCGGGGCGCGCCAACGCGGTCAGGGGCACGGTGACGGCGGCGAGGCCGGACGGAACCAGCCAGGCCTCCCTCGCCCCCTCAAGATCGGCGAGGGCGGCGCGCAGTTCGCGGGCCGCGGTCAGATCCTCGATGCCGTAGACGGGGCCGACCGTCTCGTCGCGCATGGCCCCGGGCGCATCGTTGAGCAGGGTGGAGGCCCGCTCGACCGGCGGGGCCACGCCACGACGTCCGCGTCCGCGCCGGGTGGCGGAGGCGATCAGTCGGGTGCGGTCGCTGCGGTCGGACATTCGGGTCCCGGGAGGCTTGCGGTTCGGTCTGCAAAAGCCTCTAAAGCGAGGCGAGGCGCAAGGTCTGAAGGCTTTGGCGAGGCGTAATGAGGGCAGGTTTGGCAGGACGCTGGACGGCGGCTGCGGCGATCGCGGCGGCCCTGACGCTGGTCGCCTGCGGGCGCGGCGAGCGCGACGCCGGCGGGGACGCGGATACGGACGCCGACGCCCAGACCGAAACCGCCGCTCCCGCCTTCGCCAGCCCGACCCTGGCTGCGATCAAGCGGCGCGGCCGGCTGAACTGCGGCGTGCATGAGGGACTGGTCGGCTTCGCCTTCACGGATAACCGAGGCCAGTGGCGCGGGTTCGACGCGGACTTCTGCCGCGCCCTGGCGGCGGCGGTGCTGGGCGACGCGGACGCGGTGCGGTTCGTGCCGCTCGTCAGCAGCCAGAGGTTCGAGGCGTTGCGCAGCGGACGGGTCGATGTGCTGTGGCGCTCGACGTCGTGGACCCTGTCGCGGGAGGCCCGGGAGGGCGTCCGCTTCGCCGGGATAAACTACTATGACGGCCAGGGTTTCCTGGTGCGGCGGTCGCTCGACCTGGCCAGCGCCACGGAACTGAACGGCGCGCGGATCTGCGTGCAGCGCGGCTCGACCTCGGAACTGAACGTCGCCGACTGGTTTCGCTCACGGGGGCTGGAATACACGCCGGTGGTCACCGCCAATGAGGAGGCGGCGCGCGCGGCCTACGGGCGCGAGGACTGCGACGCCTTCAGCGCGGACATCTCGGCCCTGGCGGCGGCCCGCACCACCCTGTCGAATCCCGAACAGCACGCGGTCCTGCCGGACGTCATCTCCAAGGAGCCGCTGGGGCCCGCGGTCAGGCGCGGCGATGAGGCCTGGACGTCGATCGTGCGCTGGACCCTGAACGCGGTCATCCTGGGCGAGGAGCTGGGCGTGACCCGCGACAACGCCGGCGACCTGGCGGACGATTCGCGCGATCCCCAGGTCCGGCGCCTGCTGGGGGTCGAGGGCAACGTCGGGCCCATGCTGGGACTGCGCAGGGACTGGGCCAGGCTGGCGATCGAGGCCGAGGGAAACTACGGTGAGATTTTCGCGCGGAACGTCGGGGCGGAATCATCGCTCGACCTGACGCGCGGGCTTAACGCACAATGGAACGCAACGCCGGGCGGACTGATCTACGCCCTGCCCATCAGATAACGACATCGGCCGAGGGCCGGGGGGACGCATGGAAACGACCAAAAAGGGCGGCGTGCCGCTCTATCTGTGGATGCTGCTGGGCTTCGTGGTGGGCCTGGGAGGCGGGCTGTACGTCAATCTGACGGGTCAGACGGTGATCCCGGCCGTGATGGACATCATCCAGGCGGTCGGCCAGATCTTCCTTCGCCTGTTGTTCATGCTGGTCCTGCCGCTGCTGTTCGCCGCCCTGGCGGTCGGGGTGGCCGAGATGGGCGACCTCAAGTCGCTGGGCCGGGTCGGACTCAAGACCCTGCTGTTCACCGTTGTCGTTTCGGCCATCGCCGTGGGTATCGGTCTGGGCATGGTCAACCTGTTCCGGCCCGGAGACGGCGTCGATCCGGCGCTGGCGCAGCAACTCCTGGCCCAGGGGGCCGAAGGCGCCTCGGCCATCGTCGGCAATGCGCCCAAGTCGATCGAGGCGGGGAAATTCTTCCTCGACATGATCCCGTCCAACGTCGTCACCGCAGCGGCCGAGAACCAGATCCTGCCGGTGATGATCTTCGCCCTGATCTTCGGCATCGGCATGGTCATGGCCAAGAGCCCGGCCACGGACGCGCTTCAACAGGCCCTGCAGGGTCTGCTGGAAGTCATGATGAAGCTGATCAACCTGGTCATCAAACTGGCCCCGTTCGCGATCGCCGCCCTGATGTTCAACCTGTCGGCGGTGTTCGGCTGGGACCTGCTGGTGCGGCTGGGGGCCTATGCCGGCGTCGCCGTGGGCGCGATGGCGATCCATATGTTCGTCGTCTATCCGCTGCTGATCTGGATCTTCGGCGGCATGAATCCGCTGACGTTCGCCAGGGGCGTGCGCGAGCCCTTCGTGGTCGCCTTCTCGACCGCCTCGTCCAACGCCACCCTGCCGATCGCGATCAAGGCCGCCGAGGAGCAGCTGAAGCTTCCCCGGCGCATCTCGCGCTTCGTCCTGACCGTCGGCGCCACGGCCAACCAGAACGGCACGGCCCTGTTCGAGGGGGTCACGGTGCTTTTCCTGGCGCAGTTCTTCGGCATCGACCTGAACATCCAGCAGCAACTGGTGGTGATGCTCGTGTGCATCCTCGGCGGCATCGGCACGGCCGGGGTTCCCGCGGGATCCTTGCCGGTCATCGCCCTGATTCTCGTCATGGTCGGCGTGCCGGCCGAGGGCATCGGCCTGATCCTGGGCGTCGACCGCTTCCTCGACATGTGCCGCACCACCCTGAACGTCACCGGCGACCTGGTGGCGGCCACGGTGGTGTCCCGCGGCGAGGCCGACGTGCCGGCCGAGATCGCAGGGCCGGAGCCGGTGGCACCGCCGGCCTGAAGCCGGCCTGTCTAGGGGGCGGTCACGACGGTATCCGAGCGGCCGCCCCATTCCGCCCAGCTGCCGTCGTAGAGACGGGACGGCTTGCCGAGTTCGGCCAGCCCGAGGCTGAGGATGGCGGCGGTGACGCCCGAGCCGCAGGTGGTCACGACCGGACGGTCCGGATCGACGCCGGCGTCGCGGAAGGCCTGTTCCAGGGCCGGTCCCCGCTTCATCGTTCCGTCGGCCTTGAGCAAGGCCGGGAAGGGCAGGTTCAGCGCGCCGGGCATATGGCCGGAGCGCAGGCCCGCGCGGGGTTCGGGCTCGCGGCCCTGGAAGCGACCCGCCGACCGGGCGTCCAGCACCTGACCGCCTGTCTCCAGCGCTGTGCGAATGTCGGAGAGGTCGGCGACGGCTCCGGCGTCAAGGCGCGCGGAGAAGACGGCGGGGCCCGGGGCGGGCGGAGAGCCGCTCTCCACCGGACGGCCTTCGGCCAGCCATTTCGGCAAACCGCCGTCCAGAACGCGGACATTGGCGGCTCCCATGACGCGTAACATCCACCAGACCCGGGCGGACGACCGGATGCCGACCGTGTCGTAGACGACGATCGCGTCTCGCTCCGATATCCCCAGACCGCCCATGCGCGCGGCGAAGTCGGCGGACGTCGGGAGCATGTGCGGCAGGGGGCTGTCCGGGTCCGAACTGGCGTCCAGATCGAGGAAGACCGCGCCCGGCAGGCGGGCCGCCTCGAAGTCCGGCCGTCCGTCGCGGCGATCCAGATGCCAGCTGGCGTCGACGAGGCGGAGGTTGGGATCGCCGAGGCGGTCAGCCAGGTCTTCGGTGGTGATCAGCGGCGAGGTCATGGCGGCGTCCGGCGCCCGTCAGTCGCGGGCGAGAACCAGCTGTATCACGTCGGTCCGGGCCGAGCGGAAGCCGGCCTCGCAATAGGCCAGGTAGAAGCGCCAGAGCCGCCGGAACCGCTCGTCGAACCCGCCCATGCGGCGAATGTCGCCCCAGGCGGCCTGGAAGCGCTCATCCCAGAGCTTCAGCGTCTCGGCATAGTCCTGGCCGAACCGCTCGATGGCCAGCCATTCCAGTCCGGCGCGGTCAATGACGGGTTTCAGCTCCTTCTCGGACGGAAGCATGCCGCCGGGGAAGATGTATTTCTGGATGAAGTCGGTGCGCTTGTTGTAGCCGGCGAACAGCGCGTCATCGATGGTGATGATCTGCAGGCCGGCCTTGCCGCCCGGCTTCAGCACGTCATGGATCTTGCCGAAATAGGTGGGCCAGTATTCCAGGCCGACGGCCTCGAACATCTCGATCGAGGCGACGCGGTCGAAGGTCCCCTCGACATCGCGATAGTCCGCCATCCGGATATCGACGCGGTCGGACAGGCCGGCGTTGAACATGCGCTGGCGGGCGAAGTCGAACTGCTCCTGCGAGATGGTGATGGCGGTGACCCGGGCGCCGACGTCGCGGGCCGCGAACTCGGCGAAGCCGCCCCAGCCGCAGCCGATCTCCAGCACCGACTGGCCGGAGCGCAGGTCCATCAACCGCGCGAGAGACGCGTACTTCTCCCGTTGGGCCGCATCCAGCGCCATGCCCGCCCGCGTGAATCGGGCCGATGAATAGGTCATCGAGGCATCCAGCCAGGACGCATAGAAGGCGTTGCCGAGGTCGTAGTGGGCGTGGATGTTCTTGCGCGACCCGGAACGGCTGTTGCGGTTCAGGCGGTGGGACAGCCAGTGGACCGCCTTCATCGCCGGATGGCCGTCGACCAGCCGCCGGATGTGATCGTAGTTGTGGGCGAAGGATTCCAGCAGGGCGGCGAGATGCGGGCTCTCCCACTGGCCGGCCATATAGCCCTCGGCGAAGCCGATATCGCCCGAGGCCAGCACGCGACGGGCGAAGCGATAGTCCTTGATGTCGAAAACGGCTGACGGCCCCGGCTGCGAGCCTTCGAGCTGATGCACCTCGCCATTGGGGAGGTGGACGGTCAGCCGGCCGAAGGTCCAGTTGGCGGCGAGCAGGCGCAGCAGCATCGCAAATCCGCGGGGGGTGCGGGCGCCTGCCTCATACCGCTCGGCTGTCACCGACGTCATGACAGCGACTCTCCGCCTGAGGAGGGACGGGCGTCAATCCCCCCCGGCCTCGCGCCACGCGACGACGTCCTTGAGGGCGTCGAGCGCGCGCTGACGGGCCTCGGCGTGGTCGACGATCGGGGCGGGGTAGTCCCGGCCCAGGCGGAGCCGGGCGTCAGACAGGACTGCGGCGGGCGCCGTCCATGGCGCGTGGAGCCAGCGATCGGGCAGTCGGCTGAGTTCCGGAACCCAGCGTCGGACGTATCGGCCGTCTGCATCGAATTTCTGCCCCTGTATGACCGGATTGAAGATTCGGAAGTACGGTGAAGCATCGGCTCCGGATCCAGCGACCCACTGCCAATTCTGAACATTGGAGGCGAGGTCGNTTTCTGCCCCTGTATGACCGGATTGAAGATTCGGAAGTACGGTGAAGCATCGGCTCCGGATCCAGCGACCCACTGCCAATTCTGAACATTGGAGGCGAGGTCGGCGTCGACAAGGGTGTCGTGAAACCAGCGTTCGCCCTCGCGCCAGTCGATCAGCAGGTGTTTGATCAGGAAGGAGGCGACGATCATGCGCACCCGGTTGTGCATGAATCCGGTCGTCCAGAGCTCGCGCATGCCGGCGTCCACCACGGGATATCCGGTTCGCCCGCGTTTCCAGGCCGAGAGGCCCGCGGGATCGTCGCGCCACGGCATGGCGTCGTATTCCGGACGGAAGGCGGCGTCCGGCATCTGCGGAAAGGCCTGCAGCAGGTGGGCGGAGAATTCGCGCCAGCCGATCTCGGCCACGAATTTTTCGGCCTCGGCGGCGGGCACACGGCCGTCGGCGGCGGCCTGGCGGGCGGCCAGGACGGCGCGCCAGGGACTGATCTCGCCGAAATGCAGATGGGGCGACAGGCGGCTCGTCGCCGGCGCGGCGGGCCGGTCACGGCCGGCGGAGTAGGATTTCAGCCCCCGGGCCACGAAGGCGGACAGGGCGTCCGAGGCTCCGGCCTCGCCGGGGCTCCAGTCGAAGCCGCCGGACCAGTCGGGTCGGACCGGATGCAGGTCCCAGGCATCGATGTCATCGGAGACGGGGTCGGCCGGAGTCGTGATGGCGGCCGGACCGGTCGTGTGCGGCGGGGGGGCGGCCGTGGCCAGCAGGGCCTTCAGGAACGGCGTGAAGACCTTGTAGGGCTGGCCCGACCCGTTCAGGACGCTGCCCGGAGGCGACAGGAGGGCGGCGTTCCAGCCCTTGCACTCGACGCCTTCGGTCCGAAGGCCGTGGGCGATGTCGGCGTCGCGGGCGAAGGCGTCGGGTTCGAACAGCCGGTTCATGAAGACGGCGCCGGCGCCGGTTTCGTCGATCAGTCGGCGCAGTTCGGCCTCGCTGTCGCCGCGGCGCAGGATCAGGCGCGAGCCGCGCTCTCCCAGGGCGGCGTCAAGCGCGCGCAGGGACTTGTCCAGCCACCAGAGGGAGGCGGCGCCCATGGGGCGGACGCGCGAGCCTTGGTCGAGGATGTAGACGGGGACGACCGGCCGTCCGGTTTCGGCGGCGTGGGTCAGGGCCGGATTGTCGGCCAGCCGCAGATCCTGACGGAACCACAGGATCACGGGTCGGGCGTCGGCCTTGGTGGTCATGCGGTCGGGCTCCGTGATAGCTTGCGAACCTATACGTCCGACGCCACCTGATGGCCGCATGAGTGCGGCATCGACCGCGCGTCGCAAAGCCGCAACTCCGGGAAGTCTGCCTTGTCCAAGCCCAACGCCGTCATCGACATCACACAAGGCCTGAAGCGCCCCGTAAGCATCGGCGGCGGTCAGCGCATCGTCTTCATCGCCGGTCCGTGCCAGCTGGAAAGCCGCCAGCACGCGCTGGAGATGGCCCATGCGCTGAAGGAAATCGGCGAGCGGCTGAACGTCGGCGTCATCTACAAGACCAGCTTCGACAAGGCGAACCGGACCTCGGCCACCGCCGCGCGCGGATTCGGGCTTGAGGGCTCGCTGCCGATCTTCGCGGAGATCCGTGAGGTCACCGGCCTGCCGGTGCTGACCGATGTACACACGGAAGAGCATTGCCGCATCGCCGCCGAAGCGGTGGACGTGCTGCAGATCCCGGCCTTCCTGAGCCGCCAGACCGATCTGCTGCTGGCCGCCGCGGCGACCGGCAAGGTCATCAACATCAAGAAGGGCCAGTTCCTGGCTCCCTGGGACATGAAGAACGTCATCGCCAAGGTCGTGGGCGCCGGAAACCCCAACGTCATGGCCTGCGAGCGCGGGGCCAGCTTCGGCTACAACACCCTGGTCAGCGATATGCGGTCGCTGCCGATCCTGCGCGAGATCGGCTGTCCGGTGGTGTTCGACGCGACCCATTCCGTGCAGCAGCCGGGCGGGCAGGGCACGTCCTCGGGCGGGCAGCGCGAGTTCGTGCCGGTGCTGGCGCGGGCCGCCGTGGCCGTGGGCGTCGACGCGGTCTTCATGGAGACGCACCAGGACCCCGACAATGCGCCATCGGACGGGCCGAACATGGTGCCGCTGGACCAGTTCGAGGCCCTTGCCGCCGACCTGATCGCCTATGACGACCTGACCAAGGCGCGGATGGCGAAGGCGGCCTGAATCCGATAGGCCAAGGGGATGGCTGAACGCACGCTCGATCTCGGTGAACTGCAGGCGCTGCTGGAGCGAGTGCGTGGGCTGAAGATCGCCTGCGTCGGCGACCTGATGCTGGACCGCTATGTCTATGGCGAGGTCAGCCGGATTTCGCCCGAGGCGCCCATTCCCGTTCTGCGCATGGGTCGGACCCTCGCCATGCCGGGCGGGGTCGGCAATGTGGCGCGCAATGTCGCCGCCCTCGGGGGCGTGGCGCGACTGGGCGCGGTGGCGGGGCAGGATGCGGCCGGCGATGAGCTGGCGGCGCTGATCGCGGCGGAACCCGGCATCGAGGACGCGGTCGAGCGGCGCGCCGGCGTGGCCACCATCGTCAAGACGCGCTTCGTCGCCGCCGGCCAGCAGCTGTTGCGGCTCGATGAGGAAGCGGCGGCCTTGATGGGTGATGAAAGCGACGCCCTTACGGGTGCTTCCGTCTATCTGCTCTCAGATTACTCCAAGGGCGTGATCAGCGATCTGGTGATCGCCCAGGCCCTGTCCGCGTCGCAGACGAGCGGCGCGCCGGTGGTGGTCGACCCCAAGGGTCGCGACTTCGCCCGCTATGGCGCGGTGGATCTGATCAAGCCCAACGCCAGCGAACTTGCCGCCGCCACGGGCCTGCCGGTGGAGAGCGACGCCGAGGTCGAGGCGGCGTTGAAGGCGCTGCTGCACGCCACCACGGTCAAGGCTGTGGTGGTCACCCGGGCCGGCAAGGGCATGAGCCTGATGCGGCGCGGGGAGGCGGCGAAACATTTCCCCGGACGGGCGCGCGAGGTGTTCGACGTTTCGGGCGCGGGCGACACGGGTCTGGCGGCGCTGGGGCTGGCGCTGGGCGCGGGCGCTTCGCTGGAGACGGCGGTTGAGTTCGCCATCCTCGCCTCGGGCGTCGTGGTCGGCAAGGCGGGGACGGCGGTGGTCACCCCGGCCGAGCTGATCGACGCCGAGATGAGCCAGCATGCCGCCGGGGCCCACGCAAAGGTCATGCCGCTGGAGGAGCTGGCGCATGTGGTCGAGGGCTGGAAGCGGCAGGGGCTGAAGGTCGGCTTCACCAACGGCTGTTTCGACATCCTGCATCGCGGCCACGTCGCCTATCTGGCCCAGGCGCGCGGGTGGTGCGACCGGCTGGTGGTGGCGCTGAACACCGACGCCTCGGTGCGCCGCCTGAAGGGCGAGGGGCGGCCGATCAACGATCTGGACAGCCGGGCGGTGGTCATCGGCGGGCTTCAGTCCGTCGACCGGGTGACGGCCTTCGACGACCCGACGCCTCTGGCCCTGATCGAACGGCTGAGGCCCGATGTCCTGATCAAGGGCGCTGACTACACCCGCGAGGGGGTGGTCGGCGGCGATCTGGTCGAGAGCTGGGGCGGCGAGGTCAGGCTGGCCACATTTGAGGACGGCTATTCGACCACGAAGACGGTCGAGAAGATGAAGGGCGAACGATGATCCGGCGCATGATCGTGGTGACGGGCGGGGCCGGCTTCATCGGCTCGAACATCGTTGCGCGCCTGTGCGCCGAGGGGCGGCGCGATATCGTCGTGGTCGACCGGCTGGAGACGGCCGATCTGGGCAAGTGGAGGAATCTCGCCAAACATCCGATCGCCGACTTCTGGTCGCCCGAGGAGATGTTCGATCAGCTGGAGCGGAACGCCGAGCGGATCGAGGCCGTGGTTCACATGGGCGCAATTTCGTCGACGACCGAGCCGGACGCGGACCTGATCCTGCACACCAATTTCAGCCTGTCGCGGGACCTGTGGGCCTGGTGTTCGTTGCGCGACGCGCGGCTGATCTACGCTTCGTCGGCGGCGACCTACGGCGATGGCGGACTGGGGTTCGAGGACCATGACGATCTTCGGTCCCTGTCTGCGCTTAGACCGCTAAATGCCTATGGTTATTCGAAATATCTGTTTGATCAATATGCGGCGAGGCAGGCGCAATACCGGACGGCGCCGGCCCAGTGGGCGGGGCTGAAATTCTTCAACGTCTATGGACCGAACGAGTACCACAAGGGCGGGATGAAGTCGGTCGTGGCCCAGATCTGGCCCAGGGTTCAGGCCGATCAGCCGGTGACCCTGTTCCGCTCGCACAATCCGAACTACGCCGACGGCGGCCAGATGCGCGACTTCGTGTTCGTCGACGACGTGGTCGACATGGTCGAATGGCTGCTGGAGACGCCCGAGGTGTCGGGCGTGTTCAACGCCGGCTCGGGGCAGGCGCGGTCCTTCCTCGATCTGGCCAACGCCACCTTCGCGGCGGCGGGCAAGACGCCCCGGATCGAATACGTCGATACGCCCGAGAGCATCCGCGACAAATACCAGTATTTCACCGAGGCGCGGATGGAGCGGGTGCGCGAAGCCGGGTTCAGCGGTCAATCGACGCCGCTGGAAGAGGGCGTGCGCCGCTATGTGCAGGACTTCCTCGCCACGGCGGACCCGTATCGATGACGCGGCCGAGGCTGACCTTTCGCCAGTGGGTCGGCTGGATCGGCCTGACGATCATCCTGGTGCTGGCCGCCGCCGTCGCGGTGTGGCGCGGCGACATCCTCAGGGCCGGGCTGGACCCCCAGGTGCCGTTCCAGACCTACACGCCGCCGCCCGCGCCCGATTACGGGGCGCCGGCGGCCTGGGCGTTGCGGGAGACGCGGACAGCGGGCGCGGGGCCGGCGGCTGTCTTCTTCGTCCATTCGACCACCTATGACGGCGGGGCCGAGTGGAACGGTCCGATCGGAGACCGGGCGGCGGACGCCTATCTCAGCCGGGTGGTGCTGCCCAACTACGCCGGGCCGTTCGCGCGCGCCGGGGCGATCAGCGCGCCGCGCTATCGGCAGGGCAGCCTCTACACTCGCCTGACGCTGCGCGAGGATGCGCGCGAGGCGCGGGCCTTCGCCTGGGGCGATGCGGCGGCGGCGTTCGACGTCTGGATCGCCAACCATCCCGGCGGGCCGATCGTGCTGGCCGGGGTGGAACAGGGCGGCGACATCGTCGAACGGCTGGTGCGTGAGCGCGTGGCCCCCGATCCGGCGCTGAGCCAACGGCTCGTCGCGGCCTATCTGATCGATGTGGTGGCGGCCGCCGACGGCTTGTCGCCCCGGGTCCCTGCCTGCGCCAGGCGCGATCAGGTCGGCTGCGTCGTCGGCTGGTCGCCGGTGGGCGAGGGCAATGACGGCGCGGCTCGGCGGCGGCTGCGCCGGGCCCTGGTCTGGGACGCGCGGGGCCGGCTGGTCGACCTGGGTCAGCGCCCGGCGCTGTGCGTCAATCCCGTGACCGGCTCGACCGACACGGCGCCGGTCGAGGCGCGGCGGCACAAGGGAGCGACCAACGCCACCGGGCTGGAGTGGGGCGCGCGGCCGGCCTTGATGGCGCGTGAGATCGCCACCCAGTGCCGCGGCGGCCTGCTGCGCCACACAGAGCCCAGGACGGAGTCCTTCCGCGAGACCGGAAGTTGGGCTGATCGAAGAAAGTCTCGCCCATACAATCTGTTCTATGGTGACATTGAAGCAGATGTTCAAGCGCGTCTGACGGCCTGGCAGGCTCGCCAGGCGGCCTAGTCGATGCCCGGCCGGTCGTTGCGCCAGTCGAACAGGGCCTCGAGCACCCTGACCGCCTCGCCGCGCGGCGAGGTCAGGTCGGGATCGCGGCCCAGCACCAGACGGGCGTCGTCGGCGGCGGCCAGCATCAGGGCGCGGTGCCGGATCGGGTCGGCGAAGCGGTAGGCCGGGAAGCCGCTCTGCTTCAGACCCAGCGGATCGCCGCCGCCGCGCAGGCGGAAATCCTCCTCGGCGATCTCGAAGCCGTCCTCGGTGCGGCGCAGGGTCTCCAGCCGGGTCTTCGCCGTCTCGCCGAGACCGTCGTCTCCGCCGCCGTAGAGCAGGATGCAGGCGCTGGCCTTGGCCCCCCGGCCGACGCGGCCGCGCAGCTGATGAAGTTGGGCCAGGCCGAACCGGTCGGCGTGCTCGATGACCATGATGGTGGCGTTGGGCACGTCGACGCCGACCTCGACCACGGTGGTGGCGACCAGCAGCGGGATGCGGCCGTCGGCGAAGTCGGCCATGACGGCCTCGCGCTCGGGCCCCGGCATCTGGCCGTGTGCGAGGCCGACCTCGACCTTGAGGATGCGGCGCAGGTCGGCGGCGCGGGCCTCGGCGGCGGCGAGGTCGGAGGCTTCGCTCTCGGCCACCAGCGGGCAGATCCAGTAGGCCTGGGCGCCGCTGTCGATGGCGGCCTTGAGCCGCTTCGCCACCTCGCCGATGCGGGCGAGAGGCAGGACGGCGGTGGTGACGGGTGTGCGGCCCGGCGGCTTCTCCATCAGGCGCGAGACCTCGAGTTCGCCGTACTGTGTCAGTTCGAGGGTGCGGGGGATGGGCGTCGCCGACATGGTCAGCAGATGGACGCCGCCTGTGCGCGGGTCGCCCTTGGCCTGGAGCCGCTGGCGCTCGTTGACGCCGAAGCGGTGCTGTTCGTCGATCACGGCGAGGGCCAGCCGGTCGAAGCGGACGGCGTCCTGGAACAGGGCGTGGGTGCCGATGGCGACCTGGGCCTCGCCCGAGGCGAGGGCGGCGAGACGGGCGCGGCGCTCGGCCGGCGCATCCCTGCCGGTCAGGAGGACGGCGCTGACGCCGGCGGCCTCCATCATCGGCGCGATGCGCTGATAGTGCTGGCGGGCGAGGATTTCGGTCGGCGCCATCAGGGCGGACTGGAAGCCCGAGGCGGCGGCGTCGGCCAGGGCCAGGGCGGCGACCGCGGTCTTGCCCGAGCCGACATCGCCCTGCAGCAGCCGGCCCATCTGTTCGCCCGAGGCGAGGTCGCGGCGAATCTCGGCGATGGCCTGATGCTGGGCCCCGGTCAGCTGGAAGGGGAGGGACTCGAGCAGGCGAGCCGAGGCGTCGCCCGGATGGATCACCGGCGCGGGCGTGATCTGGCGGGCGCGGCGGCGACGGGCCAGCGCCAGCTGGTGGGCGAGCAGTTCGTCATAGGCCAGTCGCTGGCGGGCGGGTGCGTCGGGCTCCAGATCGGGCTCGGCCTCCGGGGCGTGCAGGCGTTCGAGGGCGGCGCGCCAGCCGGGCCAGCGGGTTCTGGCCAGCCAGGCCGGGTCCTGCCATTCGGGCAGGTCGGGAGCGTGCTGGAGCGCGGCCTGGACCAGTTTGCGGATGATGCGGGAGGACAGGCCCTGGGTCGCCGGATAGACGGGCTCGATGGCGGGAATGTCGCCCGCCTGTTCGGGGGTGAAGATGTCCGGGTGGACGATCTGCACCTCGCTGTTGAAGCGCTCGACCTTGCCGGTGACCAGCCGGGTCTGGCCCCGCGGCAGCAGGCGGTCGATGTGCTGGGCCGAGCCGCCGAACCAGATCAGGTGGACGAAGCCGGTGGCGTCGGTCGCCCGCACCTTGATGGGCGCGCCGGGCTTGGGCGGGACGATCAGGCGGTCGATGACGATCTCGAAGACGCCGACCTGGCCCTCGACGGCGTTCGCGGCGGTCATCGGGCGACGCACGATCAGTCCGGACGGCGACAGGAACGCGACGTCGCGCACCAGCGGCCCGGCCAGCTTCTGGACGAGCGGGAGCACCTTCGGACCTACGCCCTTCAGGGTGGAGACCTCGGCGAACAATGGAAACAGGACCTCGGGGCGCATGATTACCAATACATCCCTAGATTGTATCGCTGCGCCATCCGTGTCTTTATGCGGGAGTCGATTTCGGCGAGGACGGAGGGCAGGCGCATGTCGGTCCAGGATCTGCAGAACACTCTACGCGCCAAGGGATACGATCCCGGCGCGGCCGACGGCCAGCTGGGGCCCCGAACGTTTCAGGCCTTCGCGGGCTATATGTCCGACGGCCGGGCGCCGGCCGGCACGGGCGCCCTGATCGCGCAGTACGCGCCTGCTGGCGAACTGACCACCCGCCTGCGGCTGATCCATTTCCTTGCCCAGGTCAGTCATGAGAGTGGTTTCCGCCCGATCGCCGAGAACCTGAACTACTCGGTCGACGGCCTCAAGCAGACGTTTTCCGCCGCGCGCATCTCGCGGGCCCAATGCGAAGCGCTGGGGCGGGCGCCGGGACGGCCGGCGGATCAGCAAGCCATCGCCAACGCCGTCTATGGCGGGACCTGGGGCGCGGCCAATCTGGGCAACACCCGGCCGGGGGACGGGTGGCGATATCGGGGGCGGGGTCTGATCCAGCTGACCGGCCGCGCCAACTACGCCCGCACCGGCGCAGGGTATGAGGCGGATCCGGATCAGGTCATGACCCCGGCCGGATCTGTCCAATGCGCGGTCGACTACTGGCGCACGCGGGGCTTGAACGCGGCGGCGGACGCGGACGATGTGGCGCGGGTGACCCGGCTGATCAACGGCGGGGTTCTGGGGCTGGCGGAGCGGACGGCGCTGACCGACCGGGGAAAGGCTGTCTGGCCCGCGTAAGTACGGTGGCGGCGGGGCTCCGCGCCCGCTATATCCCCCGCTTCATGACCGATGACCGTGAGCAGACCCGTCTGGCCCGCGCGCGCTTTCGCGCGTGGCGTCGAGGCTTTCGCGAAGCCGATCTGGTGCTGGGCCCCTTCGTCGACAGCGTCGGCCCGTCGCTGTCCGCAGCGGAACTGGGAGCGTTCGAGGCGCTTCTGGATGCGGATGACTATGCGCTTTACGGCTGGATCACCGGGACCGTGCCGACCCCTGACGAGCATGAGACCCCGGTGATGGGCAAGATCCGCGACTTCATGCGCGACCACGTCGCCGCCGCCGTGGCCGAGGGCGCCGGGTCCGGCTTCGATGTTCGCGCGNGGTCCGTCGCTGAGCGAAGCGGAACTGGGGGCGTTCGAGGCGCTTCTGGATGCTGATGACTATGCGCTTTACGGCTGGATCACCGGGACCGTGCCGACCCCTGACGAGCATGAGACCCCGGTGATGGGCAAGATCCGCGACTTCATGCGCGACCACGTCGCCGCCGCCGTGGCCGAGGGCGCCGGCTGATGGACGCGGCGGTCCCCAAACGGGGCGATCAGGAACTGGGCGGCGCGCCGGAGGGCCTGGATGCGCTGACGGTCGCGGAGCGGCTGAGGGCCGAGGGCGGCCTCGGCGTGTTCGTGGCCCGCGACTACGCCCGCATGGGCGAGTTCGTTCAGGCGTTCGGCTTCTTCGCCCAGGATATCGAGGTCATCGAATTTCCGGCCTGGGACTGCCTGCCCTACGACCGGCTGAGCCCGTCGTCTTCGGTTTCGGCCGAGCGGATGGCGGCGCTGACGAAACTGGCGCAGCGGCAACCGGGCGACAGCCGTCCGACGCTGGTCGTGACCACGGTCGGGGCGGCGATCCAGCGGACACCGCCGCGCGAGGTGACGTGCGGGGCCGGATTCGAGACCACGGTCGGGCTGGATCTCGATACGGCGGCGCTGGAGCGGTATTTCGCGGCCAACGGCTACATGCGCGCCTCGACGGTGTCGGAGCGCGGCGAGTTCGCGGTGCGCGGCGGGGTGATCGACGTCTATCCACCGGGCTTCGAAGAGCCGGTGCGGCTGGACATGTTCGGCTCGGAGCTGGAATCGATCCGCACCTTCGATCCGGCGACCCAGCGGTCGACGGGGCAGCGGCGCGAGGTGTCTCTGGCGCCGGTGTCCGAAGCCCTGCTGGACGCCGAAAGCATTTCGCGGTTCCGCACCGGCTATCTGAGCCTGTTCGGCGCGGCGGGAGACGACCCGCTGTACGGGGCCATCAGCGAAGGCGCGCGGCGGCAGGGCATGGAGCACTGGCTGCCGCTGCTCTACGACCGGCTGGAGACGCTGTTCGACTATCTGCCCGACGACGCGAAGGTGTTTCTGGACAATCAGGTCGAGGCGGCGCGGGCCGAACGCTGGACCCTGACCCGCGACGCCTACGAGGCGCGCCGCGACGCGGCGATGAGCCGGAAGGCGGGCAGCGGGGGCTCGGCCTATCGCGCCCTGCCGCCCGAGCGGCTGTATCTCGACGAGGCCGAGTGGAACACCGCCTTGGCCGGGCGCCGGGTGTGGCGGATGTCGCCGTTCCACGGGGCGGGCGAGGACGCCGGCGGCCGGCTGGGCCGCAGCTTCGCGGCCGAGCGGGCGCAGGACAGCGTCAATCTGTTCGAGGCCGTGGCGCGCCACGCCGAGGCGGTGAAGGCGGCGGGCAAGCGGGTGCTGTTCGCGTCGTGGACAGAGGGCTCGTCCGAGCGGCTGGCGGGCATGCTGGCCGATCACGGGCTGGAGCATGTCGTCGCCGTGCGCGACTGGACCGACGTCCAGAAGGCGCCGAAGGACATCTATCTGCGTGGCGTCCTGCCGGTCGAACACGGGTTCGAGACGGGGGATGTCGCCGTCATCTCCGAGACCGACATTCTCGGCGACCGGCTCGCGCGGCCGAGGAAGAAGCGGCGGGCGTCGAACTTCCTCGCCGAGGCCTCGGCCCTGACCACCGGCGACCTGGTGGTCCACCTCGATCACGGCATCGGCCGCTATGAGGGGCTGAAGACGCTGGAGATCCAGCAGGCGCCGCACGACTGTCTGGAGTTGCTCTACGCCGGGGACAGCAAGCTGTATCTGCCGGTCGAGAACATCGACCTGTTGACCCGGTACGGCAGCGATTCCGATGGCGCGCAGCTGGACCGGCTGGGCGGGGCGGGCTGGCAGGCGCGCAAGGCCAAGGCCAAGGCCCGCCTGCGCGACATGGCCGAGGGGCTGATCGCCCTGGCGGCCAAGCGGTCGCTGCGCTCTTCGGACCCGATCACGCCGCCGCACGGCCTGTTCGACGAATTCTGCGCCCGCTTCCCGTACGAGGAGACGGACGACCAGCTCAACGCCATCGGCGACGTGCTGGAGGACCTTGGCAAGGGCACGCCGATGGATCGCCTGATCTGCGGCGACGTCGGCTTCGGCAAGACCGAGGTGGCGCTGCGGGCCGCCTTCGTGGTGGCCATGACGGGCCAGCAGGTGGCCATCGTCTGCCCGACGACCCTGCTGGCGCGGCAGCATTTCAAGACCTTCAGCGAGCGGTTCGCCGGCTGGCCGGTCACGGTGCGCCATCTGTCGCGGATGGTGACGGCGAAGGATGCGGCCGAGACTCGGGCGGGCCTGAAGGACGGCTCGTTCGAGATCGTCGTCGGCACACATGCGGTGCTGAGCGAACAGGTCGGGTTCAAGGACCTGGGCCTGGTGATCGTCGACGAGGAGCAGCACTTCGGGGTCAAGCACAAGGAGAAGCTGAAGTCCCTGCGGGCCGACGTCCATCTGCTGACCCTGACGGCGACGCCCATTCCGCGGACGCTGCAGATGGCGCTCTCGGGCATCCGCGAGATGTCGATCATCGCCACCCCGCCGGTCGATCGTCTGGCGGTGCGGACCTATGTGACGCCTTGGGACCCGGTGCTGGTGCGCGAGGCCCTGCTGCGCGAGAAATACCGCGGCGGTCAGGCCTATTACGTCGTGCCGCGCCTGTCGGACCTGCCGGACATCGAGAAATTCCTGCGCGAGCAGGTCCCCGAGATCAAATTCGTCGTCGGCCACGGCCAGATGTCGCCGACCCAGCTGGAAGACGTGATGAGCGCCTTCTACGACGGCAGCTACGACCTGCTGCTGTCGACAACCATCGTCGAGAGCGGGCTGGACGTGCCGACGGCCAACACCCTGATCGTGCACAAGGCCGACATGTTCGGCCTGGCCCAGCTGCACCAGATCCGCGGCCGCATCGGACGGGCCAAGGCGCGGGCCTTCGCCTATCTGACCACGCCGCCGAACAAGCCGATGAGCCTGTCGTCCGAGCGCCGTCTGCAGGTGCTGCAGTCGCTGGACAACCTCGGCGCCGGCTTCCAGCTGGCCAGCCACGATCTGGACCAGCGCGGCGGCGGCAATCTGCTGGGCGACGAACAGTCGGGCCATATCCGCGAGGTCGGGGTCGAGCTGTACCAGCAGATGCTGGAGGACGCGGTCGCTGAACTGCGTCAGGCGGGCGAGGGCGGCGGCGTCGTCGATCGGGGCTGGTCGCCGGCCATCAATGTCGGCGCGGCGGTATTGATTCCAGAGGAATACGTCCCGGACCTCAACGTCCGTCTGAGCCTGTATCGTCGTCTGTCTGACGCCGAGAACTCGGAAACGCGCGAGGCCCTGGCGGCTGAACTGATCGACCGGTTCGGGCCGCTGCCGGACGAGGCGAAACAGCTGCTGCGCATCGTGGGCATCAAGGCCAACTGCAAGACGGCCTGCATCGAGCGCATCGACATCGGGCCCAAGGGCGCGGTGCTGACGCTGCGCAACAACGCCTTCCCCAATCCGATGGGGCTGGTGGGGCTGATCCAGAAGAACCACGCCTTCTGGAAGCTGCGGCCCGACCAGAAGATCGTGGTCAAGGGCGAGTGGGACACGGCGGCCGACCGGCTGAAGGTGGCCGAGCGCATCACCGCCGATCTGGCGCGGGTGGCCGGAGCCGCTTAACCGGTGTGCGGGTCGGCGTTCTCGAAGCGCGCGTCCCACCAGGTCTTCCAGCGGCCTTCCAGATCGGCGAAGGCCGCGTCGGACAGGCCGTAGGTGGTCAGGGTCAGCATGGTGGAGCCGCGCGGGCGCTTGTCTTCCCTGGGTGGGCTGTCCAGCACGACCAGCAGGCCGTCGCCCCAGGCGTCGACCGTGACGCCGATCTGGTGGCGCGCCGTGAACCAGACCTGGCCGGACGCATCATCGGGGCCGAGCGGCATCGCATAGGGCTCGCCCGGCGCCGGGGCGGCGTCGAGACCCAGCAGCGACCGGCCCAGCCGGTCGGCGCGAGGCGGGCCCGAGAAGAAGATGGTGCGCCGCGTCTGGCCGGCGTGGCGGGCGAAGGCGAAGGCCAGCTGCCAGGTGAAGGAAATCCAGCCCTCGATCATGCCGTCGAACACGTCGGTCCATTCACCGGCGGGGGCCGAGCGGACCACCCGGACGAGGCTGGTCGTCGGGCCGGTCGCCTCGACCTCGTAGCGGTCGTTGACGCCGACGAAGGTGACGGTCCGGCGCGCTTCGTCCGCCTCGGCGTGGGTGACGAAGATGAAGTCGATCTCATCCTTCAGGCCCTCGGTCTCCCAGCCGAACCAGTTCCTGATCTGCTGCGGATCGCGCAGGGCGGCCCAGACCGCGTCGGCGGGGGCGGGCACGGTGACCTCGACGAGGACGTGGTCTTCCATGGGCTTCGCGGCTTCGGTCATGGTCAGTTCCTGGCTGGAGCGGGTCTGGGCGTCGCCGGGTGGGCGGCGGCCGTGAGGCGGTAGCGGCGGCCGGACGGGGCCGCATATTTGCGGGCCAGCGCCGCGACGGCGGCGCTGACCTCTTCGGTGAAGGCGTCGAAATCGGCGGGCGCGGCGAAGGTCACGTCGGCCTCGACCGTCAGGGTCAGCAGGCGCGAGCCCTCGGCGGCCGCGTCCTGGCGCATGCGGGCGACGTCGCGGACGATGGTCGAGGCGGTCGAGATCAGGTGATCGGCGGCGTGGCGATCCTGGGCGTCGATCGCGTCGGGATCGGCCGGGGCCTGCATCATGGCCGGGTCGAACACATAGCTCCGGGCGGCGACGAACAGGCGTTCGGTGAAGCCGCGCTTGCGCCGCTCCTCGGCCAGCTGGATCAGGCCCGCGGTCTCGAGGGCGCGCAGATGGTGGCCGATGTTCTGGCGCGGCAGGCCCAGCTTTTCCGACAGGCCGGCGGCGGAGGCGGGCTCGGTCAGGGCCGCGAGAATACGCCGACGGATGGGCGCCAGCGCCAGCAAGGCGGTGTCCAGGTCGTCGAGCAGGGCTGAAGGACGCGCCGTCATGGCGCGAACCTGCATTAGACAAATCAGATTGTCAAATGAACGTCAGGCCTGGGACCGGACGTCCTTCGAGGCGCGTTCCAGCACCGCGGCGGGAGATTCGTCGGGCTCGATCTCGGCCACCCCCACCTCGAACTCCACCACGAAGGGCGAGCGATCGGGACCGGCGTCGAAGGCGGTGCAGCCGATCACCGCCGCGATCCGGTCCGCGGCGATGCGCGCCGACGGGCCGTGGGTCGCCGGCAGGGCGAGGGCGAAGACGTCCGGGGACAGCCGGGCCGCCGTGTCCTCGGTGCGGATCAGGCGCGAGACCATGGCGCCGATCTGGGGCAGGGCGCGGTCCAGCCAGCCGCCCTTGCGGGCCTCGACGACGGCCTCGGTCTCGGAGACGCGCAAGACGGCGACGGACAGGGGGCGGCGGCGCAGACGGGCGCCCTCGGCCACCCGGGCCAGATGGCTGGCGAACAGTTGAGGCGTGAACAGGCCGGTGGCGGGGTCGGTCAGGCCCGAACCCCGCGCGCTTTCCAGCGCCTTGCGGATGGCGACGTGGCGGCGGTGGGCGCGGGCCAGGGTGGCGATCCGCTCGGCGGTTTCATCCTCCGGCGTGTCGGCGGCGGCGACGTCGGCGAAGCCGCGGTTGTAGAGCTCGGCCAGGTTGATCTCGCCGGCGCCGCGCAGATAGAGCACGGCGGGGATGTGGTAGAGGCGCGTGTTGCGCTTCATGCCCGAGGCGATCGACAGGGCGGGCGCGTGATCCTCGGCGCCCCAGAGGACGGCGGCGTCGAACGGCTTTTCGTGCAGATAGTCGAAGGCGGTGTAGGGGGTCGGCGCGGCCACGACCTCGCAGCCGCGTTCGGTCAGGGCGTTGGACAGGGCGAGGAAATGCCGGTCCGGCTTGCCCGCCGCGAGCACTCGCAGAGGGGTCGCGTCGACATCGGTCGGGGGCAGGGGCTGACCGCGGGCGGCGAAGGTGGCCTCGCGCAGGCTGACTTCCTCCTCGGCGATGGCCGAGCGAATGAGGTTTTCGAGCCGCAGGGCCGCCTGGGCGGCGTGCGGCGGGTTCGACATGGCGATATCGGCCAGGCCCGACTCCCAGGACGGGGTCTCGGGGCCGATGGCCAGGACGGGCAGCCGGCGGGGCGACACGGTCTGGCGAAGGGCCTCGACGCCATCGGCCGCGTTCGGCAGGCGGGCGTCCAGAAGCACCGCTTCCAGCGGCCAGTCGATCAGCGTCTGGACGGCGCCGGCCAGCGAGCGGGCGGTGACCGTGCGCCAGCCGAGGGCGTCCAGCCCCTGACACAGGGGGCCGACCAGGTCGTCGTCGGGTGCGACGACCAGAATGCGCGGATCGGAACCCAAGGGCGGCGTCTCCAGCCGCGCCCAGCCCCGGGCGCGGTTTCATGGCGGCGGACCATAGCGACCGTCGGCGGCTGTAAGCAACGGGTCCGCGGCCCCTATCCCCGGCTCCCGCTTTCCCCCGGCGCGAATTGCGGTAGAAGTGCGCGCTTCAACGGTTGTGGGGACCGGCTTGCAGGCCAGATCGGACATTGAAGCCGCCGCGCGCTGGGCCACGCCCATGCTGTGGGGCCGGCTGGCGGTCAAGGCGTTCACGCGCAGCTGGGGCCGCGACGTGATGCTGTACACCGGCGGGGTGTCGTTCTTCGCCCTGCTGGCGGTGTTCCCGGCCATCGCCATCCTGATCGGCTTCTACAAGGCGGTGCTGTCGATCGCCCAGGTCAGCGAGCAGGCGGCGGCCCTGGCCGACGTCATGCCGACGGCGGCCCGGGCGATCTTCCGGGCCGAGGTCGAGCGGCTCGCCAACGCCTCCGCGCGGACCGTGTCGGCGCAGAGCTTCTTCGCCGTGGTCATCGGCGGCTACGCCGCGCACCGGGGTTTCAAGGCCCTGCTGGCCGGGCTGAACCTGATCCACGACGAGAAGGAGCCGCACGGCTTCTTCAAGTTCAACCTGCTGGCCTTCTTCGTCGCCCTGGCGGCCTTCCTGCTGTTCACCGTGGTGTCGGGCGCGGTCGTGACCTCGCGGCTGCTGGAGCACGCCGGCCCGGCGTCGGAGGGCGCGCCATCGCCCGGCGGCATCCCGCTGGACGGGCTGTGGCCCGCCCTGGGGCTCGCGATCGGCCTGACCATGCTCTACCGCTACGCCATGTCGCACCGGACGCCGGTGGCCTGGGCGCCGTCGATCGCCGGGGGATTGGTGGCGACGGTGATGTCGACGATTTCGTCGTGGCTGTGCGCCATCTATGTCGAGCAGATCGCGCCGCTGGGCGCGACCTATGGCTCGGTCGGCGCGGTCGTCGTCCTGCTCATCTGGCTGTCCTGGAACGTCAACGCCATCTTCTACGGCGGGGCCTTCGCCACCGAGATGGAGATCGCGGCGCGGTCGCTCGGCGCGCCCGATATCGAACCCGAGGAGCCGCTGCCCGAAAGGGTCGTCAGCCTGTCGGAGCGGCGGGCGTCTCGACCACGATAGTCAGGACGCCTTGCGTCTCGTCGACCGAGACGACGCGGCCGCCCAGACCGGTCATCAGATGCGGCACGTCGATGCGGGCCATGGGGTCGGTGGCCAGCAGGGTCAGGCGCGCGCCGGCGGGGGCGCCGCGTATCGCCTTCTGAAGTTTCAGGCTGGGGGTCGGGCAGCGGTGGCCGCGGGCGTCGACGATCATGCCCCGAGCCGGTCAAGCAGCAGCCGCAGGGCCAAGCGCACGCTTTCCAGCCGGATCGCCTCGCGTCCGAGGTCGCCGAAGCGGTGTTCGACGTGGATCAGGCCGGTCGGACCGGCCGCGGCGAAATGGACCAGGCCGACGGGCTTGTCGGCCGAGCCGCCGCCCGGCCCGGCGATGCCGGTGATCGAGACGGCGACGGACGCGCCCGATCGGCTCACGGCCCCCTCGGCCATGGCGCGGGCGACGGGTTCGGAGACCGCGCCATGAGCTTCAATCAGATCGGCGGGGACGCCCAGCATGTCGTTCTTGGCGGCGTCGCTGTAGGTCACGAAGCCGCGCTCGACTGCCGCCGAGGAGCCCGCGATGGCGGTCAGGGCGCCTGCGACCAGGCCGCCGGTGCAGCTTTCGGCCGTGGCGATCATCAGGCCGCGTGCGGCGGCCGCTTCGACCACCTGTCGGGCCAGGGACTGAATATCGTCGGGGAACATGCGGCGGGGCTTTCCGAAGGCGGGACGAGTCGGGCTAGGGTGGTTCAAAGCGCCGGGAAACGGCGCCAGCATACGGGGCGGGCATGAGCGACACCACCGGGGACCGGGACGTCGAGATGGGCATCGACGCGGGCGCGCCCGGGAGGCCCGCGGACAGGCTGACGCCGCTGCTGTTCGCTTTGGCCATCTTCACCTCGGCCTCGCTGGTGTTCGTGGTCCAGCCGATGGTGACCAAGCTGGTACTGCCCATGCTGGGCGGATCGCCGGCGGTGTGGAACACGGCGATGGTCTTCTTCCAGACCGCGCTGCTGGCCGGCTACGCCTATGCCCACGTCCTGCAGAAGGCGGGATCGATCAAGACCCAGGTGGCGATCCATCTGGGCCTGCTGGTGCTGGCGGGACTGTTCCTGCCGTTGCGCGTCAACGGCTGGCTGGGAGATCCCGACCCGTCGGCGCCCATCGGCTGGCTGCTGGCCACCCTGGCGTTGTCGGTCGGGGCGCCGTTCGCCGTGCTGTCGGCGACCGCGCCCCTGCTGCAGGCCTGGTACGCGCGCGTGCGCGCCGGCTATGCGGACGGCCGGAACCCCTATGTGTTGTACGCCGCCTCCAACCTCGGCAGCTTCCTGGCGCTGCTGTCCTATCCGGTGCTGATCGAGCCGCTGGCGACCCTGTCGGGGCAGCGGTGGGGCTGGAGCGGCGGCTATGCCGCCTTCATGCTGATGGTCGTGGCCCTGGCCCTGGTGGTCTGGCGGCGCCGGCTGGACCGGACGGCGGAGCCCGCCCGGCTGGCCGTCAGCCCGCCGATGACGCTGCGCGAGAAGATCATCCTGGTGCTCCTGGCCGCCGCGCCGTCCAGCCTGATGCTGGGGGTGACTTCGCACCTGTCGACCGACGTGGCCTCTGCGCCCTTCCTCTGGGTCGTGCCGCTGGCCCTGTATCTGCTGACCTTCGTGATCGCCTTCCAGAACCGGCCGTGGATCCCGCTGGGGGCCACCCTGCCGATCCAGGCGGCGATCGGAGCGGTCTGCGTGCTGACGGTGGCGTTCCGTTCGTCCAACTGGTCCATGGCCTTCGCCATCCATCTGATCGCCTTCTTCTTCGCGGCCCTGATGTGCCACCAGCTGCTGGCGGCGCGGCGGCCGGCGCCCGACCGGCTGACGGAATTCTATCTGCTGATGTCGCTGGGCGGCGTGGTCGGCGGCGCCTTCACCGCCCTGATCGCTCCGGTGATCTTCAACATGGTCTGGGAATATCCGCTGGTGCTGGTGCTGGTCGGCCTGGCGCGCCCGTGGGGCCGGGGTCCGCTCAACGCCACACAGACCGGTCTGCTCGTGGCCGCCGCCCTGATCGCGGTCTCGCCGGTGGCGCTGTCGCTCTGGCTGAACAGCAATGACGGAGCACGGGCCGCCTTCTACGCCACGTCGCCCTTCCAGATGGGCCAGCTGGCCATGATCCTCCTGCTGCCGGCGGCCATCTGCGCCTTCCTCGTGCGGGAACGGGCGCTGGCCTTCACCGCCATCCTCCTGATGATCACCCTGTCGTCGCAGTGGATCGCGCGCGGCTATGACTGGAGTTATTCCGGACGCAGCTTCTTCGGCGTGATGCGGGTGGCCAATTCGCCCGATCCCCGGCTGGGCGGAGACGTCCATGTGCTGATGCACGGCACGACCCTGCACGGGGCCCAGGCGCGGGATCCCCGCTTCGACTGCGTGCCGACCCTGTACTACGCCCCCGCCACGCCCATCGGCCAGGCGGCGGAGATGATCGAGCGGCGCGGTCCGGCGCGGATCGGCGTCGTCGGCCAGGGTTCGGGCGCCATGGCGACCTACAAGCGGTCCGAGGACTCGATGACCTTCTTCGAGATCGATCCGATGGTCGACCGGCTGTCGCGCGATCCCGAGTGGTTCACCTATATCTCGGACTGCGCCGCGGGACCGATCGACACCGTGCTGGGCGACGCGCGGCTGACCTTGGCGAAACAGCCGGCGGGATCGTACGACCTGCTGATCATCGACGCCTTCTCGTCGGACGCCGTGCCGACCCACCTGCTGACGGCCGAGGCCATCGAAGGCTATCTGAAGCTGCTGAAGCCCGACGGGGTGGTGCTGCTGCACCTGTCGAACCGCAACCTCGACATCACCCTGCCGGCCATCGCGGCGGCGCAGGCGCTGGGCAAGGCGAGCCTGCACCAGATCTACTACGAGGGAGACTCGACGCCGGAGATGGCCGAGGCCTCGACCGAGGCCCTGATCCTGTCGCCGACGCCCGAGGGGCTGGCGGACTTCCGCGCCGACGCGCGCTGGAAACAGCCGCTGCCGACGACCGTGCGGCCTTGGACGGACGACTACGTCAACCTGTTCGGCTCGTTGTGGCGGAGCATGTTCCCGCCGGCGGAACGGCCGCTCTAGGCCGGCAGTTCGATGGTCGCCAGGGCCTGGGCGGCCAGACCCTCGCCGCGGCCGGTGAAGCCCATGGCCTCGGTCGTGGTGGCCTTGACGCTGACGGCGTCGAGCGGCAGCGACAGGATGTCGGCGAGCCGCTCGCGCATGGCCTGACGGTGCGGCTTCACCTTGGGCCGCTCGCAGATCAGGGTCACGTCGACGTTGACCAGCCGCCCGCCGCGGGCGGTCAGCCGCTCGACGGCGTGGATCAGGAACAGGTCGGACGACGCGCCCTTCCATTGCGGATCGCTGGGCGGGAAGTGGTCGCCGATGTCGCCGTCGCCCATGGCGCCGAGGATGGCGTCGGTCAGGGCGTGCAGGCCGGCGTCGGCGTCGGAATGGCCGATCAGGGTCTGGTCGTGGGCGATCTCGACGCCGCACAGCCAGACCGAGGTTCCGGGCCCCCAGCGGTGGGCGTCGAAGCCCTGGCCGACGCGAATCTGGCGAGGGATGAGCGCTTCGGCCATGGCGAAATCCTCGGGGAAGGTCAGTTTCATCAGCCGCGCGTCGCCCTCGACGACGCGGACGCGGCCACCGGCGCGCTCCAGAACGGCGGCCTCGTCGGTGGCGGGTTCAGCGTCGGGCCAGGCGGCGTAGGCCTCGACGATGGTCTGGTAACGGAACGCCTGCGGGGTCTGGGCCCGCCACAGGCCCTCACGCTCGACGGCGCCGGAGACAAGACCTTTGGTGGCGCGGCGCAGGCTGTCGGCGACGGGCAGGGCGGGCAGGGCGCCGTCCGCGTCGGCGAGCGCCGCGATCAGCCGCTGGATGACGGCGGCCTCAAGGAAGGGCCGGGCGGCGTCGTGGATCAGGACGGGACGGTCGCCGGGGCCGCCGAGAACCTGCAGGCCGCTTCGGACCGAGGCCGCGCGAGTGTCGCCGCCCGCGGCCAGCCGCCATCCCGAAAGACCGGCGAGCGCGGTCTGCGCCTCGGCTTCCGAGCCTGCGGAGACCACGACGACCAGATCCTGCGCGCCAGCCTTCAGCAGGGCCTCGACCGACCAGCGCGCGACCGGCCTGCCGCCGAGGGCGCGCCACTGTTTGGCTCCTCCGGCGCGGGAGCCGGAGCCGGCGGCGACCACGATGGCGGCGAAGGCGGGTGCGGGCGTGGTCATCCCGGCCTTCTAATCGCCGCGGTTGCGCTTGACGAGAGGCGTCGACGCACAGCTCATCCGAGGGCAAGGTGCTGGAAGATNGCGCGGGAGCCGGAGCCGGCGGCGACCACGATGGCGGCGAAGGCGGGTGCGGGCGTGGTCATCCCGGCCTTCTAATCGCCGCGGTTGCGCTTGACGAGGGGCGGCGACGGCGCGGAAAGGGACCGATGGCTGCAGGCATACAGATCGGCGACGTGTGGGTGCCCGGACGGGTGCTGACCGCGCCCATGACAGGGATCACCGACCTGCCGTTCCGGCGGCTGGCCTCGCGGCTGGGCGCGGCCTATGTCGCGACCGAGATGGTGGCGGCCGCCGAGCTGGCGCGGGCCCGGCCGGACGTGGTGCGGCGCGCCGCCGTGGGCGAGGGCCTGCCGCTCACCGTGATCCAGCTGGTGGGGCGCGATCCAGCCGCGATGGCCGAGGGCGCGCGCATGGCCGAGAGGGCCGGGGCCGACATCATCGACCTGAATTTCGGTTGTCCGGCCAAGGAGGTCACCGGCTCGGCCTGCGGCTCGGCCCTGATGCGGACGCCCGAGCTGGCCTGCCGGCTGATGCAGGCGGCGGTCGAAGCGACCACGCGGCCGGTGACGGTCAAGATGCGGCTGGGCTGGGACGACGCGCACCGCAACGCGCCCCTGCTGGCGAAACGGGCCGAGGAGATCGGCGTGCGGGCGGTGACCGTGCATGGCCGGACGCGGGCGCAGTTCTACACCGGGCAGGCGGACTGGACGGCGGTGGGCGAGGTCAAGGCGGCGGTGGGCATTCCCGTCATCGTCAACGGCGACATCCTGACCGCCGACGACGCGCGCGAGGCCATGCGCCAGTCGGGCGCCGACGCGCTGATGCTGGGCCGCGGCGTCTATGGCCGGCCGTGGCTGGCGGCGCATATGGAACGGGCCCTGGCCGACGGGACCGTGCTGCTGGAGCCCGGGCGCGAAGAGCGGCTGGACATCGTCATCGAACACCTGCGCGCCTCGGTCGCCTTCTACGGCCTGCCGCTGGGCCTGAAGATGTTCCGCAAACATCTGGGCTGGTACATCGAACAGGCGCCCTGGCCCGCCGATCCCCTTGAGCGCAGGGCGGCCAAGTCCCGGTTGTGCCGCCTGGAAACGCCGGAGGATGTCGAGCGGGAGCTTGGCGCGCTGTGGCGGCCAGTGACGCATTCCGGCAACCCTGTTGTTGATATTCAGCCACAGTTGGTCGAAGCTGGCGTTGCATGACGGATATTCCGACCGCTGACGCAGAGCCTGAACCCGCCGCGGACCGACGCGGTGTGGTTCGCTGGTTCGCCGGCTGGTCGGAGGAGCGGCGGCGCAACACCTTCCTCGTCTTCTACACGCTCGCCTTCCTGATCACCGTCGCCGCCATCTGGCTGGTCGCCGTCGCGCCGGGCAGCAGCGGCGAGGGCGCGCGGGCAAGCGCCAGCCAGGCGGTGCTGGTCATCCTGAGCGCCAACCTGCTGCTGATCGGAAGCCTGGCGATCGTTGTGGGACGGCGAGCCTTGTCCCTGTTCCGGCGACGGACGGACGCGGGCGCGCGCCTGCATCTGAGGTTCGTGACCCTGTTCTCGCTGGTGGCGCTGGTGCCGGCGGTGCTGATCGCCCTGGTGTTCGGCGTGCTGGTCAACCGCGGGGTGGACCAGTGGTTCAGCGACAACGTCCAGTCGGCGGTCCAGAACGGAGCCCTGATCGGCGAGGCCTATCTGGACGACGTCTCGGAGGAGATGGACGGGGACCTGCGGGTGATCGCAGACCAACTGGTCGGGGCCCGGCCGCTGTTCGAAAACCGCATACAGTTTTCCGACGCCCTGACCCAGATCGCCGATCTGTTCGGCTATCCCGCCATCTATATCCTCGGGCCGGAAGGCGAGGTTCTGGCCAGCGGCGAGGCGCCCGGGGCCCCCCGCTATGTCGCGCCGCCCATCGCGGTGCTGGAGGCGGCGGCCCAAGGCGGGGAACCGCCCCAGCAGGTCACGGAGAACCCCGACACCGTGCGGTCGCTGATCGCCTTGCCGGCCTATGGCGACGCCTATCTGTATCTGGTCCGGCCCCTGCAGGACGGCCTGATCGCCCAGATGCGCAACGGCGAGGAGTCAATCGTCGCCTATCGCGAGGCCAAGGAGAGTCGGCAGCGCATCCAGGCCGCCTTCGCCCTGAGCTATTTCGAGACGGCCCTGCTGGTGCTGGTCGGCGCCATATGGCTGGGCATGGGGGCGGCGAGCGCCATATCGGCGCCGATCGGCCGGCTGGTCGAGGCCGCCGACCGCGTGGCCGGCGGAGACCTGACCGCGCGCGTCGACGCGGCCGACGGGCCGGGCGAGATCAAGACCCTGGCGGCCGCCTTCAACCGCATGACCGGCGACCTCGCGGCCCAACAGGCGGCATTGCGAGCCGCCAGTGAGGAGGCCACGGGCCGCAGCCGGTTCATCGAGACCGTGCTGTCCGGCGTGTCGGCGGGCGTGATCGGTCTGGACCGCCAGCGCCGCGTCTCGGCCATCAACGACAGCGCCGTGGAACTGCTGGCCATTCGCGAAGCCGACATCATCGGTCGGCCGCTCGGCGACGTGTCGCCGGAGCTCAGCGAGCTGGCGGGCCGGGCTGAGGCCCATATCGAGGAAGAGATCGACGTCAGCCTGGAGGGCGAGACCCGGCGGCTGCGCGTGCGCATCGAGGGCGGCGTCGGCGGCGAGATGGTGCTGACCTTCGACGACATCACCCGGCTGGTGACGGCCCAGCGCAACGCCGCCTGGCGCGACGTGGCGCGGCGCATCGCCCATGAGATCAAGAACCCCCTGACCCCGATCCAGCTGTCGGCCGAGCGGCTGCGGCGGCGCTACCGCGGCCAGGTCATGGACGACGTCGAGGTGTTCGACCGCTGCACCGAAACCATCATCCGCCAGGTCGGCGACATCGGCCGGATGGTCGATGAGTTCTCGTCCTTCGCCCGCATGCCGGCCCCGCGCTTCACCGCCGTCGATCCGGCCGAATTGCTTCGCGAGGCGGTGTTCGCCCAGCGCGTGGCGGCGTCCGACATCGGGGTCGAGCTGATCGAGCCGTTGCCGAAGGCCGTGCTGCACGCCGACCGGCCCATGATCGGCCAGGCCCTGACCAATATCCTCAAGAACGCGGGCGAGGCCGTGGCGGCGCGCCGGGCGATCGCGCCGCGCGAGGGCGATGGCGAACGTCCGGGGATTTCGGCGCGGCTGACGGTCGAGGACGAGACGGCGACCTTCGTCATCGAGGACGACGGCATGGGACTGCCCGCGAAGGACCGCGACCGGTTGACCGAGCCCTATGTGACGACGCGCGAGAAGGGCACCGGCCTGGGCCTCGCCATCGTCAAACGCATCTGCGAGGAGCACGGCGGCGAGTTGAAGATGGCCGATGCAGAAATCCTTTCGGGCGCCCGGGTGTGCCTGATCTTCCCCCTCAAATCCCAACCCAAATCGACCGGCGCGGCCGGGGCGAAGGATGCGAAAGCATCCCGGTCCCCGGCCGTCCCGGCCGCCGAATAGCGAGGCGTCATGCGATCCACGGGAGCCGACATTCTGGTCGTCGACGACGAGGCCGATATCCGGGAGCTGGTCTCTGGCCTGCTCGAGGACGAGGGCCACGCCGTGCGCACAGCCTCGAACTCGGACGAGGCCCTGGCCGCGATCCGGGCCCGAAAGCCGTCGCTGGCGCTGCTGGATATCTGGATGCAGGGCGGGGGCCTGGACGGGCTGGAACTGCTGGACGTGATCAAGGAGCTGGATCCCGACCTGCCGGTGGTGATGATCTCGGGTCACGGCAATATCGAGACGGCGGTCACGGCGCTGCAGCGCGGGGCCTATGACTTCATCGAGAAGCCGTTCAAGTCCGACCGGCTGGTGGTGGTGGTCCAGCGCGCCCTCGAGGCCAGCTCGCTGAAGCGCGAGAACCGGCGCCTGCGGGCCCAGGTGGCGGCCCCGACGGGCTTCATCGGCCGCTCCGCCGCGGCCCAGGCCCTGCGCAGCACCATCGCCAAGGTCGCGCCGGCCAACAGCCGGGTCCTGATCTCGGGTCCGCCGGGCTCGGGCAAGGAATTGGTCGCGCGCCAGATCCACGAGGCCAGCGCCCGCTCGCGGGGCGAGTTCGTCGCCATCGCCGCCGCCGGCATGACGCCCGAACGTCTGGATATCGAACTGTTCGGGGAGGAGGGCGTCGACGGCCGGCCGCGCAAGATCGGCGTGTTCGAACGCGCCCACAACGGCACCCTCTATCTGGACGACGTCGGCGACATGCCGCGCGAGAGCCAGAGCCGCGTGCTGCGCGTGCTCGTCGAGCAGCGCTTCCGCCGGGTGGGCGGCGAGCAGGACGTGCAGGTCGACATCCGGGTGGTGACCTCGACCTCGCGCGACCTCAAGCAGGAGATCGCCGAGGGCCGCTTCCGCGAGGACCTGTTCCACCGCCTCAATGTGGTGCCGATCCGCGTGCCCGCCCTGTCGGAGCGGCGCGAGGATATCCAGGAGCTGATCGACTACTTCATCGACACCCTGTCGGCGTCGCAGGGCCTGACCCGGCGGCGGCTGGGCGACGACGCCATCGCCGTGCTGCAGGTCCATCCCTGGCCGGGCAATGTCCGCCAGCTCAGGAACAACGTCGAGCGGCTGCTGATCCTGGCCACGGGCGATCCTGACGAGCCGATCAGCGCCGACATGCTGCCGCAGGAGGCGACCAACGCCAACTCCACCGGCACTCTGGGCGGCGAGCGCATCATCGCCCTGCCGTTGCGTGAGGCGCGCGAGGTGTTCGAGCGGGAATATCTGGCGGCGCAGATCATGCGTTTCGGCGGCAACATCTCGCGCACCGCGGCCTTCATCGGCATGGAGCGGTCGGCCCTGCACCGGAAGCTCAAGTCTCTGGGCGTGTCGCCGTCGCGCGGCGGCGAGGAAGACATCGAAGAGGTTGTCGAGGCATGAGCCGGGTCGCCTACGTCAACGGCCAGTACCAGCCGCACGGACAGGCCGTGATCCATGTCGAGGATCGCGGCTTCCAGTTCGCCGACGGCGTCTATGAGGTCTGGTCGGTGTTCGACGGCCGCCTGGCCGACTTCGACGGCCATATGACGCGCCTGCACCGCAGCCTGAACGAGTTGCGGATCCCTGTTCCGATGACGGCCGAGGCACTCGCGCGGGTGCTGAACGAGACGGTGCGGCGCAACCGGGTGCGCGAGGGACTGGTGTATATCCAGGTCACGCGCGGCACGGCCCGCCGCGACCATCCGTTCCCCCCCGACGGCACGGCGCCCAGCGTGATCGTCACCGCCCGCTCCCTGCCGCTGTCGAAGGGCAATGCGGCGGCGAAGAAGGGGGTGGCCGTGGTCACCCATCCCGACATTCGCTGGGGCCGCTGCGACATCAAGACCGTGGGTCTGTTGCCCAACGTCCTGGCCAAGCAGGCAGCCAAGGAAAAGGGCGCGGCCGAAGCCTGGATGGTCGACGAGATGGGCCTGGTCACCGAGGGGTCGTCGACCAACGCCTGGATCGTCGACGAGAACGGCGTGCTGAGAACCCGCGACGCCCAGTCCAACATCCTGCGCGGCATCACCCGGGCCGCCGTGATGAAGCTGATCGAGGAGGAGGGGCTGGCGTTCGAGGAACGGGCCTTCAGCGTCGACGAGGCCACGCGGGCCAGGGAGGCCTTCTACACCTCGGCCAGCGGCTTCGTCATGCCGGCGGTGTCTATCGACGGAACGAAGATCGGCAACGGCAAGCCCGGACCGATCGCGACGCGGCTGCGGACCCTGTATCTCGATCAGGCGATCCGCGACGCGATCTGAGGTCCGCGCGCACGGAATGAGATTGATCGGCCGCCGCCGATGCCTATGCTGACGGGGCCGGACATCCGATCCAGCCCCGCGCCGCTCCTCCTCGGCCGGAGAACAAGCAAGAACAGGCTGAACCTGCCATGTCGCAAGACAAGTCCAAGAACCTTCAGGACACCTTCCTCAACTCGGTCCGCAAGACCAAGACGCCGCTGACCATCTTCCTCGTCAACGGGGTCAAGCTGCAGGGCATCGTGACCTGGTTCGACAACTTCTGCGTGCTGCTGCGCCGCGACGGCCAGTCGCAGCTGGTCTACAAGCACGCCATCTCGACCATCATGCCGTCCGCGCCCGTGCAGCTGTACGAGCCGGAAGCCGACGAGGACTGATCGCTCCGCCCCTTCGACCGTCACCCTCGGGCTTGACCCGAGGGCCAGACGTGGTGCGGCTGTGCGTCAGGGATGGCCCAACGGCCGTCGACTTCCTATCTGTCGATCCGCACCCCAACATCCGATCCTCGGGTNACGTGGTGCGGCTGTGCGTCAGGGATGGCCCAACGGCCGTCGACTTCCTATCTGTCGATCCGCACCCCAACATCCGATCCTCGGGTCAAGCCCGAGGGTGACGGCGTAGAGAAAGCCCGAGACCTGACCACCAAACACATCGACCACGCCGTCCCGCTGATCCGGGCCGTCGTCATCCACCCCGAACGCTCCGACTCCGGCGCCGGCGACAGCTCGCGCCAGTCGGTCGAGCGTCTGGAGGAAGCCGTCGGCCTCGCCCGGGCGCTGGACCTCGACGTGCGCGGCGAAGAGATCGTGCGCATCCGCAAGGTCACCCCCGCGACCCTGTTCGGCTCGGGCAAGGTCGAGGAGCTGGCCGCCCTGGTCCGCGCCGCCGAGGCCGAGGCCGTGGTCGTCGACGACGACCTCTCGCCGGTGCAGCAGCGCAATCTGGAGAAGGCCTGGGACTGCAAGGTCATCGACCGCACCGGCCTGATCCTCGAGATCTTCGGCCGCCGCGCGCGGACCAAGGAAGGCCGGCTGCAGGTCGAGCTGGCGCGGCTGGACTATGAGAAATCCCGCCTCGTCCGCACCTGGACCCACCTCGAGCGGCAACGCGGCGGCACCGGCTCGACCGGCGGCCCCGGCGAAACCCAGATCGAACTGGACCGCCGCCTGATCGCGGACCGGATCGTCAAGCTGAAGGTCGAGCTGGACGAGGTGCGCCGCACCCGCGGCCTGCACCGGAAGCAGCGCCAGAAGGTCCCGTTCCCGACCATCGCCCTGGTCGGCTACACCAACGCCGGCAAGTCGACCCTGTTCAACCGGCTGACCGGCTCCGAGGTCTTCGCCAAGGACCTGCTGTTCGCCACCCTCGACACGACCCAGCGCACCATCCGCCTGCCGCAGGGCCGTCCCGCGATCGTGGCCGACACCGTCGGCTTCATCTCCGACCTGCCGCACGAACTGGTCGAGAGCTTCCGGGCGACGCTGGAGGAGGTCGGCGAGGCCGACCTGATCCTGCACGTCCGCGACATCGCCTCGGCCGACAGCGAGGCCCAGGCCAAGGACGTCGAGGCGGTGCTGAAGCAGATCGAGACGCCGGAGGGCAAGACGCGGCGGGTGCTGGAGGTTTGGAACAAGATCGACCTGCTGGCCGACGACGTGCGCGAGGCCGTGCTGGGCCAGGCCGAACGCCTGTCGCGCGAGGGCAAGGCGGTCGCCGTCTCGGCCTGGACCGGGGAGGGGATCGAACCCCTGCGCCAGGCCATCGCCGGGCTGATCGACGACGACCCCGAGACCGAACTGGTGCTGGACCCGTCCCAGGGCGAGGCCCTGGCCTGGCTGTACGAGAACGGCCGCGTCACCGGCCGCGAGACGGATGATCAGGGCCGGACCCATGTGGTGGTGCGGCTGCACCCGGCGGCCCTGGGCCGGTTCGAGCGGCAGTTCGGGTAGGGGCGGGGCTCCTCTCCACCGCTTCGCGGTCCCCCTCTCCACTGCGTAGGGAGGAGATGGAGCACTGTTGTCTCCTCCCTGTCGGCGAAGCCGATGGGGAGGGGGACCGCGAAGCGGTGGAGGGGTATCAGCCGCCGCACCGCTCATGAGCGGTTCGCCGGATGAAATTCACGACCCCATCCAGATGCACCCGGACATCCTCGGCGGCGAGCCGAAAGACCCTCACGCCCTGTTCGCGCAGCCACGCTGTGCGCCGCGTGTCGTGCGCGATCTGCTCGGAACGTTCGTGGCCTTGACCGTCGACTTCGACGGCCAACTTCGCTGCCGCGCAGTAGAAGTCGAGAACGTACGGGCCGATCGGATGCTGCAGAACTAACGACGCCAGCGAATACAATCTCAGGTTAGAAGGTCAGCCTCTTTCGTGCGCCTTCGCCGCGTCCCACAGCCCGTCCATCTCGGCCAGATCGCTCTGCTCCGGACCCCGCCCGTCCTTCGCCAGTTCCGCCTCGATGAAGCCGAACCGCCGCACGAATTTCGCATTGGCCCCGCGCAGCGCGTCCTCGGGCTCCACTCCCAGCTTCCGCGCCAGGTTGGCGACCACGAACAGCAGGTCCCCGACCTCGTCGCGGGCCTTGTCGAGGTCGCCGGCGGCGATCTCGACGCGCAGTTCGGCGACCTCCTCGTCCAGCTTGTCGAACACCTCGTCGGTCGAGGGCCAGTCGAAGCCGACGCGGGCGGCGCGTTTGGTCAGCTTGGCGGCGCGGGCGAGGGCGGGCAGGCCGACGGGCACGTCGTCCAGCACGCCGTGCTGCGCTTTCGCGACGCGTTCGGCCGCCTTGATGTCCTCCCAGCGGGCCTTCTGGGCGGCGCCGTCCGGTTTCGCCGCCTCGTCGCCGAAGACATGCGGATGCCGCCGCTCAAGCTTGTCGGCGATGGCGTTGGCCACGTCGTCGAAGGCGAACAGCCCCTGTTCCTCGGCCATGCGGGCGTGGAAGACGGTCTGGAACAACAGGTCGCCCAGCTCGGACTTGAGATCGTCCATGTCGCCCCGCTCGATAGCGTCGGCGACCTCATAGGCCTCCTCCAGGGTGTAGGGGGCGATGGTGGCGAAGGTCTGCTCCACGTCCCAGGGACAGCCGCCGACCGGGTCGCGCAGCCTGGCCATGATGGCGGTCAGGCGGTCGATGGGGGTCATGCGGGCTCCCCGACCGGATCGGCGGCCACGCCGTCGCGCGCCTCGAGCGCCTTGCGGATCTCGTCATGCCGGGCGGGGGTCAGCGGATAGCCCTTGAGCACGAGCGCGGCGGCCGCCAGCAGGACGCCGGGCACGAGAATGAAGAGAATCTGCAGCGTCAGCAGCGCGCTTTCGCTGTTCCCTTCGACCCCCGGGATGGCGCGGAAACCGACCCATTGCAGGATCAGGTAGGGGATCAGGGCCACGACGTGGCCGATCTTGGTGGTCGCCGACAGGATGGAGAACATCAGGCCGGTCCGATCGACGCCGGTCTCCAGTCTGATCTCATCGCCCGCATCGGCCATCATGGCCCGGAGAAGGAACAGGCCGGCCGCATAGGGCAGGCCGGCGATGAACATGGCCGCCGCCGTCAGGGCGAAATTACCGCCCGGGACCAGGGTCGCGCCGATATAGAAGACGGCGAAGATCAGGCTGGCCGTCGCCAGGGCCTTGTCCTTGCCGATCTTCGTCGCCAGCCACGCCCAGAACGGCGCGCCGACCAGTCCGGCGACGAAATAGAACAGCATGAACAGCGAGGCCTGCGTGTGGTCGTAGCCCTTGATCTGGCCGAAGAAGAAGAACAGCAGCGAGCCCGTGATGCCGGGCGCCACGCCCAGCAGCAGGTCGGCGAACAGCAGCTTGCGCACCGTCTTCTTGCCGAACAGGCTGAGATAGGCCTTCGGGCCGCCGTGCGGGGCGGCGCCGGCGTTGACCGGCTCGGGCACGACGAACATGGCCAGGCCGATGGTGACGGGCAGGGCGATCATGATGGCCCAGCCCATGATGCGCACGCCGGCGGCGTAGTCGCCGAGCCCGGTCTTCACCACCACCGTCGGCAGGATCAGGATCAGGATCACGCCGATGATGTTGAACACCTGCCACCAGCCGTAGACGCGGCTGCGCTGGTCGTACTGCGGCGCCAGCACCGAGGCCCAGCCCAGCTGGCCCAGGGTGCCGATCGAGAAGCCGAGATAGAGGACCAGCAGCCAGCCGAACAGATAGGCCGCGCCGGCGCCGGGCTGGACCAGCACGAACATCATCAGGGCCGACAGCATCAGGATCGGGGTCGAGATCGCCATCCACGGGCGGTAACGGCCCCACTTCGTCTTCGTCCTGTCCATGCCCCAGCCGATGAAGGGGTCGAAGACGATGTCGATCAGCCGCACCGCCATGAAGACGGCGGCCACCACGCCCAGCTCCAGTCCCACCCAGGTCGCGTAGAACTCCGGCAGGGTCACCGGCAGGGCGACGCCGAAGGCGGCCAGCGGCAGGCAGGGACCCGAGAAGGCCGCCAGAACGGCGTTGGAACGGCGGGCCGGGCCCGGGGCGGCTGCGGCGACGGGTGCGTCGGTCATGGGTGAGTCCGGCGATCCGGCCCGAGTCGGCCGTGGGGTCACCATGCCGACTTTGAGCGCCGCGTGCGAGCCTGCGGCCCACCCGCCTCAAAGGCCTTGCGGCGGCCACACGGACAGGGTCACCATCCCCGCATGACGATGCGTCTGATCCTGCTGCTGTTGACCGTCTTCGGCCTGTGCGCGGCGACCCCGGTCGAGGCCCAGCATCGCGCGCCGCCGCGCGGCCAGGCCGAGGCGTGCGACGCCGACCCCATCGAATGGGCCGGGCCGGCCCTCGCCAACAGCCTGTCGTGGCAGCGCATGGAATGGGCCCCCTTCGGCCCGACCGAGTACGGCTGGGAGACCTATCTGCCGCTGATCCAGCGGGAGCTTGGCACCGACTGCGCGCCGAACTCGCCGGTGTTCGCGCGGCGGCTGGCGGAGTTCCAGATCGGGCATGGCCTGCCGCCGACCGGCTGGTTCGACGCGGCGACCTTCCAGACCTTCCGCGGCCTGTGGCAGGAGCGGCGGCCCTTCATCATGGCGCGGGTGCGCGACGAACCCTGCCCGGATCCGCCGCCCTTGTACCAGTTGGGCTATCTGGTCGAATCGGAAGAGCACGCCGACCGCCTGACGCGGCTGCTGCGCCGCGACGTGCTGGACGCCTATCGCCGCCTGGTCCAGGCCGCGCGCGCCGAGGTTCCCGAGGTCGCCCACGATCCCGAACTGCTGCAGATCTTTTCCGGCTTCCGCGATCCCGAGGCGGACGCGGCCCGCTGCGCGGCGGCGGGCAATTGCGACGGGCTGAGGCGCGCCGTCTGCTCGCCGCACCGGACCGGGACGGCGGTGGACCTCTATGTCGGCCAGCTGGCGGATCTGGGGGTCGACAACACCTCGCCGGCCAGTCGGCTGCACATGGCGCGGAGCCCGACCTACCGCTGGCTGGTCAAGAATGCGGGCCGGTTCGGCTTCACCCCCTATGTCTACGAGCCCTGGCACTGGGAGTGGGTCAGCCCGACCGGTGGCTACGCCGGCCCATGATCCGCCTGTTGACGGTCGCGGAGCGGGCGCTGGCGGAACAGGCGTTCGGCGACAGCCTGGACCTCCGCAGCATCCGCTTCCTGCACTCTCCCTGGCCGTTCGACCGGGCCTTTGTGGCCGGACGCTGGTTCGGGCGGGACTGGATCGTCTGGCCGGGGCGGACGCTGCCACGCGACATCGCCGCAGCCCCGTTGCGGCTGCAGGCGACCTTCATTCACGAACTGACCCACGTCTGGCAGGCGCAGCAGGGCGTGAATCTGCTGACCGGCAAGCTCAGGGCCGGCGACCGGCCCTCGTCCTATGAATATCCGGTCGGCATGGATTGCGCCTGGGGCGATCTGAACATCGAACAGCAGGCGATGGTGGTGGAGCATCGCTTCCGCCTGATCCGCGGACAGCGCACCCCGGCCGACCAGGCCTTCTACGACCGCATCTGCCCGATCGGCCCCCGGAGGGAGGAACCGCGGTCCTGACCGACGGTTTCAGAACGCGGCCCCTTGCAGAGACGTCCTGATATCCCACATCAGGCACAGACACTGTTGCGGAACAGAGTCGTGTTGTCATCATGGGAGGGTTTCATGCCCCGGATTCTCGTTCTCTATCACTCCACCTACGGCCATATCGAAACCCTGGCGGAGGCCGTCGCCGAAGGCGCGCGGTCGGTCGAGGGCGCGGTGGTGGACATCAAGCGCGTGCCCGAACTGGTGCCGGACGAACTGGCCAGGGCCAGCGGCTACAAGCTCGATCAGGCCGCCCCGATCGCCGCGGTGGCCGATCTGGAGACCTATGACGCCGTGATCGTCGGCGCGGGCACCCGCTTCGGCACGGCGGCGTCCCAGATGCGCAACTTCTGGGACCAGACCGGCGGCGTGTGGATGAAGGGCGCTCTGGTCGGCAAGGTCGGTTCGGCCTTCACCTCGACCGCGACCCAGCACGGCGGGCAGGAAACCACCCTCATCGGCCTGATCCAGACCCTGTTGCACCACGGCATGCTGGTCGCGGGGCTGCCGTATGCGTGGGCCGGACAGTCGCGCATCGACGAGATGACCGGCGGCTCGCCCTACGGCGCCACCACCATCACCGGCGGCGACGGATCGCGCATGCCCAGCGCCAACGAACTCGAAGGCGCACGCTGGCAGGGCCGCTATGTCGCCGAGACGGCGAAGAAGCTGGTGGCTTGATGCGCCAGCCCGCGATCTTCTTCGGTCACGGCTCGCCTATGAACGCCCTGGGCGGTCCCTGTGCGGACGTCTGGCGCGAGGTCGGGGCGTCGATCGGCAAGCCGAAAGGCGTGGTCATGGTCTCGGCCCATTGGGAAACCGACGGGCTGGGCGTGACGGCTCAGGCGCGGCCGGAAACCATTCATGACTTCGGCGGCTTTCCCGACGCCCTCCATGCCATGCAATATCCGGCGCCCGGCTCGCCGGAGCTGGCGGCGCGTGTCTCTGACCTGACCGGGGCGACGCCGACGACGCAGTGGGGGCTGGATCACGGAACCTGGTCGGTGCTGGCCCACGTCTGGCCCGAGGCCGACGTGCCGGTGGTGCAGCTGTCGCTGAACCGCCGGCTGGATGCCCAGGGCCATTTCGACCTGGCGCGTCGGCTCTCGGCCCTGCGGGACGAGGATGTGGTGATCGCCGGTTCGGGTGACTTCGTCCACAATCTGCGGACCTGGAAGCGGACCGGCGGCGAGGCCTACCCCTGGGCCTCGGGCTTCAATGAGGCGGTCAAGTCGGCCCTGATGCGGGGCGATGACGCCGCCCTGATCGACTGGGTCGGCCTGGCCGAGGACGCGCAGATGAGCGTGCCGACCGACGAACACTATCTGCCGCTGCTCTACGTCGCCGCCCAGCGGCTGCCGGGCGACGAGGTCAGCTTCTTCAACGACGTCATCGAGGGCGGTTCGATCTCGATGACGGGCGTGCGGATCGGTCAGACGTAGGGTTTTTTCCGCATCGCCGCGTCGATGCTCCACGGCCCCGGACCCGCGGCCATCAGATACAGGAAGACGAAGCAGTAGAGGGCGATGGTCTCCCCGCCGTTGAGGATGGGGAAGGGGCTCTGCAGGCCGTGAATCGCCCAGTAGCCGACGGCGCAGAAGCCGGCCGCGAGGAAGGCGGCCGGTCGGGTGAACAGGCCGAGGGTCAGCAGCAGACCCAGAGCCAGCTCGAACGGACCCGACAGGCCGGCGAGGCTCAGGCCGGGCGGCGGCACGCCTTCGACGGCCGGAAAGCCCAGCACCTTGGCCGTGCCGTGTTCCAGCAACAGCAGGCCGGACACGATGCGCAGGACGCTGAGAAGCTGCGGCTGATACCGCGCGACTGAATCGAACATGAAACCCTCCTTCTGATACCGACAGACTGGAACAGAGGCTGTGTCAGTTCAACGGTGAAATTCAGGCGGCCTTGTCGACCTCCGCCATCTGCTGGATGCGGACGTAGTCGGTCTTGCCGGTGCCGAGGACGGGCACCTCGACGACGCGCAGGATCTTCTTGGGCACGGCCAGTTCGGGGGCGCCGTGGCTGCGGGCCCATTCGGCCAGGCGCGCGACGTCGGCGTCCTTGCGGTCGGTGACCAGCACCAGCTTCTCGCCCTTGCGGCTGTCGGGGATGGAGACGACGGCGTGGCGCGCGTCGGGCCAGACCGCGCTGGCCAGCCCCTCCACTGCAGTCAGGGACACCATCTCGCCGCCGATCTTGGCGAACCGTTTCACCCGGCCGAGGATCGAGACGTAGCCGTCCTTGTCGATGTCGACGATATCGCCCGTGTCATGCCAGCCCCCCGCCAGCGGGTCGATGGACAGCGGATCGTCGGCCGAGAGGTAGCCCCGCATGACGTTGGGGCCGCGCAGATACAGCCGGCCGCCCTCGGGAATCCCCTCGACGGGGTCGATGCGCCATTCGAGGCCAGGCATCATCTGGCCGACGGTGCCGGGGCGGTTGCGGTCAGGATGGTTCACGGCCACCACCGGCGCGGCTTCGGTGGCGCCATAGCCTTCCAGCAGCTTCAGGCCATGGAAGCGGGTGTTGAACAGATGGTGGGTCTCGTCGCGCACGCGTTCGGCCCCGGCGACGACGAACTTCAGGGTGGCGAAGTCGTCCGCGGCGGCGACGCGGGCGTACTGGTTCAGGAAGGTGTCGGTGGCGAACAGGACCGAGGCGTTCACCTGCGGCAGGAGTTCGACGATCTGCTTGGCGTGAAGGGGCGAGGGGTACTGGAAGGCCTTCAGCCCCTGCAGGATCGGCAGCAGCACGCCTCCGGTCAATCCGAAGCAGTGGAAGGTCGGCAGCGGGTTGAACATGACCCAGTCGGGGTCCAGGTCTATGTGCTGGGCCACCTGACGGCAGTTGGCGACCAGATTCCACTGGCTCAGGACCACACCCTTGGGCGCGCCGAAGCTGCCGGAGGTGAACAGGACCACGCCCGGAGAGGAGGGTTCGGTCTTCACGCGGAAGCGTTTGGGCATCAGCCCGGCCATCAGGCCGTACAGCTTGTCCTGCAGGCCGATCGTTTCGCGCACGTCGTCCAGCCAGACGATCTCGGCGACCGTGGCCAGGTCCGCGACCAGGTCGTCCAGCTTGGCCTGGGTGATGAAGCGTTTGGCGGTGAGGACCTTCTTCACGCCTGCGGCCTTGATCGCCGCCTTGATGTTGGCCTCGCCCGAGGTGAAATTCAGCATCACCGGCACCCGGCCATGGGCGTGCAGGCCGTAATAGGTGACCACCACCCCCATGCTGGACGGCAGCAGTATGCCGACCCGCTCGGCCGGTTCGGTCATGGCGGCGATCTTGCGCCCCAGCACGAAGGCGGCGCGGATCAGGCCGGTGTAGGTGAGGGGCTTGCGGTCCTGGTCCTCCAGGATTTCCTTGTCGCCGTACTTTTCTCGGGCCGCGATCAGGGCGTCGAAAATGGTCTGCTCGCCGGCCTTCATATCCAGGGGTACGCGCAAAACCATCCTCCGTGGGCCCGGTTGGTTCCGGCCCTTTATGATGAGCGAGGCAAACTAGGGCCCTCAAGCCGCATTGAAAAGATGCGTTACGTTGCGTGAGCCCCGGGGCCGCCTTGCCTTCGCCGCGTGGAAGGACGACATAGCGGTTTCGCACAGCCCGGAGCCCGCGACGCCTTGGTCACGCTGATCGACACCCTGACGAAGACGCCGGCTGAACTGCGTCACCCGGAAAAGCAGAACCGCCCGGAAACGGCCGTGTTGAAGAAACCCGACTGGCTGCGCGTCAAGGCGCCGGGTTCGGGCCAGTACAATGCGACCCGGGCGATCGTGAAGGAGAAGGGCCTCCACACGGTCTGTGAAGAAGCCGCCTGCCCGAACATCGGCGAGTGCTGGAGCCAGAAGCACGCCACCCTGATGATCATGGGCGACACCTGCACGCGGGCCTGCGCCTTCTGCAACGTCAAGACGGGCCTGCCCCAGCCGCTGGACCCGGAANTGCTGGAGCCAGAAGCACGCCACCCTGATGATCATGGGCGACACCTGCACGCGGGCCTGCGCCTTCTGCAACGTCAAGACGGGCCTGCCCCAGCCGCTCGACCCCGAAGAGCCTGCCAAGGTCGGCCTCGCCGTCCGCGAAATGGGCCTCAACCACGTCGTCATCACCAGCGTCGACCGCGATGACGTCGCCGACGGCGGCGCGGCCCATTTCGCCGAGGTGGTGCGCCAGATCCGGCTGCAGGCCCCGAACACCACCATCGAGATCCTGACGCCCGACTTCCTGCGCAAGGATGGCGCGGCCGAGGTCATGATCGACGCCACGCCGGACGTCTTCAACCACAACCTCGAGACCGTGCCGCGGCTGTATCTGAAGATCCGCCCCGGGGCCCGCTATTTCCACAGCCTGCGCCTGCTGCAGATGGTCAAGGAGCGCGACCCCAACCAGTTCACCAAGTCCGGCATCATGGTCGGCCTGGGCGAGACTCGCGAAGAGGTCATGCAGGTGATGGACGACATGCGCTCGGCCGGCGTCGATTTCATCACCATCGGCCAGTATCTGCAGCCGACCCGCAAGCATGCCGCGATCGACCGTTTCGTCACCCCGGACGAGTTCAAGGCCTATGAGGCCATCGCCCGGGCCAAGGGATTCCTGATGGTCTCGTCGTCGCCGCTGACCCGCAGCTCTCACCACGCGGGAGATGATTTCGCGCGCCTCAGGGCCGCGCGTCTGGCCCAGACCGGACGCTGAGCCGCGTTTGGCCGTTCACCGCGTCACCAAGATCCTGCCGTACACGCCGGACCAGTTGGCCGCGCTGGTCGCGGATGTGCGCGCCTATCCCGAGTTCGTGCCATGGGTGACCGGGATGCGGACCTGGAGCCCGCGCGAGGAGGCACCCGGCGTCTCCGTTCTGGACGCGGAGGCGGCGGTCGGCTTTTCCTTCCTCAAGGAGCGGTTCTCGACCTGGGTGCGGCATGACCGGAACCGCGACAGGGTCGAGGTCGGCCTGCTGCGCGGACCGTTCAGACACCTGAACAACCGCTGGGAGTTCTTCCCCGATCCCAAGGGAACGCGGGTCGAGTTCTTCATCGATTTCGCCTTCAAGTCGCGGCTGCTGGACGGGGTTCTGCACGCCAATTTCGATCGCGCCGTGAACAAGCTGATGGCCTGTTTCGAGGCGCGGGCGGCGGCGCTCTACGGCCCGAAGGCATGAGCTTCGACTTCGACGCGACGGTGGTGGGCGCCGGCGCGGTCGGCCTGGCCTGCGGACGGGCGCTGGCGAAGCGGGGCCTGTCGGTGCTGGTGCTTGAAAAAGAGCCTCACATTGGCCAGGGCGTTTCCTCGCGCAATTCCGAGGTCATCCACGGCGGCCTCTACTATCCGACGGGCTCGCTGAAGGCGCGGTTCTGCGTTGGAGGCCGGCGGCTGCTCTACGCCTTCCTGGAGAGCCACAAGATCGACTACCGCAAATGCGGCAAGCTGGTCGTGGCCACCGAGGAGGCGGAGGTCGCGCGGATCGAGGCCATCTTCGAACAGGGGGTCGCCAACGAGGTCGAGGCGCTGGATCATTTGACCGGAGCCCAGGCGAGGGCGCTGGAGCCGGGGCTGAACGCCCACGCCGCCATCCTGTCGCCCGAGAGCGGCGTGTTCGACAGCCACGGCTATATGCTGGCCCTGCAGGGCGAGATCGAGGATGCGGGCGGCTCGGTCGTCGTTTCCACGCCGTTCGAACGCGCCGGACCGGCGTCCGGCGGCGGCTTCACCCTCACCACGGGCGGGGAGGAGGGGACGAGGCTGACGACGCGCCTGCTGGTCACCGCGCCGGGCCTTGGCGCCCAGGCGGTCGCGGCCCGGATCGAAGGCTATCCCGCCGACCGCATTCCCGCCGGCCATTTCGGCAAGGGCGTCTATTTCCGCCTGACCGGCAAGGCGCCGTTCGAACGGTTGATCTATCCCCCGCCGATCCCGGGCGCCCTGGGCACCCACTACCGCAAGGATCTGGGCGGACAGGCCGTGTTCGGGCCGGACCTCGTCTATGTCGAGACCGAGGACTATGCGGTCGACGCCGCCAAGGCCGCCGAGTTCGAGGGCTATGTCCGCCGCTTCTGGCCCGGCCTGCCCGACGGCGCCCTGACCCCCGACTACGCCGGCATCCGGCCCAAGCTGCACGGGCCGGGCGAGCCGCAGCCGGATTTCCAGCTGCACGGCCGCGAGGTCCACGGTCTCGACGGCCTCGTCGCCCTGTTCGGCATCGAAAGCCCGGGCCTGACCAGCTCCCTTGCGATCGGCGAGGCGGTCGCCGCAATGCTGGGCCATGACTGAGATCGACATCCGCGACGCCGTCGCGACCGATATCCCCCCGCTGCACAGGCTGATCGAGAGCGCCTATCGCGGCGAGGCCTCGCGCGCCGGCTGGACCACGGAAGCCGACCTGCTGGACGGCCAGCGCACCGATCCGGAGGACCTGGCCGACATCCTCGCCGATCCGAAACAGGCCCTGCTGTCGGCCTGGCGCGGGGATGAACCGGTCGGCTGCGTCCTGATCGCCGAACGCGACCGGGCAATTGGCTATTTCGGCATGCTGTCCGTCAGCCCGACCTTGCAGGGCGGCGGTCTCGGCCGCCGGCTGGTCGAGGCCGCCCACGCCGCGCTGGCGGATCGCTTCGGGGCCAGACGGGTGCGAATCTCGGTGTTTCCGCAGCGCAAGACCCTGATCGCCTGGTACGAGCGGCTGGGCTATCGCCTCACCGGGGAGACCCTGCCGTTCCCCTATGGCAATCCCCGGTTCGGCCTGCCGCGGCGTGACGATCTGCACTTCGTCGTCATGGAACGCGCCCTGGATTGAGCGCCGCCGCGACATGCCTTGAAATCGCCCGCGGCTTCATGCATAAGCCCGCCCTCGCTGGCGGCTCTTTTCGGGCCGCCGCTGTTGTTTTCGCGCTCCTGCAGCGCCGACTAAGAAGATTGAGACGGACATGGCCGTTCCGAAGCGCAAAGTATCGCCCTCGCGTCGCAACATGCGCCGCGCCCACGACTCGCTGGGGACCAACCCCTACACCGAGGACAAGGACACGGGCGAGCTGCGCCGCTCGCACCACATCGACCTGAAGACCGGCACCTATCGCGGCCGTCAGGTTCTGACGCCCAAGNCTACACCGAGGACAAGGACACGGGCGAGCTGCGCCGCTCGCACCACATCGACCTGAAGACCGGCACCTATCGCGGCCGTCAGGTTCTGACGCCCAAGGAAGACTAGGACCCTGGAAGCTTGTCATCCCGGCCAACGGAGCGCGAAGCGCGCAGGCCGAGCCGGGAGGGTTGACTGAATGACGGCGCGCGGTTCACCGCGCGCCGTTTTCGTGCGTCTATGCGGCTCCTCGATGAAACGGAGCCTGTGCATGATCCGCCTTGTCACCGCCGCCGCGTCGCTGATGCTGCTCGCCGCCTGCAACGCCCCCGAAACGGCTGAAAGTCCTGCCGCGGAGGCTCCGGTCCCGCCGGCGACTCCGGCGGCGGACCCGAACGCCCTGACCGCCGAGGGGTTCGGCCCCCTGCGCATCGGCATGACCAGGGCCGAGGTCGAGGCGGCGCTGGGCCCCGACAGCGACCCGGCGTCGGTCGGGGGCGCGGAGCCCGAGACGTGTGACCAGTGGCGACCCGAACGTGCGCCGGACGGCCTGCTGGTCATGATCCAGGACGGCGTCCTGACCCGCATCTCGGTCGCGGCGCCGTCGACATTGAAGACGGATCGCGGTTTCGGCGTGGGCGACCCGTCTGTGGCGATCAAGGCGGCCTACGGCGCCCGGGCGGTGTCGGAGCCCCACAAATATTCGCCTGCCCCCGCCGAAGACATCTTCGTCTGGGCCTCCGGCGGCCCCGCCACGCCCCATGCCTATGTCCAGGACGCGGCGGCGCGCGGCGTTCGCTACGAGATCGACAGCACGGGCAAGGTCGGCATCGTCCATGTGGGCGGGCCGGCGATCCAGATGGTCGAAGGGTGCTCCTGATCCCCGAGGCCTGACGGTTGGCGATTCGGCGGGGGTTGGGCTAAACCCCGCCGACTTCCCTGACAGCAGAGCGCTCCCATGACCGACATCGCCGACATCGTCGCCCGCCAGATTCTCGACAGCCGCGGCAATCCGACGGTCGAGGTCGATGTGATCCTCGATGACGGCAGCTTCGGCCGGGCGGCCGTGCCCTCGGGCGCCTCCACCGGCGCGCACGAGGCCGTCGAGCTGCGCGACGGCGACAAGGACCTGTGGGGCGGCAAGGGCGTCGGCAAGGCCGTCGACAACGTCAACGGCGAGATCTTCGACGCCCTGTCCGGCATGGACGCCGAAGACCAGCGCCGCATCGACGAGGCCCTGATCGCGCTGGACGGCACCGAGAACAAGGGCCGCCTCGGCGCCAACGCCATCCTCGGCGTATCGCTGGCCTGCGCCAAGGCCAGCGCCATCTCGTCAGGCCTGCCGCTGCACCGCTACCTCGGCGGCGTCTCGGCCCGCATCCTGCCGACGCCGATGATGAACATCATCAACGGCGGCGCCCACGCCGACAATCCGATCGACATCCAGGAGTTCATGATCCTGCCGACGGGCGCCGAGAGCTTCTCGGAAGCCCTGCGCATGGGCTCGGAAATCTTCCACGCCCTGCGCCAGCAGCTGAAGGACGCCGGTCACAACACCAACGTCGGCGACGAGGGCGGCTTCGCCCCCAACCTGGCCTCGGCCGAGGAGGCGCTGAGCTTCATCACCCGGGCGGGACAGGCGGCCGGCTATCTGGCCGGCGAGGACTTCCACCTCGGCCTCGACGTGGCGGCCACGGAATTCTTCAAGGACGGCAAATACGTCATGGCCGGGGAGGGCAAGACCCTCGAGGCCGAGGCCATGGTCAACTATCTCGCCGACCTGTGCGAACGCTTCCCGATCGTGTCGATCGAGGACGGCTGCGCGGAAGATGATTTCGACGGATGGCGGATGCTGACCGAGCGGCTGGGCGACCGCTGCCAGATCGTCGGCGACGACCTGTTCGTCACCAATCCGGCCCGACTGGCCGCCGGCATCGGCGAGGGCCTGGCCAACTCCATCCTCGTGAAGGTCAACCAGATCGGCACCTTGTCGGAGACTCTTGACGCCGTGGATATGGCGCATCGGGCGGGCTACACCGCCGTGATGAGCCACCGGTCGGGCGAAACCGAGGACGCCACCATCGCCGACCTGGCCGTCGCCACCAACTGCGGGCAGATCAAGACCGGCTCGCTGGCCCGCTCCGACCGCACGGCCAAATACAACCAGCTGCTCCGCATCGAGGAGATGCTGGGCGATCAGGGGGCCTATTTCGGCGACGGCATGCTGCTGAACCGGTAGGCGCCGGCTCGCAGTTTCTACGGCCAAGCTACGGTTCATTAGGCATTTTCGGTCAGACTCCTTCAATCTTGAGTCCGCGCTCAGAAGGAGCGTCCATAAGTGCCCGACCGGATGAAGCCCTATTTTCCGTCAGTGATCCTGCTGTTGCTGATCGCCTACCTGGGCGTTCAGGCCCTGACCGGGGAGCGCGGCCTGCTGAGCGGGCAGGCGCGCGACGCCATGCTGGTGCGCCGCGAGACCCAGCTGGCCGGGATCATGGAGCAGCGGCGCGACCTCGAGGTCCGCGTCCGCTATCTGCGCACCGACAGCCTGTCCCGTGATCTGCTGGAAGAGCGCGCGCGGGCCGTGCTGGGCTTCAGCGACCCGCGCGACTATGTCATCCGGGTCTCGGCCCCGGCGACGCCGAAGGCTTCCGCGCCGCGGGCGTGAACTTTCGTTACAGCTTGACCGGAGCGCTTTGCGTTTCGGGAACGAAGGCTGCTAAAGCCCCTTTCCGTAACGACAAGAGGCCCTGCATCCTGCCATTTGGCGAGGGCCCAGCCGGGAGATGACGGATGGCGAAAGCCCCCGCCGCCAAAGCTGATTCCAGCAAGGCGACAAAACTGCCCAACACGCCGACGGCGTCGAAAGAGGATCTGCTCCGCTTCTACCGCGAGATGGTCCTCATCCGCCGGTTCGAGGAGCGGGCGGGCCAGCTGTACGGCATGGGGCTGATCGGCGGCTTCTGCCACCTGTACATCGGTCAGGAAGCCGTGGCGGTCGGCGTTCAGGAGAGTGTGCGCCAGGGCCACGACAAGATCATCACCGGCTATCGCGACCACGGCCACATGCTGTGCGCGGGCATGGACCCCAAGGAGGTCATGGCCGAGCTGACCGGCCGCATCGGCGGCTCGTCCAAGGGCAAGGGCGGGTCGATGCACATGTTCGACACCGCCACCGGCTTCTACGGCGGCCACGGCATCGTGGGGGCGCAGGTCGCGCTGGGCACCGGCCTGGCCTTCGCGGGCCGATATCGCGGCGACGACTCGGTCGCGTTCATCTATTTCGGCGATGGCGCGGCCAACCAGGGCCAGGTCTATGAGAGCTTCAACATGGCCCAGCTGTGGAAGCTGCCGGCCATCTACATCATCGAGAACAACCAGTACGCCATGGGCACGAGCATCGAACGCTCGTCGTCGACGACCCAGCTCAGCGAGCGCGGCTCGAGCTTCGGCATCCCCGGCGAACAGGTCGACGGCATGGACGTGCTGGCGGTGCGCGACGCCGTGGCCCGGGCCGTCAAGCGCGCCCGCGAGGGCGGCGGGCCCTTCATCCTCGAGATGAAGACCTATCGCTATCGCGGTCATTCGATGAGCGATCCGGCCAAATACCGGGCCAAGGAAGAGGTCGACGAGGTCAAGAAGACCCGCGACCCGATCGATCACATCAAGACCCTGCTGGCCGCCGCCAGGGCGACCGAGGACGAGATCAAGGCCATCGACGCCGAGGTCAAGACCATCGTCGCCGAAGCCGTTCAATTCGCCCAGGAAAGCCCGGAGCCGGATCCGTCCGAGCTCTACACCGACGTCTATGTGGAGGCCTCAGCGTGACCGACATTCTCATGCCGGCGCTGTCGCCCACGATGGAAGAGGGCACGCTGACCAAATGGCACATCAAGGCGGGTGACACGGTGAAAGCCGGCGACGTCATCGCCGAGATCGAAACCGACAAGGCCACGATGGAGGTCGAGGCCGTCGACGAGGGCGAGGTGCTGGAAATTCTCGTGGCCGAGGGGGCCGAGAACGTGAAGGTTAACACGCCGATCGCCCGTCTGGCGGGCGAGGATTCGGCAGGGAATTCGACGACGAATTCCGCTGCGACTCCGACGACTCCGGATACGGCTCCGAAGAATTCGGAGACTGGCGCTTCCGGCGAGCCCGAGAAGGCGCCGGCGCCCGTCGCCGCGACGCCGAAGGTCGAGCTGCGCGATCCCGAGATCCCGGCCGGCGCCAAGCTGGTGAAGACCACCATCCGCGACGCCCTGCGCGACGCGATGGCCGAGGAGATGCGCCGCGACGAGGGCGTCTTCCTGATCGGCGAGGAGGTCGCCCAGTACCAGGGCGCCTACAAGGTCAGCCGCGAGCTGCTCCAGGAGTTCGGCGACAAACGCGTGGTCGACACTCCGATCACCGAGCACGGCTTCGCCGGTCTCGGCGTCGGCGCGGCCATGGCCGGGCTGAAGCCGATCGTCGAGTTCATGACCTTCAACTTCGCCATGCAGGCCATCGACCACATCATCAATTCGGCGGCCAAGACCCTCTACATGTCGGGCGGCCAGATCCGCGCCAGCATCGTCTTCCGGGGACCCAACGGCGCCGCCAGCCGCGTCGGGGCCCAGCACAGCCAGGACTATTCGGCCTGGTACGCCCAGGTGCCGGGCCTGAAGGTGATCGCCCCCTATGACGCCGCCGACGCCAAGGGGCTGATGAAGGCCGCCATCCGCGATCCCAACCCCGTCGTCTTCCTCGAGCACGAGATGATGTACGGGCTGGAGTTCGACGTGCCCGAGGTCGAGGACTGGCTGGTCCCCATCGGCAAGGCCAAGGTCCGGCGCGAGGGGACCGACGTCACCATCACGGCCCACAGCCGCATGGTCGGCTTCGCCCTTCAGGCGGCCGAGAAGCTGGCGGAGGAGGGCATCTCCTGCGAGGTCGTCGACCTGCGCACGCTGCGCCCGCTGGATCACGAAACCATCGTCGAGAGCGTCAGGAAGACCAGCCGTCTGGTCTCGGCCGAGGAAGGCTGGGGCCCCATGGGCGTGGGCGCCGAGGTCGTGGCCCGGGTGATCGAGCACGCCTTCGACTACCTCGACGCGCCGCCGCTGCGGGTCCACCAGGAGGACGTGCCTCTGCCCTACGCCGCCAATCTGGAAGCCCTGTCGCTGCCGGGCGTGGACAAGATCGTGGCCGCCGTGAAGCGGGTGATGGCATGAGCGAGAAGCCCGAGTTCCAGCTGACGACGCCGGACAGCGTCGCGGCCGACGCCGAAGCCGTCGAGATTCTGCGCATGTGGTGGTCGAAGAACGAGCCGGTGATGTCGGTCAAGCCGGCCTTCAACGATCCGGTCCAGTTCGGCCACATGCTGGCCTATGCCGCCAAACACATGGCCCACGGCTATGCGGTGCGACATGGCCATGACGAGCGTCAGGCCTACAACCGCATTCTCCAGGGCCTGTCCGACGTCATCAAGGCGGACAATGTGCAGACCGTGGCAGAACCGGTCGTCCAGTCCGGGAGCGTGCAATGACCGACATCCTGATGCCCGCCCTGTCGCCCACCATGGAAGAGGGCGTGCTGACCAAATGGCACGTCAAGGTCGGTGATGTGGTCAAGGCCGGCGACGTCATCGCCGAGATCGAGACCGACAAGGCGACCATGGAGGTCGAGGCCGTCGACGAGGGCGAGGTCACCAACATCCTCGTGGCGGAAGGCACGGAAGGCGTGAAGGTCAATACGCCCATCGCCCGTCTGAAGGACGAGGGCGGTGCGGCCGCTCCCGCGCCGAAGGCGGCGGCTGCTCCGGCTGAAGCTCCGAAAGCTGAGCAGTCTAAGGCCGAGGCCGCTCCGGCGCCCGCCGCTGCACCCAAAGCCGCTCCGGCCAGGGCCGACGGCGAGCGCGTCTTCGCCTCGCCGCTGGCGCGCCGCATCGCCGCGCAGAACGGCGTCGATCTGAAAGCCGTCAAGGGCACCGGCCCGCACGGCCGGATCGTCAAACGCGACGTCGAAGGCGCCAAGGGCGGCGCCCAGGCTCCTGCCGCATCGACCGCCCCGGCTCCGGCCGGCGAGGTCCGCAAGGTCCAGTCCCTGGCCCAGATGGGCATTCCGGACGGCAGCTACGACCTGATCCCGCTGGACGGCATGCGCAAGGCCATCGCCCGCCGCCTGACCGACAGCTTCCGCGACGTGCCGCATTTCCCGCTGACCATCGACTGCGAGATCGACGGCCTGCTGGCGTCGCGCGCCCGGGTCAACGCCATGCTCGAGAAGTCGGGCGTGAAGGTCTCGGTCAACGACTTCGTCATCAAGGCCTCNGCCCGGGTCAACGCCATGCTCGAGAAGTCGGGCGTGAAGGTCTCGGTCAACGACTTCGTCATCAAGGCCTCGGCCATGGCGCTGAAGGCCGTGCCGGAAGCCAACGCCAGCTATTCGCCTGAAGGCATCGCCATGCACCACCACGCCGACGTGGCCATGGCGGTGGCGATCGACGGCGGCCTGATCACCCCGATCATCCGCGCGGCCGAGACCAAGTCCCTGTCGCAGATCGCAACCGAGTCCAAGGACCTGGCCAAGCGCGCCCGCGACCGCAAGCTGAAGCCCGAGGAATTCCAGGGCGGCACCTTCTCGGTCTCCAACCTCGGCATGTTCGGCATCCAGTCGTTCGCCTCGATCATCAACGAGCCCCAGGGCGCGATCATGAGCGTCGGCGCGGGCGAACAAAGGCCCGTGGTCAAGAACGGCCAGCTGGCCATCGCCACGGTGATGACCGTCACCCTGACCTGCGATCACCGCGTGGTGGACGGCGCGGTCGGCGCGCGGTTCCTGCAGGCCTTCAAGGCGATGATCGAAGATCCCGTGACGATGCTGGCCTAGGCGGAGAGAGGGCGTGACCACGGTCTATGATTTCAGCGCCACGGCCATCGATGGCGTCGAGCAGGCGCTGGAGCAGTACCGCGGTCAGGCCCTGCTGATCGTCAACACGGCCTCGAAATGCGGCTTCACCGGCCAGTACGCCGGGCTGGAGGACCTGCATCGTCAGTATGCGGACAAACCGTTCGAGGTGCTGGGTTTCCCCTGCAACCAGTTCGGCCAGCAGGAGCCGGGGCGGGCCGCCGAGATCGCCAGCTTCTGCTCCTCCACCTATGGCGTCGACTTTCCGATGTTCGACAAGGTCGAGGTCAACGGCCCAAACCGGCATCCCCTCTACGCCTGGCTGACCAGCCAGAAGAAGGGTTTCCTCGGCAGCCGCGACATCAAGTGGAATTTCACCAAATTCCTGACCGACCGGGAGGGCCGCGTGGTCGCGCGCTACGCCCCGCAGGTCGAACCCGAGGCCATCAAGGCCGATATCGAGAAGCTGATCTGACATGGCTGCTGAATTCGACCTCATCGTCATCGGTTCGGGCCCGGGCGGCTATGTCGCCGCCATCCGCGCCAGCCAGCTGGGCCAGAAGGTCGCCATCGTCGAGCGCGAGAGCCTGGGCGGCATCTGCCTGCTTCAGCGGCCGGGTCGGATCCTCCGACCTGTCGGGCGACCTCANGGCGGCTATGTCGCCGCCATCCGCGCCAGCCAGCTGGGCCAGAAGGTCGCCATCGTCGAGCGCGAGAGCCTGGGCGGCATCTGCCTGAACTGGGGCTGCATCCCGACCAAGGCCCTGCTGAAGTCGGCCGAGAAGTACGAAAGCCTGTCGCACCTGAAGGATTATGGCCTGTCCGCCGACAAGGTCGGGTTCGATTTCGACACCATCATCCAGCGCTCGCGCGGGGTGGCCGCCACGATGAACAAAGGCGTCACCTATCTGATGAAGAAGAACAAGATCGAGGTGATCGAGGGCACGGCGAAGCTGGAGAAGGGCGCGGCAGCGCCCAAGGTGATCGTGGCGCTGAAGGCCGGCGGGTCGCGCACGGTGGAGGCGAAGGCCGTGATGCTGGCCGTGGGCGCCCGCGCCAAGGCGATTCCGCAGATCGGCCTGGAGGCCGACGGCGACCGCATCTGGGCCTATCGGGAGGCCATGGCGCCGAAGAAGATGCCGGCCTCCATCGTCGTGATCGGCTCGGGCGCCATCGGCGTGGAGTTCGGCAGCTTCTACCGCGCCCTGGGCGCCGAGGTGACGATCGTCGAGGCCGTCGACCGGATCATGCCGGTCGAGGACGAGGAGGTGTCCAAGGCGGCCCAGAAGGCCTTCGAGAAGCGCGGCATGAAATTCCGCACCGGCTGCAAGGTCACCAAGGTGTCGAAGGGCGGCAAGGGCGTGCAGGTGGCCATCGAGGCCGGCGGCAAGGCCGAGACGCTGGAGGCCGAGGTCTGCATCTCGGCGGTCGGCATCACCGCCAACACCGACGGCATCGGTCTTGAGGCGCTGGGCGTCAACATGGACCGCGGCCACATCACCATCGACNATCGGCGACTGCGCCGGCGCGCCCTGGCTGGCGCACAAGGCCTCGCACGAGGGGATCCACGCCGCAGAACACATCGCCGGTTACAAGACGCCCAATGTGAACTCGCCCATCGCCGGCTGCACCTACGCCCAGCCGCAGGTCGCCTCGGTCGGGATCACCGAGCAGGGCGCGCGCGAGGCCAAGCGCGAGGTCAAGGTCGGCCGCTTCCCCTTCCGCGTGAACGGCAAGGCCGTGGCCGCCGGCGAGGTCGAGGGCTTCGTCAAGGTGATCTTCGATGCGAAGACCGGCGCCCTGATCGGCGCCCACATGATCGGCCACGAGGTCACAGAGATGATCCAGGGCTATGTCACCGCGATCGCCATGGAAGCGACCGAGGAAGACATCCACGGCATCGTCTATCCGCACCCGACCATGTCCGAGGCCATGCACGAGGCGGCGCTGGACGCCTATGGGCGGGTGATCCACATCTGACGGAATGCATCTCCCTCCCCATGAAGGGGAGGGAGAGCGTTGGGCTCTACCCCGCCAGCACGTCCACGCTCATCCGCTCCAGCAGGGCCCCGCCCTGGCCCACGGCGGCGAGCCGGCTGGACGCATGCCCCAGAACATTGGCGGCGTAGACCTCGTACAGGGTGATCTTGCCTTCCAGCCACGCGGGATCGCCCTGGCCGCCGTCCAGCTGGTCGCGGGCGTAGAGCGCGCCCTGGGCCAGCATCCAGCCGCCCGCGACGTCGCCCAGCAGCTTCAGATAGGCGTCGGCGGCGGCGAGGACGTCCGCGGCCCCTTCCGGAGCGGCCTTCCGGTCCAGCAGCCACAGGGTCGCGTCCTCGACCGCCGTGACGGCGGCGGCGAAGCGCTCGACCGGCTTGCCGGAGTAGAGCCGCGGGAGTCTCGCCAATGTCGCCTTCATGTCGGCGATCAGGTCGTGGGCGGACTGGCCGCCGTCCATCGACAGCTTGCGCCCGACCAGATCCATGGCCTGGATGCCGTTGGTGCCCTCATAGATCGGGGCGATGCGGGCGTCGCGATAGTGCTGGGCCGCGCCGGTCTCCTCGATGAAGCCCATGCCGCCGTGGATCTGGACGCCCAGGGACGCGACCTCGCAGCCGACATCGGTGGACCAGGCCTTGGCGATGGGGGTGAACAGGTCCTCGCGGCCCTTCCAGCGCCGGCGCTCTTCCCCGGTCGCCGAATGCCTGGCCAGATCGGCGGCGACCCCTGTGGACAGGCAGACGGCCCGGGCGGCGGCGACCTTGGCCTTCATCACCGACAGGGTGCGACGGACGTCGGGATGATCGACGATCGGGGCGTTGGCCTCGCCGGTCCAGACCGACCGGCCCTGCCGCCGCTCGAGGGCATAGGCGAGGGCGTGCTGATAGGCGCGTTCGGCGATGCCGACGCCCTCGACGCCGACGGCGAGGCGGGCGGCGTTCATCATGACGAACATATGGGCCAGGCCCTGGTTGGGCTCACCGACCAGTTCGGCGGTCGCGCCCTCATAGGACATGACGCAGGTGGGCGAGGCGTGGATGCCCAGCTTGTGCTCGACGCCCACGGGCCGGAAGCCGTTGCGGTCGCCCAGCGTCCCGTCGTCCCTGACCAGATATTTCGAGGCGAGGAACAGGCTGATGCCCTTGGGGCCGGCCGGGGCGTCGGGCAGGCGGGCCAGCACCATGTGGACGATGTTGTCGGTGGCGTCGTGGTCGCCCCAGGTGATGAAGATCTTCTGGCCGTTCAGGGCGTAGGTCCCGTCGCCGTTCGGCGTCGCCGTGGCGGTCAGGGCGCCGAGGTCCGAGCCCGCCTGCGGCTCGGTCAGGACCATGGCCCCGGTCCATTCGCCGGAGACCAGTTTCGATAGATAGATGTCCTTCTGCGACGGCGTGCCGTGCGCCTCCAGCGCCTCGATGGCGGCCAGCGACAGCATGGGGCACAGGCCGAAGGCCATGTTGGCCGCGTGGACCGTCTCATAGGCCGCCAGCTCGAGGGCCTTGGGCAGTTGCTGGCCGCCGGCGTGGACGGGGGCGGACAGGCCTGTCCAGCCGCCCGCGGCGAACTGGCGATAGGCGTCCGCGAACCCCGGCGCGGCCGTGACCGCGCCATTGGCATAGGTGGAGCCCTTCTGGTCGCCGATGCGGTTCAGCGGGGCCAGGACGCCTTCGGATAACTGCGCCGCGGCCTCCAGCACCGCGCCCAGCACGTCGGCGTCATAGTCGGGGAAGGCGCCGGTGGCGGCGACCTGGTTTATCCCGGCCACGGCCTGCAGGGCGAAAGCGATGTCGCGGACGGGCGCGCGGTAGGTCATGGTGGGCCTCAACTCGGTCTGTTCCGCGTTCATGCCGTCTTGCCGCCGGGGCATGCAAGCGGCGGCTTGGCGGCGGCTTCGCCGTGGTCCAGTCTGGGGCGCAGACTGGAGCGCGACATGGCCGAACCTCGTAACCGTTATTCAACCGTCTCGTTGACCTTGCACTGGCTGATCGCCGCCCTGGTCGTGACGCAGGTGGGCCTGATCGCCGGGCATGAATGGACCGAGGGACCGACCTCGCGCGAGTTCGTCAACGTCCACAAGTCCGTGGGTCTCGGCATTCTGGTTCTGACGCTCGGACGCCTGGGCTGGAGGATCGCCAACCCCGCGATTCCGCTGCCCGACGCCATGCCGCGCTGGCAGAAGCTGCTGGCGCGCGCGACCCACGTCCTGTTCTACGTCTTCCTCATCGCCATGCCGCTGGTCGGCTGGGCGGCGTCATCGGCGGCCGGCCGGGAGATTCTGTGGTTCGGCCTGTTTGAATGGCCCCTGCTGCCGGTGGGCGGCGGGCGCGAGACCGCGGGCGCCCTCATGGACCTGCATGAACTGGCGGCCAAATTCCTCATCGCCCTGATCGTTCTGCACGTTCTCGGCGCGCTCAAGCAACATTTCGTCGACCGGGACAATGTGTTGCACCGGATGATTCCGTGGATACCGCGTCGCCCATGAGACTGTGGGTCGCGCTGCTCTTCGCGCTGCTGACGCCCCTGCTGACCGGGGCGGCGCCGGGGCCCTGGGCCCTTGAGCGGGACGGGTCGAGCATCGAGATGTCCGTCCGGGCTTTCGGCGGCTGGCGCACCGGGCGGTTCGAGGACTGGCGGGGCTCCGCCGTCATGGATCCCCTGCGTCCGGAGGGCGCCCGGGCCTCGGTGACGGTCCAGGCGGCGTCCCTGAAGATGTCGCCCGATGTCGCGACCGGACGCGCCATCGGGCCGGCCTTTCTCGACGCGGCGCGCTATCCGGTCATCCGCTTCGAGCTGAAGTCGCTCGAACCGCTGGGGGGAGACCGCTATACGGCGCGCGCCGACGTCACCATGAAGGGGCGCACGCGGGCGATCGCCTTTCCGCTGGCCTTGCGCGTCAATGGCGACCGGGCGCATCTGGCGGGCGCGTTCCAGCTGGATCGCGCGGACTTCGGGATAGGAACGGCGGGACCGTGGAACAGGCTGGTCGGACGGCAGGTGACGGTGCGGGTCGCGCTTCAGGCGCGACCGTCCTGAGCGCGTCCGACGCGGAGGCCGTTCGGGTCCTGAATGCCGGCGGCCTGGTCATCCTGCCGACCGAAACCGTCTACGGCCTGGCGGCGGACGCGGGCGACGCCCGCGCGGTCGCCGCGATCTTCGAGGCCAAGGGCCGTCCGCGCTTCAATCCGCTGATCGCCCACGTCGCCGACGCCGTCCAGGCCGAGGGGGTGGCGGTGTTCGATGGCCGCGCCCGGGCCTTGGCCGAAGCCTTCTGGCCCGGACCCCTGACCATCGTCGCCCCGGTTCGCGACCGGACGGCCGTCTGCGACCTGGCCCGGGCCGGGCTGGACANCAGCGTCGCCGTCCGGGCGCCGGGCCACGCCCGCGCCCGCGCCCTGATCGCGGCGTTCGGGCGGCCGGTGGTGGCGCCCTCCGCCAACCGGTCGGGACGGCCCAGCCCGACCACCTTCGCCGACGCCGTGGAGGAGACCGGTTTCGCCGCCGGCGCCGCCGTCGACGGCGGCCCCTGCGCCGTGGGGGTGGAGAGCACCGTCGTCTCCGTGCTGGACGGCCGTGTCGCCCTGTTGCGCCCGGGGTCGGTGACCCGCGAGGAGATCGAGGCCGTCGTCGGCTCGCTCGACCGGGGCGGGGAGGGGCATCGGTCGCCCGGCCGTCTGACCCGGCACTATGCGCCGGACGCCCCCGTCCGGATCGAGGCGGAGACGGCGCGGGCCGGCGAGATCCTGCTGGGCTTCGGGCCGGGGGTCGGCGACCCGCGCTGGAGCCTGAGCCCGACCGGCGACCTGCGCGAGGCGGCGGCCAACCTGTTCCGGCGGCTGCGGGAAGCGGACCGCGGACGGCCTTCGGGGATCGCCGTGTCCCCGATCCCGGCGCATGGCCTCGGCGAGGCCATCAACGACCGCCTGAGGCGTGCGGCGGGGTTCGTAGGCTAGGCCAGAAAGCGGGCCTTGATGTCGATGCTGGATCGCTCGCCGACATGGTCGATGCAGTGCTCCAGCCACTCGCCCGCCGCCTCGCGCCCGTGCGCTTTCAGCTCATTGAGGAAGGTCCATTCGGTATTGAATTTCGAGCTCAGCGACTGGGCTCCCAGCCACGGGCCCGGCTCGATGGCGTGCAGCATCAGGCGGCGATAGCGGTTGTCGCCGGTCCGCTTCAGCCGCCCGTCGGCGATCATGTCCTGGACGAAGGCTATGGCCCTCAGTTCGGCGACCAGGGGCGCGTTGAACACGATCTCGTTCAGCCGGTCCATGATGTCCCCGGCCGCGCGCGGGACCTCCTCGCGCACGAACGGGTTCAAGGGCAGCAACAGGATGTCGTCGGGCGTATCGGCGTAGACCAGCGGCCACAAGGCGGGATTCGCCAGATAGCCGCCGTCCCAATAGGGTTCGCCCTCGATCTCGACCGCCTGGAACAGGTGCGGCAGGCAGGCGGAGGCCAGCAGGACCTGGTCGGTGACCTCGGGGTTTTCAAACAGGCGGGCGCGGCCGTGCTTGACCGCCGTGGCGGCGACGAACAGCCGGATCGAGGACGCGCGCACGGCCTCGAAATCGATCGTCGTATCCAGAACCCGTTTGAGAGGATTGAGGTTGAACGGATTGAATTGGTAGGGACTCATCGACATGGCCGCGTTCTCGGCCGACCGCCACAGGCTGCTGTCCTTAAGCCAGCCCGGGGTCATGGCGGCGCTCCAGATCGAGGAGTCTCCGAATACGTTGCGGCCGCCCGACAGGTTCACCTCGCGCCACAACAGGTCCAGCTGACTTCGGGCGCCCTCTGTCCCGCCCGTATGCAGGCCGCTGATCAGGGCCGCGGCGTTCATGGCTCCGGCGGACGAGGCGGTCACCGCGCGGATGTCGAGCCGGTCATCCTCCAGCAGGCGGTCCAGCACGCCCCACTGGAAGGCGCCATGAGAGCCCCCGCCCTGCAGGGCCAGGCTGATGGGCCGGCGTTTCGGCGTGGGCGGCTTTCGCTTCGACACCCGCTCGCCTCCGTGCCTACTGGGCGGTCCAGCCGCCGTCGATGGAGAAGCTGGCCCCGTTGGCCGAGGCCCCGAGGTCGGACGCCAGATACAGCATCATGCCGGTCAGTTCGTCGGTGGTGACAAACCGCTTGGTGGGCTGCGAGCCCAGGATCACGTCCTTCAGCACCGCCTCCTTCGACATGCCGCGCGTGCGGGCCTGATCGGCGATCTGCTTCTCGACGATCGGCGTCTCGACGAAGCCGGGGCAGATGGCGTTGCAGGTGATGTTGTCCTCGGCGACCTCGAGCGCGACGGTCTTGGTGAAGCCGATGACGCCGTGCTTGGCCGCGACATAGGCGGACTTGAACGGGCTCGCGACGAGGCCGTGGGCCGAGGCGATGTTGATGATCCGGCCGCGGCCCTGCGCCTTCATGATCGGGATGGCCGCACGGGTGGCGTAGAAGGTCGAGGACAGGTTGATGGCGATGATCTGTTCCCACTTGTCGGACGGGAATTTCTCCACCGCCTCGACGTGCTGGACGCCGGCGTTGTTGATCAGGATGTCGAGGCGGCCCAGCTGGTGCTTGCCGTAAGCCACCATGTCGGCGACCTCGTCGCCGCGCAGCATGTTGGCGGCGTGATAGCGCACGCGGACGCCGCAGCTGGCTTCCAGCTCGGCCCGGGTGCGTTCAATCTCGGACGGGTCGCCCAGCCCGTTCAGCACCACGTCGCCGCCGCGCGAGGCGATGGCGCGGGCGAAGGCCAGACCGATGCCCGAGGTCGAGCCCGATATCACCGCCACCTGACCCTTCAGATCACCGATGTCGCGGAAGGGTTCGCTTGAGGTCTGGGAGCCGTCGCCGCGTTTGGGCCATTGGAACATGGGTATCTCGTCCGTCCGTCAGTCTCGTCAGCCTAGCCGTTCGCGGTTGCGAAGGCGACAGTCGGGTTTAATTTCCCGATCTGGTGAATATCCAGTCTGTGTCGCTGGAGGCCGCCTTGTCAAAGCGATAACCGTCGCGGTCGAACGCCTTCAGGTCCTGCGGCCGCTCGATCCGTTCATCGATGGCGAACCGCGCCATGCCGCCCCGGGCCTTCTTGGCGAAGAAGGAGATGATCCGGCTTTCGCCATCCTTCGATTCGCGGAAGTGCGGCGTGACCACCGGCAGTTTCAGCGCCCGGGCGTCGACGGCGCCGAAATACTCCTGGCTGGCGAGGTTGATCAGGGTGGGATCGGCCTGTCCCTCGGCGTCGGCGTTCAGCTGCTTCGACAGCCGGTCGCCCCAGAAGTCATAGAGGCTGGACCCGCGCCGGGTCTTCAGCCGCGCGCCCATCTCCAGCCGATAGGGCTGGATCCGGTCCAGCGGCCGCAGCAGGCCGTAGAAACCCGACAGGATGCGCAGGTGATCCTGGGCCCAGACCAGCGAGGGCTGGTCCAGCTCGCGCGCCTTGAGACCCTCGTACACGTCGCCGGCGAAGGCGAAGGCGGCCTGGACGCCGCCGGTCGAGCCGGCGTCGAAGGCCTGGAAGCGTTCGCGGTTCAGGCGTGCCAGGTCGTCGGAGATGTTCATCAGCCGGCGCAATTCAGCGACCGTGCGGGCCCGCGCCGTCCGGGACAGGTTGGCGGTGTCGTCCAGAAAACGCCGCTCCGAGGCCGGCAGGTCGGGATGGGGCTCGGTGAAATCCAGCCGCTTGGCCGGTGACAGGACGATCAGCAAGGGGCGGGCTCCGGCGGCGTTGGCGTGCAGATAGGCCGGTTCGATGACGAATTGAACCGGGCCCGGCGTCGCGGTCAGTCCGCCTGTGGGTAGAGCGCCGCCAGAACCCGCGGCAGCCGCTCGGGTAAATCCTCGGCGATCAGGCCGGGGCCGAAGCCGCGCGCCGCCTCGGCATGCATCCACACCGCCGCCCGCGCCGCGTCGAAACTGCCCATCCTCTGGGCCATCAGGCCCCCGATCATGCCCGCCAGCACGTCGCCCGTTCCCGCCGTCGCCAGCCAGGGGACGCCGTTGGCGTTGACCGCCAGCCGTCCGTCCGGCGCGGCGATCACCGTGGCCGGGCCCTTGAGCACGACCACCGCCCCGGCGCGTTTCGACGCCTCGCGCGCGGCGGCCTGGCGGCCCCTGGCGAGCAGACCGGGAAACAGACGTTCGAATTCACCCTCGTGCGGGGTCAGGACGTCGTCGCGGTCGAGGACGCCGAACAATTCGGCGGGCCAGCGTTCGAAGACGGTCAGGGCGTCGGCGTCGACGACCAGCGCCGCGCCCGTCCCGGCCAGGGCGCGGACATTGGCCTGGGTCGCGTCGTTCACCCCGGCGGCGGGGCCGATGACGACGGCGTCCATGCCCTCGACGGCCGCCACCAGCGCCTCGGCCGAGCCGAAGGGGGCCAGCATGACGGCCTCGATGGCCGGGGCTATGACGGCCGCCGCGTCAGGGGGGCACAGGATGCGCACCACCCCCGCGCCGATGCGCAGCCCGGCCCGCGCCGCCAGCCGCGCCGCGCCGGTCTGCGTGGCCTTGCCCGAGACGACGCCCAGCCGCCCGCGCGCATGTTTGTGGGCGTCCGCGCCGGGCCAGGGCACGGAGGGGCGCCAGTCCGGGTCGGGGGCCTGGGTCATCGGACGTGTCCTCCGTTCACGGATGGCGACAGGGGGCGAAAAACGCTTGCCTTATTGTGCAATGCAATGTCCCTTTACNGGCATGGAGTCCTTTGCCGCCTGGGACCGCCAATGAAAAAGATCGAAGCCGTCATCAAGCCCTTCAAGCTGGATGAAGTGAAGGAAGCGCTGCAGGACGCGGGCGTGCAAGGCATGACCGTGCTGGAGGCCAAGGGATATGGCCGCCAGAAGGGCCATTCCGAGCTTTACCGCGGCGCCGAGTACGTCATCGACTTCCTGCCCAAGATCAAGATCGAGGTGGTGGTGTCCGACGACATGGTCAACTCGGTCGTGGACGCCATCCAGGCCGCGGCGCGCACCGGCAAGATCGGCGACGGCAAGATCTTCGTGTCCGACGTCCTTGACGTCATCCGCATCCGCACCGGCGAGACGGGCGCCCAGGCCGTCTGAATTTCCGTCGGCCGTCCTTCCGGGGCGGCCGTTTCTTCACCTCCCCGAGCCACAGGACGTCGAACACCATGAGCGCCAGCAAGATCCTCAAGGAGATCAAGGAGAAGGACGTAAAATACGTCGACCTCCGGTTCACCGACACCAAGGGGCGGATGCAGCACGTCACCTTCGACATCGACCTGGTGGACGATGAGTTCCTGGAAGAGGGGACGATGTTCGACGGCTCCTCGATCGCCGGCTGGAAGGCGATCAATGAAAGCGACATGCTGCTGAAGCCGGACCTGACCAATTTCTGGATCGATCCGTTCTATCAGCAGACCACCCTGTTCCTGTTCTGCGACGTGCTGAACCCTGACACGGGCGAACCCTACAATCGCGACAGCCGCTCGATGGCCAAGAAGGCCCTGGCCTATGTCCAGTCCTCGGGCGTCGGCGACACCGTCTTCTTCGGCCCCGAGGCCGAGTTCTTCATCTTCGACGACGTGCGCTGGAGCACGGCGCCGCACGACACGGGCTACACCTACGATTCGATCGAGCTGCCGGCCAATACGGGCGCGGAATATTCCGAAGGCAACATGGGCCACCGGCCGACGCACAAGGGCGGCTACTTCCCGGTCAATCCGACCGACAGCGCCCAGGACCTGCGCGGCGAAATGCTGGGCGTCATGCGCGACCTGGGCATGCAGCCCGAGAAGCACCACCACGAAGTCGCCCCGGCCCAGCACGAGCTCGGTCTGAAGTTCAGCGACCTGCTGACCATGGCCGACCGGCTGCAGCTCTACAAATACGTCATCCACAACGTCGCCGCCGCCTACGGCAAGTCGGCGACCTTCATGGCCAAGCCGACCTTCGGCGACAACGGCTCGGGCATGCACGTGCACCAGTCGATCTGGCGCGACGGCAAGCCGCTGTTCGCGGGTGACAAATACGCCGNATGGCCAAGCCGACCTTCGGCGACAACGGCTCGGGCATGCACGTGCACCAGTCGATCTGGCGCGACGGCAAGCCGCTGTTCGCGGGTGACAAATACGCCGGCCTGTCGGACATGTGCCTGTGGTACATCGGCGGCATCATCAAGCACGCCAAGGCCATCAACGCCTTCGCCAACTCGACGACCAACTCCTACAAGCGCCTGGTCCCCGGCTACGAAGCCCCGGTGAAGCTGGCCTATTCGTCGCGCAACCGTTCGGCCTCGATCCGCATCCCGTTCGTCAATTCGCCCAAGGCCAAGCGTATCGAGGCCCGCTTCCCGGACCCGATGGGCAATCCCTATCTGACCTTCGTGGCCCTGCTGATGGCCGGCCTGGACGGGATCGAGAACCGGATCGATCCGGGCGCTCCGGCCGACAAGAACCTGTACGATCTGCCGCCGGAAGAGCGGGGCAACATCCCCGAGGTCTGCGGCAGCCTCAAGGAAGCCCTCGACAACCTCGACAAGGACCGCGCCTTCCTCAAGAAGGGCGGCGTCATGGATGACGACTTCATCGACAGCTACATCGAGCTGAAGATGGAGGAGGTGATGCGCCTGCAACTGCACCCGCACCCCGTCGAATTCGACATGTACTACAGCTGCTGATCCACGGCTGAGGCGAAACGAAAGCGGCGCCGGAGGGGAAGCCCTCCGGCGCCGTTCTTCATTCGGGATTCGCGATCTAGCGGTTGGTCGTCTCGACCTCGATGCCGTCACGACCTGCGCGCACGGTCGTGCTGTCGCCCACGCGCGCTTCGGGACGCTCGATGACCACGGTCGGCGGGCTGGCGGGCACGGGCACGGGAACGGCGACTTCGCGCGTTTCCACGACCGTGCGGGTCTCGGGAGCCGCCGCGGGCGCGGCGGCCTGCTCGGCCGCGGGAGCCGCCTCCTGTTGGGTGCAAGCCGCGGCCGTCAGGGCGAGGGCGGCGAGGGCGGCGAAACGATGGATGGCGATCATGGCGGGTCTCCCAACAGGTGATCCCGTCCAAACCCCGGCGCAAAGCCAAGGTTCCGACCGCGGGGGCCGTCAGTGCAGGCTGACCGCCACGGGCGCCCAGGCCTGGGCGGGCTGGATCGTGGCGGGGAAGCTGATGCGGACCCCGCATCCCGTGGAGCCGCGCGTGATCACCAGCTCGCCGCCCAGCTGTTCCGAGACCGCTTCGAACAGGGGGATGTCCCGCGGCGGGGTGACGTTGCTGTCGCCCGCGGCCACCAGGTCCAGCGTTCGCCGGTCGCCGTCGTCGGCGAGGATGACGGCGAGGTTGGTCGCCGAGGGGCAGGATTTGAGCGTGGTCAGATATTCCAGCAGCACCAGCCCCAGGGCCGTCGCATGCTCAAGCGGCACATCCAGATCGCCGCTGGCGATGCGCACCTTGTCGGCCTCCATTCCGCCACGCGAAGCCGAGGCCTCGACCAGTTTTCGGGCGAAGGCGTCGAACGGGATGCGGCTGTCCGGATTGCCGGTGAACTCGCGGTGGGCGCGGGAGATCAGCAGGGTGCGCGAGGCGGCGTTGGTCAGCACGCGCGAGACCATCGGATCGGCCTCCTCACGCGCGCGAAGCTGCAGGATGGCCGAGATCAGCTGCAGGTGATCGGTCGTCCGTTGGGCGTGCTCGTGAAACAGTTCGGCCTGGCCGGTCGCCAGGGCCTCTACCCGCGCGTGGTTCGCGGCCAGCAGGTTGAACCGGGCCCGGATCGTGCTCAGGATGTGGATCAGCAGCGCCGACGACAGCAGGAAGAAGCTCAGCGCCACCAGACCGCGACCGTCCATGTTCCAGTGCAGCGGCACGGGACCCAGGAAGGCGTAGACGATCGCCGTCGACAGGCCGGCGGCCATCAGGGCGGGCCGGGCTCCCAGCCAGTAGGCCGCCAGGATGACCGCGGGATAGAAGCAGGTGTAGCCGTAGCCATTGCCCATGGCCGACGAGAGCATAAGCCGGACGCCGAGAGCCAGCATCACCAGCACGGCGGCGGCCCCGTAGCGGGCGCCGGGAACGTTCTGCAGCCGCGCCAGTACGGCGGCGGGACGGGGCGCCAGCGAGAAGGTCGGTGAATCCATGACTACATTCCCGCGTCGGCGGTCAGGCCGCGGCGTCCGCGGTCTTGCGGCGCATCTCGATCAGACGCACGCACCAGATGGAAATCTCGTACAACAGCACCAGCGGCACGGCGAGCATCAGCTGGCTGATCGGGTCGGGCGGCGTCACGATGGCGGCGACCACGACGACGGCCACGATGGCGTAACGGCGCCCTTCGGCCATGAGTTTCGAACTGACGATGCCCGCCAGTCCCAGAAGCGTCATGATCACGGGCAGCTGGAAGCACAGGCCGAAGGCCAGGATCAGGGCCGTGGCCAGGCTCATGTATTCGGACACCTTGGGCAGCAGGGCGGCGGTCACGCCCTCGGCCACGATGCCCTGATTGAGCGAGAACAGCATCACGATCGGCAGCATGACGTAATAGACCAGCGCCGCGCCGACGATGAACAGCACCGGGGCCGCGACCAGGAACGGCAGGAAGGCGCCTCGCTCATTGCGATACAGGCCCGGAGCCACGAACCGGTACAGCTGAAAGGCCAGTATGGGGAAGGAGGCGACGACAGCGCCCAGCCCGGCCAGTTTCATCTTCACGAACAGGATTTCCAGCGGCGCCGTATAGATCAGCTGCGCGGCCTGATGCTGGCCGTCGGCCAGCGGCTTGAGCCCGACCATGGTCGAGATCAGGTCCAGCATGGAAACATTGTGGCCGTCGGCGGCCTGCAAGGCGCTGGCCACCACATAGGGTTTGACCAGGAAGACGTAGAGCGGGCTGGCGAAATAGAAGCAGACGAGGAAGGCGATCACGAAGGCGACGACGCAGATCAGCAGCCGGCCGCGCAGCTCGATCAGATGATCCATCAGCGGAGCGCGCGACGCCTCGATCTCGTCCTCGTCGCGATCGACGGCGCTCATGACGCGGGCGCCGTCTTGCGGGCGGCCCGGGGTTTCGCAGGCTTGGCGCCGGTGGACGCTCCGGCCTTCGCCGGGGCGGGCTTGGCGGTCGTTCGGCCCGTGCCGGGTTTGGACGCCTTCGCCTTCACGCCGCGGGTCTTGGCCGGCTTGCTCGCGGGCTTGGCGGCCGGGGCCGGCGTCTCCAGCGGCGCCATGACCGGCGGGCTGTCGGGCCATTCGTCAGGGGCGGACAGCATGGGCTGGTACAGCGGCTTGTTCAGGTCGTCGCGGATTTCGCGGAACGCCGAATCGGCGTCGGCGCCGAGGGCGTGCATGCCCTGACCGGTGCGCAACGCCTCGACCTCCTTGCGCAACTCGTCCAGTTCGGACTGGCGCGCCATCTCGTCGAAGCTGGAGCGGAACTCATTGGCCATGCCGCGCGCCCGGGCGACGATCTTGCCCAGCTTGCGCAGGAGCAGCGGCAGGCGCTCGGGCCCCACGACCAGCAGGGCCACGACCGCGATAACCAGATATTCGCCGCCCCCGATTCCGGGACCCAGGCCACCCATGCGTCAGGTCTCCGCCGTCTACAGCGGCCCTAGGACTTCAGGTCTTCTTTTTCGGCGTCGGTCCGGGGCAGGGCGCCCGCGCGTTCGTCGCGCGGCTTGTCCTCGTCGGTGTCCTTGAGGCCGTCCTTGAAGGCTTTCACACCCTTGGCGGCGTCGCCCATCATGGCCGAAAGCTTGCCGCGGCCGCCGAACAGCAGAAGCACGATGATGGCGACGATGGCCCAGTGCCAGATGCTGAATGAACCCACGGAATACTCTCCTCAGTCAGGCCGGGCCGGCCCGGTCGAAATGTCTTCACGCATATAGGCCGTTCAGTGGCGCGACGCCAAGTGAACCTGTTAGGACGCGCCCATGAGTCACGTCATCATCCACACCGACGGCGCCTGCAAGGGCAACCCGGGCCCCGGCGGCTGGGGCGCCGTGCTTCAGACCGGCGGCGGCCATGAGAAGGAGTTGTGGGGCGGCGAGCCGCTGACCACCAACAATCGCATGGAGCTGATGGCGGCGATTCGCGCCCTCGAGGCTCTGTCCCGGCCCTGCCGCGTCGACCTGCACACCGACAGCAAATACGTCATGACCGGCATCACCGAATGGATCCGGGGCTGGAAGGCGCGCGGCTGGAAGACGGCGGACAGGAAGCCGGTCAAGAACGAGGACCTGTGGCGCCGCCTCGATGAGGCCCGCGCCCGGCACGAGGTCAAATGGCACTGGGTCAAGGGCCACGCCGGCCACGAACTCAACGAACGCGCCGACGGCCTGGCGAATCGGGGGATCGCGGATCTGCCGCGTTAGGCCGTACGCACCTTCAGTTTCGACCCGTCGACGCGGTCCACGATCACGCTTTCGCCGATCAGCGGGCCGGCGCCGTCGATTTCGGCGACCCATTCGGCGCCCGAGACGAACACACGGCCGCGTCCGTCGACAAACGGCTGAACCACCTGGGCCCGCTGGCCAACAAGCCGGTTGTCGCGGGCGTTGATGTCCGGGGCGTCTGACGGATTGACCCTCTGGATCAGCCGCCGCGACAGCAGGGTCATGGCCACGGTCAGGACCGCGAACAGGGCGACCTCGCCGACAAAGCTCAAGGGCAGGCCCAGCGCGGTGACCACGGCCACCATGCCCGCCGACACCGCCGGCCACAGCAGCCATTCGGTCGAGAAGGCGGCCTCGACCGCCAGCAGGATCACGCCCAGGGCCAGCCAGATCCAGAAGGGCTGGGCGGCGTGGAGATCGATCAGGGCGTCCATGGCCTACTCCGTTCCGGGAACCGATCCGCGCGGGGGCCGCGGCGGGCGGGGGGGCGAGGGGGGCGGGGCGTCGCGGCGGACGTCGCTGCGGCCCTGCTGCTGTTCCCGGGCCAGGCCGACCAGTTCGCCGAGGCCGGCGATGGTGCCGACCAGGCCGGACATCTCGGCGGGGACGATGACGGTCTTGGCCGTCGGGTTGCGGGCCAGTTCGGCGAAGGCCTCGACGTATTTCTGGGCCACGAAATAGTTGATGGCGTTGACGTCGCCGCGGGCGATGGCCTCGGACACCATGGCGGTGGCCTTGGCCTCGGCCTCGGCCTCGCGCTCGCGGGCCTCGGCGTCGCGGAAGGCGGCTTCGCGGCGACCCTCGGCCTCGAGGATGGCGGCCTGTTTGGCCCCCTCGGCGCGGGCGATGGCGGCCTGTTTCTCGCCGTCGGCCTCGGTGATGACGGCGCGGCGCTCGCGCTCGGCCTTCATCTGGCGGGCCATGGCGTTGGTGATGTCGGCCGGCGGGGTCAGGTCCTTGATCTCGATCCGGTTGACCTTGACGCCCCAGGGCTCGGTCGCGGCGTCGATCACGGTCAGCAGGCGCGAGTTGATGCTGTCCCGCTGGAACAGCACCTCGTCCAGCTCCATCGAACCGACCACGGTGCGCAGGTTGGTCGAGCACAGCTGGGTGATGGCATAGGGCAGGTTCTCGATCCGGTAGGCGGCGGCCGAGGCCTCCATCACCTGGATGAAGACGATGGCGTCGACCTTCACCATGGCGTTGTCCTTGGTGATGACCTCCTGCTGGGGCACGTCGAGGACCTGCTCCATCATGTTCATGCGCCGTCCGACCCGCTCGACGAAGGGCGTCAGGATGCTGATGCCTGGCGCGAGGGTGCGGGTGTATTTGCCGAACCGTTCGACGGTGAACTCGCGCCCCTGCGGGACGATCTTGACCACGCTGAACAGCAGCACGAAGGCCAGCGCGACCAGGGCAGCGGTGAAGAGAACGGACGTGTCCATAGGGCCTCCCAATCCCGCTCAGGTTAGCAGCCCGTGCCCGCTGCGTCACAGAAACCGGACACGGCGAACATGACATCCGCGTAATGAAAAAGGGCGGCTCCCGCAGGAACCGCCCCTCCAGCCTGCGCCTGGGCGCCGGACTACTCCTCGTTGATGACCAGTTCCTCGCCGTCCAGCTCGCAGAAATTGACTTCCGCGACCTGCACGGAATCGCCGTCCGAGAAGTCGGCGCGGATGTCGTAGACGCATTCGGGCAGGCCATCGTCGATCGAGATGTCGATGCTGTCGCCCGATCCCAGCACGTCGGCGCCGAAGATGTCCTCTTCCCACTCGTTGGTCGAAGGCAGGGAGATGAACAGGGCCGTCAGCACGTGTTCCGTGTTGTTGGTCAGGGTGAAGTCGATGGACTCGGTCTGGGCCGAGGCGGCGGGCGCAAGCAGGGCGGCCGAGGCGGCGAGCGCCGCCACCAGACTACGGATATGCATGATGATGTTCCCCATCCGGCCCATCGCCGGAAAGCTTGACCTTGTCACGTCGCAGAACGCGGGTCGCGTCCCAAATCGCGGGACGCCACGGCGAGCGCGATAATCCGGTGCGTCTCGGGCCAGGCCACCAGCGCCTTCATCTCGTCCAGCGCCACGAACCGCGCCGCGATCGCGTCGTCGCCGGCGACCGGTTCGCCCGATATCCAGCGCGCGGCGTAGTCGATCAGGACATAATGCCGTCCGGCCTCGGGAAAGACGCCGTCGACCACGTCGATCAGGCCGGTGATCTCGGCCTCGATTCCGGTTTCCTCGCGCAGTTCGCGCAACGCAGCGTCCATGGCCCGCTCGCCGGGTTCGATCCGCCCGCCCGGCAGACTCCATTCCCCTTGCCGCGGCGGCGTCCCGCGCCGGATGAGCAGCACCGCGTCGCCGCGCAGGCAGACGACGCCGACGGCGGGAACGGGCGAGGGAAGGGCGGTCGTCATCGATCCTCCTTATCCCGTCATCCCCGGGCTTGTCCCGGGGCCCCGTGGTTCCGCGGCCTCGGACCTTCGGCCAAGGGGCGCCCTGGACGTCCTGCGGGTCTCTGACTTGCCCGCGCGACGGCGAATTGGTCCTCGGGACAAGCCCGGGGATGGCGGTGTTGGGGGTGGCGCGAGACCCGTTGCTTTGAGACAAGGGGCGCATGATCCCGCCCTCCGCCGCCGCGCTCGAAGCCCTGAAATCCGCCGCCGGCCCCGGCGGCTGGACCGACGATCCCGACGAAATCGCGCCGTGGCTGACCGAATGGCGCAACCGTTGGCAGGGGCATACGCCGCTGATGCTGACGCCCCGTTCGACCGAGGAGACGGCCCGGCTGGTCGCCGTCTGCGCCGAACACCGCGTCGCCATCACCCCCCAGGGCGGCGACACCGGCCTGGTCGGCGGCCAGATTCCGTACGGCGAGGTGCTGCTGTCGACCCGCAAGCTGCGGGCGGTCCGCGACGTCACCCCGCTGGACGACGCCATGACGGTCGAGGCCGGCGTCACCCTGCTCGAAGCCCAGCAGGCCGCCGCCGCGGCGGACCGGCTGTTCCCGCTCAGCCTCGCGGCCGAGGGCACGGCGACCATCGGCGGGGTGGTCTCGACCAACGCCGGCGGCACGGCTGTCATCCGCTACGGCGTGATGCGCGACCTGGTGCTGGGTCTTGAAGCCGTCCTGCCCGACGGCCGGATCTTCCACGGCCTGAAGCGGCTGCGGAAGGACAACACCGGCTATGACCTCAAACAGCTGCTCATCGGCGCCGAGGGCACTCTCGGCGTCGTCACCGCCGCGACCCTGAAGCTGTTCCCGGTCATGCGCAGCCGGGCGACGGCCATGGTCGGGCTGGACACGCCCGTCGCCGCCATCGACCTGCTGGCCCGCGCCAAGTCAGAGACCGGAGGCGGCGTCGAGGCGTTCGAGCTGATGAAGCGGATCGGCATGGGCTTCGTGCTCGCCAACATCCCCGACACGCGCGAGCCGCTGGACACCACGCCGCCCTGGTACGTCCTGATCGAACTGGTCTCCGGCGAACCGGGCGGGGCGGAGTCCGCCATGGAGCGGCTGCTGACCCACGCCTTCGAGACCGGCCTGGTCACCGATGCGGCCATCGCCCAGAACGACGCCCAGCGCGCCGCCTTCTGGAAGGTGCGCGAGGAACAGTCGGCCGCCCAGAAGCCCGAGGGCGGCGGCTGGAAGCACGACGTCTCGGTGCCCGTGTCCCGTATCGCCGACTTCCTCGAGGAAGCCACGGCCGCCGTCGAACGCTTCCACCCCGGAGCGCGGGTCAGCGCCTTCGGCCACGTCGGCGACGGCAATATCCACTACGACGTCCTGTGCCCGCCCGGCGGCGACCATCCCGCCTTCCTCGCCCGCTGGGCCGAGGGCTCCGAGGTGGTCCACGACATCGTCGCCCGCTACGACGGCTCCATCTCGGCCGAGCACGGCCTCGGGCGGCTCAAGACGGACGAGGCGCGCCGCTACAAGTCGCCGCTGGAAATCCAGACCATGCAGGCCGTCCGCGCCGCGATCGACCCGCACCGGATCATGAACCCGGCGGTGCTGTTCTAGGGTCCGGAGGGCCGGGCTCCGCGGTCTGCGCTTTCGGCCGACGGGGCTGGTTCATCACAACGAACACGAAGAAGAGACACGAAGGACACGACGAGAGCGAGCCCCTCTCCGCCTTCCGCGGGCGCTTGCCCGCCATCGGACTCTTTTGCGTCTCCCTGACGGGAGATGCGGGTCCGCCGGCCCCGTCGTGTCCTTTGTGAATCCTTCGTGTCCCTTGTGATGAACCTTCGCGGGTCGGGGAGGGCTCCGGCAGGCCCCGCTTGCCCCGCCCGCCTGATCGTCCTACCCCTCCGCCTCGATTCAACACCGCCGGAGCCCCTCATGACCCTCGCCCTGCTGTTTCCGGGACAAGGCAGCCAGTCGGTCGGCATGGGCGCCGCCCTGGCCGACGCGTTCGCCTCGGCCCGCGCCGTCTTCGCCGAGGTCGACGAGGCTCTGGGCCAGAACCTCAGCCAGCTGATGCGCGAGGGGCCCGAAGACCAGCTGACCCTGACCGAAAACGCCCAGCCCGCCCTGATGGCCGTGTCCGTCGCGGCGATGCGCGTGCTGAAGACCGAGTTCGGTTTCGATCTGGCCAGGGCGACCTGGGCCGCCGGCCATTCGCTGGGCGAATATTCGACCCTGTGCGCCGTGGACGCGATCTCCCTCGCAGACACGGCGCGGCTGCTGAAGCTGCGCGGTCAGGCCATGCAGCGCGCCGTGCCGGTGGGCCGGGGCGCCATGGCGTCCCTGATCGGCCCGAAGACCGATCTGGCGCTGGCGGAAGAGGCGGCGAAGGCCGGGTCAGAGGTCGGCGTCTGCGTGGTCGCCAATGACAACAACGCCGGCAACATCGTCATCTCGGGCGACAAGGCCGCCGTCGACCGCGCCATCGAGAAGGCCAAGGAACTCGGCGCCCGCGCCATTCTCCTGAACGTCTCGGCGCCGTTCCACTGCCCGCTGATGCAGCCCGCCGCCGACGAGATGGCCGCGGCCCTCGCCACGGCGACCCTCGTCGCCCCCTCGGTCGCCGTCGTCGCCAATGTCACCGCCCGGCCGGAAACCGATCCCGAGGTCATCCGCCGCCTGCTGGTCGAACAGGTCACCGGCCGCGTGCGCTGGCGCGAGAGCATGGAATGGATGGCCGGGGAGGGCGGCGTCACCCGTTTCGCCGAGATCGGCTCGGGCAAGGTCCTGACCGGCATGGCCAAACGCATCGCGCCCGACGCGGAGAGCGTGTCGCTGAACACCCCGGAAGAGCTGGAAGCGTTCGCCTCGTCGTTTGGATAGTCTCCGCCGTCATCCTCGGGCTTGACCCGAGGATCAGAGGTCTGAGCAAGCTCGGCGCCTCGGATGGCCCTGAAAACTCGCTCCAGCCGCCTGGCTGGGAGCACCCTGACAGTCCGATCCTCGGGTCAAGCCCGAGGATGACGGAAGAAGAAGAAGAGGCACCCATGTTCAATCTCACCGGCAAGACCGCCCTCGTCACCGGCGCCACCGGCGGCATCGGCGGGGCCATCGCCCGCGCCCTGCACGCCCAGGGCGCGACCGTCGTCCTCTCCGGCACCCGCGAGGCGGTGCTGCAGGATCTGGCGAAAGAACTGGGCGAGCGCGCCTTCGCCGCCGCCGCCAACCTGTCGGACCCTGAATCGGTCGACGGGCTGATCGCCCGCGCCGAGGACGTCGCCGGCGCGCCGCTGGACATCCTGATCGCCAACGCCGGCATCACCAAAGACGGCCTGCTGATGCGGATGAAGGATGAGGACTTCCAGGACGTCATCCGGATCAACCTGGAGAGCTATTTCCGCCTGTCGCGCGCCGCGATGAAGGGGATGATGAAGCGCCGTTCGGGCCGGATTATCGGCGTGACCTCGGTGGTCGGCGTCACCGGCAACCCGGGCCAGACCAACTATGCGGCCTCCAAGGCCGGCATGATCGGATTTTCCAAGTCGCTGGCCCAGGAAGTGGGTTCGCGCGGGATCACGGTGAACTGCATCGCCCCCGGCTTCATCGCCTCGCCAATGACGGATGTGCTGAACGATGCCCAGCGCGAGACGATCCTGAAGAACATCCCGGCCGGCCGCCTCGGCACGGGCGACGAGATCGCCGCCGCCGCCGTCTATCTGTCGTCCGACGAAGCCGCCTACGTCACGGGCCAGACCCTGCACGTGAACGGCGGGATGGCGATGATCTAGGACGCAGTGAATTCCTTCTCCCCCTGGGGGAGAAGGCGCCCCGGAGGGGCGGATGAGGGGTAAGTCCGCGCCCGACTGTCCGGCAGCCGGCTTGTCTCGGACATCCCCCTCATCCGAGCGACTTCGCCGCCCACCTTCTCCCCCGGAGCAGAGAAGGAAGTTTGGGACGGCGCCTCCGACAAGGCGTCACAGGGCTATTTCTAGCCCTCGCGGCTGTGCTAAAGGCCAAGCAACCGACGGGTCTGAGTCTTCGTTGAAGGCTTGCACCGTCGCCGCTGCCGTCATACGGCAGTGACTGAGACAACAGCCGCCGTGGCGGCCCTGAAAGCAGAGACACCCATGTCCGACACCCTGGAACGCGTCCGCAAGATCGTCATCGACCACCTGGACGCCGATCCGGAAAAGGTCGTTGAAAAGGCCAGCTTCATCGACGATCTGGGCGCCGACTCGCTCGACAACGTCGAGCTGGTCATGGCCTTCGAGGAAGAATTCGACATCGAAATCCCCGACGACGCCGCCGAGCATATCCAGACGGTCGGCGACGCCGTGAAGTTCATCGACGAGAAGCTGGCGGGCTGATCGCCTCCACTTCAGAACGGCTTTGATGGCCGCCGTGGCGCGCCCCTAGCGGGGTCGCCCGGCGGCCATTACTGTTTGCGGTCAGGATTCTGTAGCGAGGAGCGCTCATGCGCCGTGTCGTCGTCACCGGCCTCGGTCTTCTCACCCCCCTCGGCTGGGGCGTTGACCATAACTGGAAGGGCATCCTCGAGGGGCGGTCGGGCATCGGTCCGATCACCAGCTTCGACACCGAGGGCTACGGCTGCACCATCGCCGGGGAAATCCCGTCCGTGGACGGCCGCGGCGGCGGCGCGCCCGGCCAGCCCGGCGTGTTCGACCATGAAAAGGTCATGTCGCCCAAGGACCGCAAGCGGGTCGACGACTTCATCGTCTACGCCATCGCCGCCGCCGACGAGGCCCTGGCCGACGCCGGCTGGAAGCCCGAGACCGAGGAACAGCGCGAACGCACCGGCGTCATGGTCGGCTCCGGCATCGGCGGCCTCGGCCCCATCGCCGACACCGCCATCATCCTCAAGGAACAGGGCCCGCGCCGGGTCAGCCCCTTCTTCATCCCGTCCGCCCTGATCAACCTGACCTCGGGCCAGATCTCGATCCGGCACGGCCTCAAGGGCCCGAATCACTCGGTGGTGACGGCCTGCGCCACCGGCGCCCACGCCATCGGCGACGCGGCCCGGATGATCATGATGGACGACGCCGACGTCATGGTGGCGGGCGGGGCGGAAAGCTCCATCGTCCCCATCGGCATCGCCGGCTTCCTCGCCTGCAAGGCTCTGTGCACGGCGTACAATGACACGCCCGAAAAGGCCTCGCGGCCGTGGGACAGGGACCACTCCGGCTTCGTCATGGGCGAGGGCGCGGGCATCGTGGTGCTGGAGGAATACGAACACGCGAAGGCGCGCGGCGCGACCATCTACGCCGAGGTCATCGGCTACGGCATGAGCGGCGACGCCTACCACATCACCGCCCCGGCCGAGGACGGCGAGGGCGGCTATCGCGCCATGCAGATGGCGGTGAAACGGGCCGGGATCGACGTCTCCGACATCGACTACGTCAACGCCCACGGCACGTCGACCATGGCCGACTGGATCGAGGCCGGCGCGATCGAGAAGCTGATGGGGGACCACGCCCCCAACGTGGCCCTGTCCTCGACCAAGTCCATGACCGGCCACCTGCTGGGAGCGGCGGGCGCCATCGAGGCCATCTTCTGCATCCTGGCCATCCGCGACCAGATCGCGCCGCCGACCATCAATCTGGACAATCCCGAGCGCGAGACCCCGATGAACATGGTGCGGGACAGGGGCCAGCCGATGGAGATCGACGTCGCCATGTCGAACAGCTTCGGCTTCGGCGGGACCAACGCCACCGTCATCTTCCGGAAGGTGGGCTAGGTGGGGATCGAACGGGGTTCAGGCCGCAAGACGGCCGTCGTGGCGGCGACGGGAACCGTCAGCCTGTTCATCATCGCCGCCCTGGTCGCGGCCTGGAGCGTCTTCTACGCGCCCGGCCCGTCGGCGCGCGGCGGTCAGCCGGCGACCATCGTCACCCTCCCCAGCGGCGCGGGCGTCTCGGCCATCGCCGCGACCCTGAAATCCGCCGGGGTGATCCGCTCGACCGACATGTTCAAGGCGGCCGCCACCCTGACCGGCGCGGACCGCAAGCTGCGGGCCGGCGAATATGAGGTGCCGAGCAAGGCCTCCCTGCGCTCGGTCATCGTCCTCCTGGTCGAGGGCCGGGTGGTCCGCCACTACGTCACCCTGCCCGAGGGCTGGTCCTCCGCCCAGGCCGTCGACATCCTCAACAACCAGCCGATCCTCATCGGCACGGTCGACGGCACGCCGGACGAGGGTTCGCTCTGGCCCGACACCTATGAGGTCAGCCGCGGCGAGACCCGCGACTCGGTGATCGCCCGCATGCGCCGCGCCCGCGACGAGAACCTGGCCCGGCTGTGGGCCGCCCGCAGCCCCACCACGGTCGTCCGCACGCCCGAGGAGGCCATGATCCTCGCCTCGATCGTCGAGAAGGAGACGGGCCTCGCGGCGGAGCGCCCGCGCGTCGCCGCCGTCTTCACCAACCGCCTGCGCGCGGGCATGCGGCTGGAGAGCGATCCGACCATCGTCTACGGCATCACCCGCGGCCGCCCGCTGGGCCGGGGCATCCGCCGCTCCGAACTGGACCGGGCCACCGCCTGGAACACCTATCAGATCGACGGCCTGCCCCCGACGCCCATCGCCAATCCGGGCCGCGACGCGGTCGCCGCCGTCCTCAATCCGCCCCGCAGCGACGAGCTGTTCTTCGTCGCCGACGGCACCGGCGGCCACGTCTTCGCCCGCACCTTCGACGAGCATCTCGCCAATGTCGCCCGCTGGCGCGAGATCGAGCGCCGCAAGGCCGGCCTGCCGCCCGAGGCGGCCCCGCCCGCCGTGCCCGGCACGGTTCCCGGCGTCCCCAACGCGCCGCCGGACGCCGCCTCCGGCGCCGCCGTCCCTCCGGGCGTGACGGTGCCGCCGGGCGCGCGGGTCATCAGCATACCGCCGGCCGCGCCGGCGCCGGCGCGATGAGCCGGATCTCGGGCATGACCGGCTTCGGCCGCGCCGACGGGTCCGACGGCGACTGGACCTGGTCGGTCGAGGCCCGCTCGGTCAACGGCCGCAATCTGGAGGTCCGGTTCCGGGGGCCGCCCGGCTTCGACACCCTCGAGCGTCATGCCAGGACCTCCGCCCAGGCCCGGCTGAGCCGAGGTCAGGTCACCGTCGGAATCCAGACCCGGCGCGAGCTCGGCGCCGCCTCGCTCAAGGTCAACCAGGACATCCTCGCCCGCTACCTGTCCCTCGCCAATCAACTGGCGGAGGAGGGGGCGACCCCGCCCTCGGCCGACGGCCTGCTGTCGCTGCGCGGCGTGCTGGAGGCGCCCGAGGAGGCCGACGACGCCGGGGCCCGCGCCGCCGTCGAGGCCGCCATGGCCGTCACCATCGACCAGGCCCTCGACGCCCTCAAGCTGTCGCGCGACCGCGAGGGCGGCCAGCTTCTGCCCGTGATCACGGACTTCATCGACCGGATCGAGCAACTGGTGGCCCAGGCCGAAACCGGGGCCTCGGCCCAGACCGACGCCATCCGCGAGCGTTTCAGCCGCCGCATGACCGAACTGGCTCCCGACGCCCCCGGCCTTGAGGACCGGATCTTCCTCGAGGCGGCGGCCCTCGCGACCCGGGCCGACGTGCGCGAGGAGCTGGACCGGCTGACGGCCCACGTCGCCTCGGCCCGGACCCTGTTGCAGCAACCCCCCGCCGGGCGAAAACTCGACTTCCTGATGCAGGAATTCATGAGAGAGGCGAACACCCTCTGCTCGAAATCGGCTACGACCGCGCTCACCGGAATCGGCCTCGAGCTGAAGGCCGNGGCGCCGGCAAGACCAGCCTGTGCCGCCGCCTGATGGCCGACCACGGCGGGCTGGAGCTGTCCGTCTCCATGACCACGCGCGGCATCCGGCCGGGCGAGGTGGCGGACCGCGACTATCACTTCGTCGACGACGCCGAATTCCAGCGCATGATCGACGCCGACGCCTTCCTCGAATGGGCCGACGTCCACGGCAGCCGCTACGGCAGCCCGCGCGCCCCCATCGACCGCGCCCTGGCCGAAGGGCGCGACGTCCTGTTCGACATCGACTGGCAGGGCGCCCGCGACATCGCCCGCAAATGCCCCGAGGACGCCGTCCGCGTCTTCATCCTGCCGCCCAGCCTCGAGGAGCTCCGTCGCCGCCTCGTCACCCGCTCCCAGGACGCCGACGAGGTCATCGAGCGCCGCATCGCCAACGCCAAGGGCGAGATCGAGCACTGCGGCGACTTCGACTATATCTTCGTCAACGACGACTTCGACCGCAGCTACGCCGAACTGGCCCACATCTACCACGCCGAACGCTCGCGGCGGTTCCGCAACGTCTGGGTCGACGCCTGGCGTGACGCCCTGCTGAACGAGGCGGTCTAGAGCACGCGGACCGAGGGCCCGGCGCCCGCTCCGTCGATCAGCAGGTCCGTCACCGCCCAGACCAGCGCATCAGCCCGGTCGGGACTGCCGCCGCCGGCGTCGCCCAGCCCCATCAGCTCCTCCTCCAGTTCGGCCAGGTCGGCGCAGTGCCGCACCCGCCCCTGTTCGTAGAGGGCCGCCACCGGTTCGGCCCGGGCCCGCTTGCCGAAGCGCGCATGCACCCGCTTCACCGGGCAGCCGACGCCCGCCGTCTTCAGCACGGCCTCGACCATCTCCCCGCCCTGGTTGGTCTCGGCCACGACGCGAACGGCCCCGAACGCCTCGACCGCCCGCGCCACGACCCGGGCCCAGCCCTGCGGCGACCGCCCGCGCACCGTCCGATCGGCCAGCACCCAGGCCATGCCGCCCTTCCGGCCCGCGACGATGATCCCGCACGCGTCGCCCCCGGTCGAGCACGGCGGATCGACGGCCACCACGACGCGCTCGAACGCGCCTTCTCCCTCCCCCTTGTGGGGAGGGATGTCGGCGCGCAGCGACGACAGGGTGGGGCCCGCATGTCCGCACCCAGGCCCTTTCTGACCCCACCCGGGCTCAGCCTGCGGCCTCGCCGTCCCTCCCCATGAAGGGGAGGGAAATCGCGCCGCCTGCATCATCTCCAGCGTGAATAGCGCCCCGTCGCCCTCGACCACCCGTCCGTCCAGCTCCTGCGCCGCCAGCCGGGTGCCGCCGTACAGACCTTCCAGTCCGTCCAGAAACGCGGGGGCGAGGTTGCCCGCATTGACGCGCGTCGGCAGGTCCGTCCGCTCCAGCCCCGCCTCCTTAAGCAACCGTCTCAGCGCCGCCATCGGTTTCGGCGTCGTGGTCACCACCAGCTGCGGCCGCCGCCCCAGCCGCAATCCCATCCGCAGCAGGGCCAGCGTCGCCTCGGGCTTGCGCCAGGCGCACCATTCGTCCGCCCACGCCGCCCCGAACTGCGGCCCGCGCAGCGACTCCGGATCCTCGGCCGAGAACACCATCGCCACCGCCCCGTTCGGCCACACCAGCCGCCGCCGGCTCGCCTCCCATTGCGGCCGTCCGCCGATGGCGTAGCGGGGCAGGGCGCACAGGCCCGACGGCCCCTCGATCATCACCTCGCGCACGTCATGCAGGCTCTGTCCGACCAGGGCGATCCGCCCGCCGCCCGGCGAGCCGTCGCGCGCCCGGTTCGCCACCCATTCCGCGCCCGCCCGCGTCTTGCCCCCGCCGCGCCCGCCCAGCACCAGCCAGGTGCGCCAGTCGCTCTCCGGCGGCTTCTGGCCTTGATGCGCCGCCTTCGTCCAGTCGGCGCCGAGTATCTGCCGCTCCGCCGGCGACAGGGCGGCCAATCGCACCTCCAGGTTCAAACCGTCTCCTCCACGCTGTGCGGGGAGGGGGACCGCGAAGCGGTGGAGGGGCCACCGCCCCAATCCTCGCCCAGCAGCTTCCGCCGCACCGCCTCGAACGCCGCCTCGTCAGGCTCGCCGGGATCCTCCGGGGCCGTCCCGTCCAGCCGCGCCGCCGCCCGTCCCAGCACGTCGGCCACCCGCGCAGCCTCGCCGGCCAGCGTCATCCGCCCCTCGCGCAACAGCTTCACCGCCTCGCCCAGCGCCAGCCGCGCCGCCTCGCGCGGGGTCAGATCCCCGTCGATCTGCCCGACGACTGCCTCCGCCAGACCCGCGTCGGCGGGACAGACCGGCGTCGCCTCGGCCAGCGACCGTTTGCTCCATCCCTCGCGCGTGATCCGCCGCCGGATCGCGTATTCGGTCACGTCGAACACCTCGGCCAGCCGCGGCGCGCTCTCGCCCGCCAGATACCGCGCCCGGACCAGCGTCCAGACCTCCTCGCGGCGGATGCGGTAGGGATTTCGGCGGCGTTTCCTGCCTGTCTCTTCCATCCCGCCATTATCGGGCCGCCGCTTCCTGCGGCGGGTTCATGACGCTGTTTCGGCGGGAAAACCCCTTCGGATCAAAGGCGTGATCTGAGAGAATTGTCTGGCTGGCGGCGGATTGCCGGCAATTGTCGCGGATATGGCTGATGTCGCCCCTGTCACGGGCCGGATGTCGCGGATATCGAGCCGCGATTGTCCCGGGTCGGCGACCGCAAGGTGCGCGCGGCGCCGCCTCTTGACCGCGACCGGACGGCGCCTATCTCCAACGCACTGTTTCAACAACGAAAGGAGGTGGTCGAATGTCTCATTGTCTCACGCCGCGCGCGGCCCGTCGGATGAGCCCGGCCTCCCCTCTGGCGGGGTCTGTCGCCTGACGAAGCCGTTCGCCGGCTGACAATGGAAGGGCCGCTCCCGCGAGGGGGCGGCCCTTTTTTGCTGGCGGCTCTCAGGGTCGGTTCGCTGCTGGGGCGGCCATGGGCTGCTGGGGGCGGGGCTGCGGGAAGTTCACCGTAAGGTTTTCGACCCGCCGCCAGAGCATCGCTCCCGAGGGCGACCTGTAGCCAACCTCGCCCGTCACCGGGCATTGGACCGTGTCGAACGGCGTGGCTAACGCTCCCTGGAACCGGTTGCGGATCGTCAGGACCAGCGTTCTCGACGACCCTGTGAGGGGGCCGTCGAACGTGGCTGCGAACTCGGCGCCGTTGGTCATCACGTCCGCGCAATCCAGCCGCAGATTATCCAGAATGATCCGGTCGGTGTCGTTGTAGGACCCGATGTTTCGCAGCTGGAACCGGATGCTCCATTGGATATCCGACGCTTCCGGAATGGAGCCGTTCACCGGATAGACGGATGGTCCCTGCTGGCTGAGACGGTGAAGCTCGGGCCCCGCATTTCGCGTCAGCGTGACGTCTCCGAGCTTGAGCCAGAGGCGCTGCTGGCTCTTTTCGTTCGCGCTTGCCAGGAAGGGGGTCAAGGCCACATCGCCCGTGGTCGTGGAGGCCGTCGGCGTATAGCTGATCTGGAACCGGCAAACGGTCAGGTTGTCCTTGCGCACCTGCAGGGGATCGCTCGCGAAGGCCAGCTGCGAGCTGGGCCCGGTCGCGGATCGGCTATCGCGCACTTGCCAGGATGAACGGTTGCAATAGGCGGCGGGCAGGGACTGGATGTCGGCATGCAACATCTTGGGCTGCGTCGGGTCGATCATCGGGCCGTCGGGAGCTGAAAGCTCTGCAGGCGAAGCGTTCTCGACGGCGGCTACGATCGCTGCGAGGTCCGGGAAGGCTCGCCAACCCGTGGTGGCCGGCGCTCCGGTGCGTGGCGTGTCGATCAGGACATGGAAATCCTCGAGCGCATAGGATGACTGTTGCCGTAACTCGCCGTCGACTGAGGCCGCCGCGGTGAACATGGGGATGTTGAGGCGGCCAGAGGCTTCCGCATCGGTCTGCTGGTCAGTCTCGGTCCGTGTCTGCCGGTAGATGACGGTTCCATCGAAATACTCCAGCAGAGACCGGTTGCCGGGCCCCGGGATGTACCAGTCCCAGAACAGGATGCCCGCGTAGAATTTGTGCCGCGCGCGATCGATGTTTTCGATCGTCGATCCGTCCCACATTTCCCAGACGGGCGAGTTGAAGCGGCCGCGGACGACCTCCATCGTTGATCGGCTGTCGCTCCTGGACTCCGCCTCCAGCGCCGCTTGCAGGGTGGCCGTCGGGAAGGCGAAGTCGGCGTTGGCGCTCAAGGCTCCGGCCAGGATGCTGATGCAGCTGGCTTCCAGCCGGGTCGAGGGGAAGCCGGGTTGGAGAATCTTGTCCCTGTCCTCATAGGTCAGCCGAAGGAAGTTCTTGTTCTCGAAGGTGGCGGCGCTCACATCCCGTGAGCTGTAAACATGGCCGAACACCCGGCCGAGGCTCATTTCGAGATCCTTCAGGATCGTCGGATTCGCCGTCAGGTTCAGCCGCCCGATGATACGCGGGTCGATCGCCGACACCTGCCGTGTCGAGCCTAATAGGCCGGGTCTGCGTATGGTCAGCGGGATCTGACCGCTGCAATCGCGCACATACTCAGTGAAGCTTTGCTCGATCGGATAACTCAGTAGCGGCTGGCTGGCGCTGTTCAGCCGCGCGCTGAACGGGGCCGGCGATTGCGCCGCGGCTGACCCGGCCATTGCCAAGCCGGCCAGCATGGCCGGAACGCAGCAAACGGATTTGTGCAAGACGCGCTCCTGTCCCTCTGCCGGCGTCAAACCGGCGCTCCCTGAAGAATATGAGCACGCGCTGTGGTTGAGCACAATCCACGTATCGGTGATACGAGACTTGCGGGCCTTTTCAGGCCAGCGCGTTCGCCAGCCTGAGGAAGCCGGGTCCGTCCACCACTTCCGCCCGCGCATCCGGCTCGATCCCCGCCGCCTCGCACAACGCCGCCCCGCCCAGGGTCTTCAGACTGGACCGCAGCATCTTGCGCCGTTGCCCGAACGCCGCCGCCGTCACCCGTTCCAGCCGCTTCAGCGTCTCCGCGTCCGGCCGGTCCACGCGCGGAACCAGATGCACCACCGCGCTGGCCACCTTCGGCGGCGGCGTGAAGGCGGCGGCGGGCAGGTGCATGACCAGACGGGCCTCGCACACCGCCTGGCTGATCACCGCCAGACGGCCGTAGGCGTCGTCTCCGGGCGCGGCCACGATGCGCTCGGCCACCTCCTTCTGGAACATCAGGGTCAGGGCGTGCGGCAGCCACGGCCCCGTCAGCCATTTGATCAGCAGCGGCGTGCCGACGTTGTAGGGCAGGTTCGACACCACATGCGCCGGCCCCTCGACCAGATCGGCCTCGCGCACCTTCAGGGCGTCGGCCTCGACCACGACCAGACGCCCCGAACCATCGTCCAGCTCGGCCAGCAGGGGCAGGAAGCGCGGATCCTTCTCGACCAGAACCACCTTGCCGGCGTCGCCTTCCAGCAGGGCCCGGGTCAGGCCGCCGGGGCCGGGGCCGATCTCGATCACCGCGCGGCCCTCGAACGGGCCGGCCAGACGCACGATCTTGCGCGTCACATTCAGGTCCAGCAGGAAATGCTGGCCGAAGCTCTTCTTCGCCGACAGCCCGTGGGCGTCGAGGGATTCGCGGAGCGTGGGGAGGTCGGTCACATCAGGTCCGCATCAACAATCCTTCTCCCCCTGGGGGAGAAGGTGGCCCGAAGGGCCGGATGAGGGGTAAGCCCGCCGCAGGCTCGGCGCCAACCCTTTTCCCGCCGGCCTGCGGAAAACGGATCAAACCTTCCACACGACGGCATGCTCGCGGATTGCGGCCAGAATGATCCCGGGATTGCGCAGGAACGCCTCGTTCCTGAACCGCAGCACCGTGAAACCCGCCTCAGCGAGGCGAAGGTCGCGGGCGGCGTCTTCAGCGGCCTTCAGGTCGTGAATTCCGCCGTCCAGCTCAATCACAAGTCTGATCTCCGGACACACGAAGTCAGGAATCGCGCCCGCCACCGGAGTTTGTCTCCGGAACTTCAGACCTTCGAAGCGCCGTCCTCGCAACATGGCCCACAACCTCGCCTCCGCGCCGGTGAGGTCCGCGCGCATACGCCTCGCCTGACGCGTCCGCGGCTGGGTCTGGAACATCGCCTTCGCTCCATTCTCGGATCGCCGGATGATGGCGAGCGGGCGTGGCGATGGCTACCCCTTACAAACCTGAGATTGTCGTTCCTCCCCTTTTCCTCCGGGAAGGAAACCGGGCCCTGCAGGGGCTCGCAAGCTCGGGCGCCGCAGCCGGTCCGGGTCGGGCCTTCCCCTCATCCGGCCCTCCGGGCCACCTTCTCCCCCAAGGGGAGAAGGGACGTGGGGGCGTCAGCCACTAACCACTGACCACCCCGGCCCGCGCCGCCGCCATCTCCCCCGCCAGCCGCACCGCCGCGATCAGGCTGTCGGCCCGGGCCAGGCCCTCGCCGGCGATGTCGAAACCGGTGCCGTGGTCCGGCGAGGTGCGGATCACGGGCAGGCCCAGGGTGGTGTTGACCCCGCCCCAGAAGTCCAGCGTCTTGACCGGGATCAGGGCCTGGTCGTGATACAGGCACAGGACGGCGTCATAGGTCGCGCGGGCGTCGTCGTGGAACAGGGTGTCGGCGGGCCGGGGGTCGGTGATGGCGATCCCCTCGGCGCGCAGGGCCCGCGCCGCCGGGCCCAGCACCTCGATCTCCTCCAGACCGATCGCGCCGCCTTCGCCCGCGTGCGGATTCAGCGCCGCCAGCGCCAGCCGGGGGGCCGCGATCCCGAAGTCGCGCTTCATCGCCTCGTGGACCACCCGCGCCGTGCGGCACACCCGCTCGACGGTGATCAGCGCGGGGACCTCGGCCAGCGGCGAATGAATTGTGACCAGGCAGGCGCGCAGGTCCTTCGCCGTCAGCATCATGACGGGCCCGCGCGTGCCGGCGAAGGGGATGTCGGCCGTCAGTTCGGCGATGAACTCCGTGTGGCCCGGAAAGCGGAAGCCGGCGGCGTAGAGCGGGGCCTTGGCGATCGGGGCCGTGACCACGCCCGAGGCCTCGCCCGACAGGGCCAGGTTGACCGCCTGCTCGATCCAGTCGGCCACGGCGCCGGCGTTGGCGGCCTCGGGCCGTCCGGGCGCGACGGCGGCGGGCAGGGGAATGTCCAGCACCGGGATGGCGCGGCCGAACACGGCCGGGGCGTCCGCGAGCGACAGCACGGTCTGGACCGGCTGGCCCTGGGCGCGCAGCAGGGCGGCGTCGCCGACGACGGCGAAGACGGGGCCGCTGGTCTTCAGCGCCGTCCAGGCCGCGGCGATGATCTCGGGTCCCACGCCCGCCGGTTCGCCCATCGACAGGGCCAGCGGCGCGGGGCCGGTCATCACTTCATCTCGATGAGGGCGTCCTCACGCAGGTCGCGCATGTAGCGCCGGGCCAGGGTGGCGAGGTTCTGACGGAACAGCTGGTTCTCGACGGCGCGCGCGTCGGGCGCCTCGATGCCGCCGGCCCGGCGTCCGCAGACGGCCAGCAGATGGACGCCCAGCGGGGTGCGGACCGGGGTGCTGATCGAGCCGACCTCGGCCGAGCGGGCGACCTGCTGGAACTGCGGCGCGAGGTTCTGGACATCGGCCTCGCCGAGGTCCGAGCCCAGCAGACCCTGTTCGGAGGTGGCGCGCTGCAGCATCGTATCGCAGGTCAGCTGGGGCCGCAGGGCCTCGAGCCGCGCCGTGGCGGCGGCCACATCCGCCTCGGTCGCGGTTTCCGGCAGCTCGATCATCACCTGCTTGATCTGCACCAGACTCGCCGACGCCCCGTCCCGCTTGTCGCGCATATAGACAATATAGACGCCGCCATCGACCGGAATGGGGCGCGACAGCTGGCCGACGTCGAGCTGATCGAGGGCCTGCTGCAGGGCGGGCTGGACGGTGCCTTCCACGACCCAACCGGCGTCGCCGCCGCGGGTGGCCGAGGGGGCGGCCGAGAACTGCTGGGCGACGGCTTGGAAGGGCGCGCCCTGAACCATCTGCTGCACCAGCTGCGTGGCGCCGTTCAACGCGGCCTGCTGGCCGCCGACGCGGCTGGCCTCGATATAGATTTCGCCGATCAGATACTGCTTCTTCGACGCCGCCTCGCCGGCCTGGCGGAGGGCTGCGTCCACCGCCGACCTGCTGACCCGGGCACGGCTCTGGAAGCGGCCGCCGACCAGTTGGGACCAGCCGATCTGGGTCCGGAGCTGTTCGCGCAGGGTCGAGGGGCGAATCCCGCCCTGGGCGAGGAAGTCGAGATAGGTCGCGGGCGCGGCGCCCACTTCCTGGGCCATGGCGGCCAGCTCCCGGTCGACGTCTTCGTCGCTGACCACCAGGTCTTCGTATTTGGTCAGCTCCTGGGCCTGCAGTCGCTCGTCGATCAGCAGGTTCAGCGCCTGCTGCTGGATGGCGGGGATATTCTCGGCCGTCGGCTGGACCTGGGTCATGGCAATCAACAGCAGCATGCGCTGGCGCAGGTCGAACCCGGTGATGACGCTGTCGTTGACCGTGGCCAGGATGCCGTCGGACATCTGGAACGCGGGCGCGACCGGAGCCGGCGCCGGAGCCGCCTCGGCGGCCGGATTCAGCGATCCCGCCGCGGCCGGAGCCTGCACGGGGGCGGTTTGGGCCACGGCCGTACCGGCCAGGAGGGCGGCCATCGCCACGCCCGTCATGTAACGCGTCAAACCCATGTCAGTCCGTATTCCTCAAGCGGCGTTGGCCGGATTTGATCCGGATAATCTTCCCGCGCGCCCCCGGGCCGCGCGGCGTCCAGCGCCTGTCGCTGCGTCAATACCCTGTACCGCCGAAAGTGGCGAGGTTTAGGCGCACATAGACGCCCTCCGAAGGCCCCGTCGGGCGGACGCGGGTATTGTCGCGCCGCCAACCCAGCTCGAACCGGAAACAATCGTCGTCGAACAGCAGTCCGATTTCCGAGCGGGTTATCACGTCGCGCTCGAGGTCGGCGATGCCGGCGGCGGCCACGCCCCAGTTGCCGTAGAGGAATTGCTGGCCCGAAAGCTGGACGAATTCATAGTTGCGATTCAGCGGTCCGGCGACCGGGTTGGACCGGTCGATGATGTAGCTGACCGTGGCCAGGTTACGGCGGCCCCAGCGGCCGTCCACGGCCGTCTCGGCCCGGCGGATCTCGCCCGAGGAATCGATCGTCGCGTGGCCCCAGCCGCGAATCCGGTCGGAGGGGGAGAAACTGCCCTGGACGACCCAGTCCGAGGTGTCCGACGCCAGTCCGGAGGGGTCGTAGACCTGCGTCGGCGCATCCGGAACGGGAACCCGGAAGGCCGGCTGTTCAGCGTCTCGCAGGCTGCGGCCGATGAACAGGCTCGCCTGCCGGCCCTGGTCCCAGCGCAGCGTGGCGCGCATACCCGCCGTGAAGCGCAGTCCGCCCTCCAGCAGATCGTAGCCGGGGAAACGGTCGATCCGGAACAGCGAGCTCTCGTCCAGTTCCAGCGTCTGGCTGTCCTCATTGGGAATTCGCGCGTCGAGGTCCGGATCGGTCGATACGGATATCTGCGCCATCGGCTCGAGGATCAGGTCGGCGCTGTCGCCCATGCGCCGGATCAGGGGATAGCTGACGTCCAGGCCGGCGGTGGCGCGGGTGCGGGTGATGGTTTCGTCGTCAAGGCCCAGGATCGGCGGCAGGTCGCCGACGGAATAGGCGTCGGCGCGCACGTCGACGAACGGCTCCCACCGCACGCCCGCCCGCGAAGTGAGGGCCCGACGCCATTCGGCCTGGCCGGAGACGCGGCGGCTGTCCACACCCGGCAGGCCCACGATTGAGCCGGTCGGGACGATCTCGGGCCGGAGAACCGGACTGCCGACATAGGCGTCGCGGTACAGCGAAACGGCGGCGCCGCGCAGCCTCAGGCGCCCGCCCAGCACCGGCCCGTCGGGTTCCCACCGGGCCTCGATCAACGGGGCGACGAACGGCAGGCTGTCGTCGCTCTCGAATATGTTCAGGCCCGGCGCGTCGACGTTCGGGACCGCGACGCGAAGGCTCTGCATGTCGAAGGCGGCGATGGAAAGGTAGGACCGGAGGGTCTGGCGCTCGAGGTAGACCTGGCTGATCAGACGGCGGCGATCGCCATAGTAGAGGCCGTTGTCCTGATAGGGATCGCGGATGTCGTACCGGTCGAACAGGGTCTTGTCCGAGGTGCGTTCAGCGGTGAACCCGCCGCGCCAGGGGCCGTCCGGGTCGAACCGGCCGTGAGCCAGCAGATAGCTGCGGTGCTCGGCTGCGATGGGAATGTCGGGCAGGTTGTCCGGGTCGGGACCGTCGAAATCCCCGAAATTCTCCTCATAGGTATAGCCGGCGCGGGCCACGACCGTCCCGTTCGCGAACCGGCGCCGCCACTGCAGGTTCAGCAGGGGAGCCACATCGGTGTTGAACTGGGGACTGATCAGCCAGTCTTCCGAAGGCGAGACGACGTGCAGGTAGGGAACCTCCAGGCTAAGACCCCGGCCCTCGTCGTAGCTGGGTATCGGGACCAGGAAGCCCGACGCGCGCTCAACCGTCGGATCCGGATGGGCGAAGAACGGCAGGTAGAAGACCGGCACGCCGCCGACGCGGAACAGGGCGTTGCGGTACAGGATCGCTCGCAGGTCCTCGTTCTGAACCACCTTCTCCGCCTGGATGGAGATGCTGGGTTCCTTCGGATTGCCTTCGGCGTCGCAGATCGGGCACGGCGTGAAGATGGCGTAGTTCAGCTCGTTGACGTTCTCGCTGCGGCGCACGGCCGTGGCCGCCATCAGGCTGGCGCCGTTGGTGAAGCGGGTGGCGAAATCGACGGCGACCCCGGCCTTGAGGTCTGAATCGAGCTCGAGGCGGCTGGCGAAGATCACCGTCCCGCCCGGATCGGTGAACTCCACCCGCCGATTGGCCGTCGCGACGCCGGACGAGAGATCATAGCTGACGTCGCCGGCCCTCAGGGTCGCGCCCCGGAAGCGCGCCAGCACCCGGCTTTCGCCCGCGCCGCTGGCGGAGATCACGTCGCCGGCCCGGGCCGCGACGTCGGCCTCGATGTAGACGGCGTCGGGCGTCAGCCCGTCCGGGCCCGTCGGCGCCGGAACGGGCGAGGGGGGCGGGGCGGGGGCGGCCGTTGTCTGCGCGAAGGCGGCAGAGCCTGACGCGGCGAGGGCGACGGCGGCCGCCCCGGCCAGGAGCCGGCGGCGCAGGGCTGCCGTGTCGGGCGCGCGGCGGTCACGCTGCATGCAAATTCACTCTGGATGGCGGACGGGGCGGGGGTTCGCTTAGCCGTCTTCGGTATAGAACAGCAAGGTGAAGGCGGCGAGCGCCGTCAGCAACGGCGGCAGCCAGGCCGCCAGCCACGGCGGGATGACCTCGGCCGAGCCGAAGGCCGACGCGGCCTGGTTGACGAAGAAGAAGCCGAACCCCAGCACCACGGCGGCGACGCTCATCTTCGCCAGATCGCCCAGCCGCATCAGCCTCAGCGAGAACGCCGCGGCGAGGATCGACATGGCGGCGAACATCAGGGGCGTGGCCAGCAGTTGCTGCAGGCGCAGCCGGTAGGCGGTGGACGAGAAGCCCGCGTCCTCGACGCGCGCGATCTGGGCCGGCAGGGACCAGAAGGAGGTGGACTGGGGTCGGGCGAATCGCTCGAACGCCTCGTCGTCCGCGAGGCTGGAAGGCAGGTCCAGGGTGGCGTACTGCACCGCCCGCTGGCCGATCTGGGCCCCGACCGCGTCGACCAGGCGCCACCGTCCGGCCGCCAACGTCGCCGAGGCGGCGTCGATCCGTTCCGAGAAGGTGCGCATGCCCGCGCCGTCGTTGGTGTAGATGAAGAAGCTGACGCCAAGCAGGCGGGCGTTGGCGCGATCCTGCCGGGCCGCGCGGATGACCATCTGCCGCGTATCGTCCCCCTCGCGAATCCACACGGCCTGTTCGGTCGCGCCCGCCGCCGCCGAACCCGACAGCCGGGACCGCTCGCGCTGGAACAGGCCGTCGGCGGACGCCGCCAGCGGTCCCAGGGCGGCGACGGTTGCCACGCCGAACATGAAGGCCGCGCCCGCCGCCGGCAGCACGAATCGCCAGGCGGACACGCCGGCCGCCCGCATCGCGATCAGTTCGCTGCGCCGGTTCAGGCCGACGAAGGCCGCCAGCGTCCCGAACAGGAAGACGAAGGGCAGCAACTGCAGGATCACCTGCGGGGACTTCAGCAGCATCAGCCCGAGAATGCGGACGCCCGACAGATCGACGTCGGATCCCACGCCGCGGGAAATCTCCACGAAATCGATCAGCATGATCAGGGCGCCGATCACGCCCAGCGCGATGGCCAGCGATCGCGCCTGCTGGACCAGGACGTAGCGTTCAATGCGGCCCAGACGCAGCCGCGGGACGGGCAGGGCGATCCGGCTCATGCGAACCTCGCCTTCAGCCGGTCCAGGGCGGGCCAGGCCCGGCTGCGTCGCGGCTTCAGCGCCCGGAACAGAAGTCTCAGCGAGATGGCCGTGGCCACGATCGGCAGCACATACTGGAACACGTTCAGCCAGCCGTTCCAGGCGCTGGCCGAAACGATGCCGTAGCCGGCGACGCGGACGATCAGGAACGCCGCGGCGGCCTTGGCGATTCTCAGGCTGTAGCCGGTCCGGCTGAACTGGCCGCCCATGATCGCGGTCAGGGCCATCGCCATGGCCATGAGTGCGTAGAGCGGGGCCGAAAGCCGCGAATGGCCCTCCGCGTTCAGTTCGCCGGCCGACCCCACGCTCTCGAGGTCCTGCGGCGACGGGTTGAACAGCTGCGGCAGGTACAGGTCCGACGGCTTGTAGCGAATTCGGTCCGTGACGTCGGCATAGGGTGAAAGGTCCACCACGGTGCGGCCGAACGAGATGTATTCAAGGACTCCGCGGGACGAATAACTCTGGCGCGATCCGTTCACCAGGGTCAGGAAAGGGGTTCCGTCGATCCGGCCGAACCGCGCCTCGGCCGCATCCCAGGTGGTGACCTTGTCGCCTTCGTCGACATAGACGAACAGGTTCTTGAGCAGGCCGTTCTGCTCGATCTGCTGGACATACACGGTCAGGCCGTTGGGCCCTTGGACGAAGCGCCCCTCCTCGATCAGCACGGCGGCCAGGTCGGTGCGGATGGCGAAGGCCTCGGCGCGGGCCTGACGCTGGCCCCAGGGCATGAGGACCGTGGTGATCAGCAGGGTCGCCAAGGCCGCGATGGTCGCCAGCCGGATCGCCGGCCGGATCGCTTGCCAGCGGGTCACGCCCGAGGCGAAGACGGCCGTCAGCTCCTGCTCGCGCTGCAGCCGGGTCAGGGCGATCAAGGCGCCGACGAACAGGCCGATGGGCACGATCACCGCGAGCAACTGCGGCACGGCCAGCAGGGTCAGCTTCATCATGACCCAGACGCTCTGGCCCCGTTCGACGATGACCTCGAGCTGATCCAGGCTTTGGCTGAGAATGCCGATTCCGGTCAGGGCGGCGCACGCGCCGACGACGGGACGGGCGATCTGCCGGAAAAGATAGCCTTGGATCAGGGTCATGTTCAGGAGAAATCGCCCGTTGCAGGCGGCGGCGAGGGAGAGCATCTAATACACACCCGACCGCGCCCGTGAAACCGCGCGCGCTCATCCCAATCGACACCAGACCGGGGCGTACCGCCCGGCGGGAGTAGTAAATGAAGATCGAATTCGTCGCGTCCGCGAGCGCCCCCGAGGTTCTCGCCGTCCTCGTCAATGAAGGACGCACCTTTGTCGGGACGGGCAGCCGCCTCGACGTCGCGACATCGGGCGCCCTGAACCGCGCCATGACCGCCAGCCGCTTCACCGGCGGGTCCAACAGCACCCTGATCGTGGCCGCTCCCGCGGGCGTGGATGCGGGCGCCATCGTCCTGACGGGGGCGGGCGATCCGACCAAATTCGACGACCTCGCCCTGGAGGCCGCCGCCGGCGCCGCCTATCACGCGGTCAAGCTGTCGGGCGCGACGGCGCTGACCATCGATGTGTCACACCTGTCGGCGGCCCAGGCCGCGCGCGCCGCCTTCGCAGCCCGTCTGGCCGCCTATCGCTTCCTCAAATACCGCACGACGCTGAAGCCCGAAAAGACGCCGTCGATCGAGACCATCCGCATCGTGGCCGCCGACCCCAAGGCCGCCCAGGCCGCCTGGGCGGATTTCGCCGCCGTGGCCGAGGCCGTGGAATTCTCGCGCGACCTGGTCAGCGAGCCGGCCAATGTCCTGTACCCGGAAGAGTTCGCCAAGCGGGTGAAGGGCCTCGAAAAACTGGGCCTCGAAGTCGAGATCCTGGGCGAGAAGGAGCTTGAGAAGCTCGGCTTCCGCACCCTGCTGGCCGTCGGCCAGGGCAGCGTGCGCGAAAGCAAGGTCGCCATCATGAAATGGAACGGCGGCGCGAAGGGCGACCAGCCCATCGCCTTCGTCGGCAAGGGCGTCTGCTTCGACACCGGCGGCATTTCGATCAAGCCGGCCGACGGCATGGAAGAGATGAAGTGGGACATGGGCGGCGCGGCCGCGGTGGCCGGCCTGATGCACGCGCTGGCCGGCCGCAAGGCGAAGGTCAACGTCGTCGGCGTTCTCGGGCTGGTCGAAAACATGCCCGACGGCGCGGCGCAGCGGCCGGGCGACGTGGTCATGTCGCTGTCGGGCCAGTCGGTCGAGGTCCTGAACACCGACGCCGAGGGCCGCCTCGTCCTGGCCGACTGCCTCTGGTACACCCAGGAACGTTTCAAGCCGAAATTCATGCTCGACCTGGCCACCCTCACGGGCGCCATGATCGTGGCCCTGGGGCTGGAATACGCCGGCGTCTTCTCCAACTCGGACGAACTGGCGAACAACTTCCTCGCCGCCGGTCCCAAGGTCGGCGAGAACGCCTGGCGGATGCCGATCCCGGCCGCCTACGAGCGCCACATCGACACCCCGATCGCCGATGTGAAGAACACCGGAAACGGCCGCGCGGGCGGTTCGATCACCGCCGCCCTGTTCCTGCAGCGCTTCACCAACGGCACGCCCTGGGCGCATATCGACATCGCCCCGACCGCCTGGATCAAGGACTCGAAGAACCCGACCGTGCCCGACGGCGCCGTCGGCTGGGGCGTCCGCACGCTCGACCGCATGGTGGCCGACGCCTACGAGTCCTGAGCGGGGGCGGGAGGTAGAGCCGGATGTCTGAGGCAGCACCGGAAATCTGGTTCTACCATCTCGAGCGCTCGACGCTGGACCAGGTCCTGCCCGGCCTGCTGGAGAAGACGCGCGAACGGGGCTGGAAGGCTCTGGTCCGCGCGTCTGACCCGCGCCTGCTCGACGATATCGACGAGCGGCTGTGGACGTATCGCGACGAGAGCTTCCTGGCCCACGGCCGGGCCACGGAGGCGGAGGCGCCGCGCCAGCCCATCCTGCTGACCGAAACGACCGAGAACCCGAACGCCGCTCAGGCGCTGTTCATTGTGGACGGCTCTGAATTGGGCGACACGAAAGGCTTCGACCGATGCTTCATCATCTTCGACGGACGGGACGAGGCGGCGCTGACCGGCGCACGGGTCCGCTGGAAGGCGCTGAAGGATCAGGGGGGCAACCTGGCCTACTGGAAACAGTCGCCCGAAGGCCGCTGGGAAAAGGCGGCCTGATCGCCCTCGCGGCCCTGGCCGCCTGTTCGACGCCCGCCTCTGACGCCGCGGCGCCGCGCACCGTCGAAGAGGCGCAGCTGAGCCAGCCTGTCGGTTCCCGGCCCACCTATCCGACCGTCGACATGTGCCGCGCCGGCGAGCTGCAATGGCTGGTCGGGAAACGGAAGACCGAAATCCCCGTTCCCGTCGACGTCGTGAACCGCCGGGTCGCCTGCACGACCTGCCCGGTGACCGAGGACTATTCGCCTCAACGCCTGAACATCTTCTTCAACGAGCAGACGCAGATCGTCGAACAGGTTCGTTGCGGCTGAGGCCATCAAGGGAGACGACGCCGATGAAGACCCTGTTTATCAGCCTCGCCGCCGGCCTGCTGGCCGCCGCCTGTGCGCCGATGGAAGAGGGCGGCGCGACCGCGCCCTCCGACGGCCCGAGCACGTGCCGGGCCGACCAGTACCAGCGCTACCTCGGCCGCAGCCGCACCGAACTGCCGCCCAGACCGGCCAACGAGACCTGGCGCGTCACCTGCACCACCTGTCCGGTGACGATGGACTACAACCCGGGCCGACTGAACATCCTCTATGAAGAGCGGACCGGGATCATCCGCGAGGTCAAATGCGGATGAGGGGCGCGATTGTCGCCGCCGCCATGACGCTGGCCTCATGCGCCCCGGTCGAAACGCCGGGCGCGACGCCTGGTCCTGAACGATGCGACGCCGTGGCGTCGCGGTCGCTGGTTGGCTCCCATGTCGGAGCGGTGGATTTCCCGGCCGGGGCCAACGTCCGCATCGTCTGCACGACCTGCCCGACGACGAAGGACCTGCGTCCCGATCGGCTCAATATCCGCTTCAATCAGGCGACGGGGATCATCGAACGCGTCGACTGCGGCTGATCCGGCCCGACCGGGCGTCAGGTCGGCGGCGAAACCGCCATGTTGTCGATCAGCCGCGTCCGGCCCAGCCAGGCGGCCGCCAGAATGCGGGCCGGCGCATCCACCACGCCGTCGCGGAAGGGCGCCAGATCGTCGGCGCGCCGGACGGCGACGTAGTCGATCCGCTCGAACCCCGCCTTCAGCAGGGCCGCGTGGGCGTCGCGTTCGATCGCCGCCAGCGGACGTCGCGCCGTCGCCTGCGCCCCGGCCTCGGCCAGCACGCCGTTCAGCCGCCGCGCGGTCTCCAGTTCGGCTTCGCCGAGGTAGGCGTTGCGCGACGACAGGGCCAGGCCGTAGCCGTCGCGCTCGGTGGGAGAACCGACGATCTCGGTCGGGATGTCGAGGTCGCGGGCCATCCGGCGAACCACCATCAACTGTTGATAGTCCTTCTCGCCGAACACGGCGACGTTCGCCTGGACCTGGTTCAGAAGCTTGGCCACCACCACGGCCACGCCGCCGAAGAAGTGCGGACGGAAGTCGGTCTCAAGCCCCGCCGACGGCCCGCCGACGCTGACGGCGGTGACGAACCCCTCGGGGTACATTTCCTCGACCGTGGGCGCGAACAACAGATGACAACCCGCGCCGGCCAGCATCTCCGCATCCTGCGCCTCCCGCCGGGGGTATGACCCCAGGTCCTCGTGCGCGGCGAACTGGGTGGGATTGACGAAGACGCTGGCGACCACGCGGTCCGTCCGACGGCCGGCCTCTCGGACCAGGGTCAAGTGACCTTCGTGCAACGCGCCCATGGTCGGAACGAAGCCGACGGTGAACCCATGGCGTTTCCACGCGCTGACCTGTTCACGCAGCGCGGCGACCGTGCGGACGACGGGAAGGGAATCGGGCTCGGTCATGATGAACGGATTAACCCTTCGCCTTAAGCGTGCTTGTGAACCGTGCGGCAAAGGCCGCCGTGCGAGGGTTGGCTTATGACGCCGAGCCTCCTGATCCGTCCAGTGCTTGTCCTTCTCGCCACCATGGGCCTGAGCGCCTGCGGCATGGTCGAGAGTGATCCGAATCGTTTCGAGACCCTTGCGGAATCCGTGGCGGCGATCCCGCTGGATGGTCAGCGCCAGCCTGGGCCCGCGCCCGCAATTCACCGCGCCTCCGCCGAACCCGCCCTGCGTCCCGCGATCCGGGTCGAGGTGCTGGATCCCCATGCCCTCTGGGACGCTCGCGACGCCGACATGAACGGCATGGTCGAACGCGCCGCCCCGCGCCTTGTGGCGGCCGCCGCGCCGGCGATGGCCGACGCCGTGGCGCAACAGGTGTCGACCCGGATCGACGCCGCCGCCGTCAGCGCCGGGCTTCGGCCCGCCATCAAGGACCGGCCGGCAGCGACGACAGCCGCGCCCGCCGCCGGCCGTGGCCTGGTGCAGCTGGGCGCCTATTCCAGCGAAGCCTCGGCCCGCGCCGCCTGGGCCCGCCTCAAGAGCGGCGGGGCCGCCTGGGCCCTCGATGGCCTGTCGCCGGTCTATGAAGCCGTCGACGTCGGCGGTCGCCGCCTGACCCGGCTCAAGGTCCGCGCTCCGGCCGCGGGCGCCGCCGCCGTCTGCGCCGCGGCGGGAGTCGATGATCCCTGGTGCCGCCGCACGGCCTGAGCCGCGCATCCACAGCCCTGCCGTTCCGCTGCGTTGACGCCGGGCCCCGCGGCCGCGATTCTGCCTGTCCTGGCCGCGCGTCTGAGTCGGCGGCCCCACACAGGTATGAGTCCCCATGGCTGACCCCACGGTCATCGTCGTCGGCAACGAGAAGGGCGGGGCGGGCAAGTCCACGCTCGCCATCCACATCGTCACCGCCCTGCTGCACGCGGGCAAGCGCGTGGCCATCATCGATCTCGACCTGCGCCAGCGGTCGATGGCCAAATTCTTCGCCAATCGCGCCGCCTGGATGGCGGGCAACAGCCAGACCCTCCCGATGCCGATCGAGCCCGACATGGGCGACGGCAAGGCCCTGGCCCGGGCTGGCGAGGGTGAGCAACTGGCCCGGTTCGAGGCGGCCTTCGCCGAGGCGCGCGCCTCGGCCGAGGTCATCCTGATCGACACCCCGGGCGGGGACACCCTGCTGTCGCGCACGGCCCACGGCCTCGCCGACCAGATCGTCACCCCGATGAACGACAGTTTCGTCGACTTCGACCTGCTGGGTTCGGTGGATCCCGTCACCCTCGACCTGCTCAAGCCCTCGATCTATTCCGAAAGCGTCTGGGAGGCCCGCAAACAGCGCGCCATCACCCAGGGCCGTCATGCCCAGATCGACTGGATCGTGGTCACCAACCGCCTCGCCGTCGCCGCCGCCCGCAACCGCCAGCGGCTGGAAGAGCGGATGGAGAAGCTGGCCCGCCGCGTCGGCTTCCGCATGGGGCCGGGCCTGCGCGACCGCGTCATCTATCGCGAACTGTTCCCGTTCGGCCTGACCGTGGCCGACCTGTCCAACGACGTCCGGCCCGTGGCGGTGTCCCTGGCCCACGTCGCCGCCCGCCAGGAGATGCGCAATCTGATGCAGGCCTTGGGTCTGGACAGCGGCGCCCTGGACGCCCCGCTCGACGCGGCGGCATGACGTCTTGAGCCTCATCTGGCTGGTCCTGGCCGCCATCGCCGTCTGGGCCCTGGTCCGGCTGGGACGCCAGAGCGAGGGCCCCCGCCGGGGTCAGTGGCGCGTCGCCGCCACCCTGTTCAGCGCGGTCATGCTGGGGGGCGGGGTGTTGCTGGCCTTCCGCGGAGCCTGGCTGCCCGCCGTGGGCCTGATCGGCGCGGGCCTGTGGCTGACGGTGGCGTCGCGTCAGCGGGTCGTCGGGGCGCGTCGGACCGAGACCCTGTCCGATTCCGAAGCCCGGTCGATCCTCGGCGTAGCCGTTGACGCCTCGCCCGAAGCCGTCAACGCGGCCTGGCGCCGCCTGATGGGCCGCGCCCACCCGGACCAGGGTGGCACCGAAGGCCTCGCCGCCCGCCTGAACGCGGCGAGGGACAGGTTGCTGAAACGGTGACGGCATTCTCCCTCCCCCGAAGTGGGGAGGGAGAAAGTGTGGTCAGGCCGCCGGCTTGGCGGTCTTCCTGGCCGCAGGCTTTTTCGCCGCAGCCTTCTTGGCGGCCGGTTTCTTGGCCGCGGCCGCCGGCTTCTTCACCGCCGCCTTCTTGGCCGCCGGCGCCTTCTTCCCCTTCGCCGGGGCCGCCAGCGCCCGCGCCGCCAGCAGCGGCAGGGCCTGTTCCAGCGTCAGATCCTCCGGCGCCGTGCCCTTGGGCAGGGTGGCGTTGATCTTGCCCGACTTCACATAGGGGCCGAACCGCCCGGCCATGACGTGGATCGGCTCGCCCGTCTCCGGGTGCGCCCCCAGGTCCTTCAGCGGCGCCGCGGCCCCGCCGCGCCCCGCGAACTTGCCGGCCCGCTTCTCGGCCAGCAGCACGACCGCGCGGTTCAGCCCGACCTCGAACACCTCGTCGATGTCGGCGACATTGGCGTAGGTCCCGGCGTGCAGCACGAACGGACCGTAGCGTCCCAGACCCGCCGTGATCGGCTTGCCGTCCTCGGGGNTTCTCGGCCAGCAGCACGACCGCGCGGTTCAGCCCGACCTCGAACACCTCGTCGATGTCGGCGACATTGGCGTAGGTCCCGGCGTGCAGCACGAACGGGCCATAGCGGCCGAGGCCGGCCGTGATCGGCTTGCCGTCCTCCGGATGCATCCCGACCTCGCGCGGCAGGGCCAGCAGGCGCAGCGCCTGATCCAGCGTCAGCGACGCGGGCGACCAGCCCTTGGGCAGGGACGAGCGTTTCGGCTTCTCCTCGCCCGGCGGCGTCGTTTCCACATACGGCCCGAAGCGGCCGATCTTCAGCGCTACGGGCTGGCCCGTGGCCGGATCGACGCCCAGATCCCGGTCGCCGCCGTCCTCGACCTCGCTGGCCGCGCCGAACCCGCGCGTGTAGCGGCATTCCGGATAGTTGGAGCAGCCGATGAAGGACGACCGCATCTTGAAGCTGGCCTTCAGATGCAGCCGGCCGCTCTTGCACAGGGGGCATAGCCGCGGGTCGGTTCCGTCGCCCTTGTCCGGGAACAGGAAGGGGCCGATCGCCGTGTCCAGCTCGTCGATCACGCCCTGACGGGCGGTGACGGCCTCGGTCGCGGGCTTCAGCTGCTGCCAGAACTCGCGCAGCACCACCTTCCAGTCCAGCTCGCCGGCCGAGACCTCGTCCAGCCGGGTCTCGAGCGCGGCGGTGAAATCGTATTCGACCCACCGGGTGAAGAACTGTTCGAGGAAGGCCGTGACCAGCCGTCCGTTGTCCTCCGGGATGAACCGGTTCTTGTCCATGCGGACGTATTCGCGGTCGCGCAGGGTCGTCAGGATCGAGGCGTAGGTCGACGGCCGGCCGATGCCCAGCTCTTCCAGCTTCTTGACCAGGGTCGCTTCCGAGAAGCGCGGGGGCGGCTCGGTGAAATGCTGGTCGGTGCGCACCGCCTCGACCCTGGCGATCGCGCCTTCCTTCAGCGCGGGCAGGCGGGTCGTGTCGTCCTCGTCGTCGCCGCCGTCCTTGGGCTTATCGTCGCGGCCTTCCTCGTAAACGGCCATGAAGCCGTCGAAGGCCACGACCTGACCCGTGGCGCGCAACCCGGTCTGGCCGGTCGGCTCCTCGATCTCGACCGTCGTCCGGTCCAGACGCGCCGACTCCATCTGGCTGGCGATGGTCCGCTTCCAGATCAGCTCGTACAGCTTCTGCAGGTCGCCATCGAGACGCAGGGTCTCCGGCGCCCGGGTCATGTTGGTCGGACGAATGGCTTCGTGCGCTTCCTGGGCGTTCTTGGCTTTCGTCTTGTAATAGCGGGGCTGTTCCGGGACGTAGGCCGGACCAAAGCGGTCGCCGATGACCTCGCGCGCCTGGGCGATCCCCTCCGGGCTGACCGACAGACCGTCGGTCCGCATATAGGTGATCAGACCGCCCTGGTCGTCGACGCCCTCATACAGTTTCTGCGCCGCCTGCATGGTGCGTTGCGCCGTGAAGCCCAGCTTGCGCGAGGCCTCCTGCTGCAGGGTCGAGGTCATGAAGGGCGGGGCCGGCGCACGCTTGACCGGCTTCTTCTCCACCGAGCTGATGGTGAAGGTCCCGGCCTTGATGGCGTCGCGCGCCGCGGCCGCCATGGCTTCCGAGGTGATGTCCAGCCGCTGCACCCGCTTGCCGGCATGCTTGACCAGACGCGTGGTGAAGGGCGGGCTGTCGGCGGCCAGGTCGGCCTCGACGGACCAGTATTCCTGCGCCTTGAACGCCTCGATCTCGAGCTCGCGATCGACGACGATGCGCAGGGCGACCGACTGCACCCGCCCGGCCGAGCGCGCGCCCGGCAGCTTGCGCCACAGCACCGGCGACAGGGTGAAACCCACCAGATAGTCCAGCGCCCGGCGGGCCAGGTAGGCCTCGACCAGCTCCATGTCGATCTGGCGCGGATTGGCCATCGCCTCGAGCACGGCGCTCTTGGTGATGGCGTTGAAGGTGACCCGCTCGACGTGCGTGTCCTTCAGCACCTTCTTCTTGGTCAGGATCTCCAGCACGTGCCAGCTGATGGCCTCGCCCTCGCGGTCGGGGTCGGTCGCCAGGATGACGCGGTCGGAGCGTTTGGCGACCTCGGCGATCTCGCTCAGCCGCTTGGAAGCCTTGGCGTCGACCTCCCACGACATGGCGAAATCGTCGTCAGGCAGCACCGACCCGTCCTTGGACGGCAGGTCGCGGACGTGCCCGTAGGACGCCAGGACGGTGAAGTCCGGGCCCAGATATTTGTTGATGGTCTTGGCCTTTGCGGGGCTCTCGACGACGACGAGGTTCATGCGGGGAGGGGGCCTTGAAACGNATGGCGAAATCGTCGTCAGGCAGCACCGACCCGTCCTTGGACGGCAGGTCGCGGACGTGCCCGTAGGACGCCAGGACGGTGAAGTCCGGGCCCAGATATTTGTTGATGGTCTTGGCCTTTGCGGGGCTCTCGACGACGACGAGGTTCATGCGGGGAGGGGGCCTTGGAAGGGCGCGGAAAGGGGGCGGAACGTGGTTGGCGCGAGGCCCGCTGTCAATCGGCGCTGGCAAGGCACAACCTTAAATAGGATATGATATCTTGCATAACACGGTGTGGTTGTGTCTATTCCGGACCCGGAGCAGGAGTCAGAAATGTCCGACCAGAGTTTATCTCCAGCCGCCGCCGCCACGCCGCCGCGCGCCATCGAGCCGCAGGGGGTCGTAGCCTGCGCCGGGCCGGTGAGGGAGTATGTCGGCGATCTCGCCGCCGAACTCGCGCAGATGGCTCGCGGCGTCGGCGACGATGCCCTCGCCACGGCGCTGGAGGCGGCGGCGAACCTGGCCGTGCGGCCGATGTCCCGATCAATCGCCCTGGCCCGGCGCCGTCCCTAGCTGGACGCCAGGCCGCCCGGAAGCAAGGTCGCGCGTCCCGCCAGGCTGAGTTCCAGCAGGGCCGCCGCCACGGCGCCGATCGGGGCGGCGGCCGCCCGGGCCAGTTCGTCCCGCGGCGTCGGCGTGGGCGACAGCAGGGCGGCGACCCGCTCGATCAGCGCCGCGTCCGCCTCGTCGGCGGCCCCGCTGAAGGGATTACCGGCCTCAGGTTCACGCAGGGTGCGCAGGGTCGAGAAGGCGCGCTCCACGTCTTCCAGTCCCTCGCACAGGATCGCCCCCTGCCGCAGCAGTTCGTTGGGGCCGCGCGACCGGGGGTCCAGCGGCGATCCCGGCACGGCGAAGACGTCGCGGCCCTGCTCCCCCGCCAGCCGGGCGGTGATCAGCGAACCGGACCTTAGCTCGGCCTCGACCACGATCACCCCGCGCGACAGGCCGGAGATGATGCGGTTGCGGCGCGGAAAGTCCTTCGCCTGGGCCTTCGCGCCGACCGGGCTTTCCGAGACGATGCAGCCCTGTTCGGCGATCTGGCGGTAGAGGTCGGCGTTGTCGGGCGGATAGACGTCGTCCACGCCGCCTCCGAGCACGGCCACCGTGCCCGTGGGCAGGGCGCCGGCATGGGCCGCGCCGTCGATGCCGCGCGCCAGTCCCGAGACGACCACATGGCCGGCCTCGCCGAGTTGCTGGGCCAGGCCGCGGGCGATCCGCTGGCCGCCGGCCGAGGCGATGCGCGCGCCGACGATCGCGATGCAGGGGCGGGACATCAGATCGGCCTCGCCGAGGGTCCACAGCACCGGCGGCGGGGGATCGCAGGCCGCCAGGGGTTCAGGGTAGCCGGCGTCCCCCAGCACGATCAGCCGGGCCCCGATCCGGCCGCCCGCCGCGCATTCCGCCTCGATCTGCTCCACGGACGGCGGACCGTCGCCGCGGCCGCCGGCGCGGCGGACCAGTTCGGGCAGGGCGTCCAGCGCGCGTTCCGCCGTGCCGTACCGGTCCAGAAGCTGGCGGAAGGTGACGGGCCCGACCCGGTCGGTGCGCGCCAGCCTCAGCCGCGCGAATCGCTCCGCCTCCGACAGGGGCGGCGAGGGGTTCACCCCTTTTTGGCGCCGATGCGGGGTTCCGTCCCCCTCAGCAGCCGGGCGATGTTCTCGTGGTGCCGGATCCAGATGAGCAGGGCGGTGAACAGCGCCAGCGCTGCGACCGGCGCCGGGGTGGGCCGGCCGAGCGTGGCCAGCGGCAGTATGGCGTAGACGGGCGCGGCGGCCGCGGCGAGCAGGGCCGCCAGCGACGACATCCGGAACAGCGCCGCGACCAGCAGCCACGTCGCTCCCGCCAGCAGGCCCAGCGGCCAGGCGGCGGCCAGCAACAGACCGAAGAAGGTCGCGACCCCCTTGCCGCCCCTGAAGCCCAGCCAGACGGGGAAGAGATGGCCAAGGAAGGCCGCGCCGCCGGCGATGGCCGCCAACGCCGGTACGCCCGGGAACAACGCTTGGGCGATCAGATAGGCGGCGGCGCCCTTGCCGGCGTCCAGGATCAGGGTGGCGAAGGCCAGATCCTTGCGTCCGGTCCGCAGCACATTGGTCGCGCCGATATTGCCGGAGCCGATGCTGCGCACGTCCTCGCCCGTCACCAGGCGGGTCAGGATCACCCCGAACGGAATGGAGCCCAGCAGATAGCCGCCGACCGCCACGAGGGCGACCGTCCCGAGAGCGGGTCCGACCAGATCCTGCAAGTGATTCGCTCCCTCTTAGCGCGCGTTGTGAACGATGCGGCCCGCGACGACGGTAATCAACACCCGCCCCTGCAGACGGCGCCCGTCAAACGGAGAGTTCTTCGATTTCGACTTCAGGGCGTCGGCGTCGACGACGACCGGCGCGCCGGGGTCGAACAGGATCAGGTCGGCGGGGGCTCCGGCCCTCAACACCCCGGCCTCCAGCCCCAGCAGGGTCGCCGGGCCGTGGGTCAGCGGCCGCAGGATGTCGAGCAGATCCAGCCCGTCCGCGTGGTGCAGCGACAGGGCCGCCGGCAGCAGCGTCTCCAGCCCGACCGCGCCCGGCGTCGCCTCGGCGAACGGCCGGCGCTTGTCCTCGGCGGGGGCTGGGGCGTGGGCGCTGGTTATGGCGTCGATCAGGCCGTCGCGCACCGCCTCGATCAGCGCCTGCCGGTCACCCTCCGGGCGCAGCGGCGGGTCCAGCCGGTAGAAGGTGCGATAGTCGCCGATGTCGATCTCGTTGAAGCACAGGTGGTTGATCGACACCGAGGCGGCGACCTCCAGCCCCTTCGCCCGGGCCCGCGCCAGGGTCTCCAGCGCGTCCGCGGTCGAGATCTGGTCGACCAGGAAGCGCGCGCCGGTCTGTTCGACCAGCGCCAGGTCGCGTTCCAGCTGGATGCGTTCGGCGAGCGCCGGGGCCGAGGCCAGCCCCAGCCGCGTGGCCAGTTCGCCCGAGGTGGCCACCGCGCCCTCGCTCAGCCACGGATCGGCCGGACGGCACGAGATCAGGGCGTTGAAGGCGGCGGCGTAGCTCATCACCCGCTGCAGGGTGCGGGTGTTGGCGATGACCCGGTCGACGTCGGTGAAATACAGGGCGCCCGCCTCGTCCATCAGGCCGATCTCGGCCATGCGAACGCCGTCGCGGCCCTTGGTCGCCGCCCCGGCCGCGCGCACATTGACCAGCCCCAGGGCCGCCCCGCGCCGCAGGATGAAGTCGATCATCGCCGGATCGTCGATGGCCGGATCGGTGTCAGGCTGGATGACGATGGTGGTGACCCCGCCCGCCGCCGCCGACAGGCTGGCTGACTTCAGCGTCTCCTTGGGCTCCGCCCCCGGCTCGCCGGTCTTGACCCGGATGTCGATCAGGCCCGGCGACAGGCACAGCCCCCCCGCGTCCAGCACCGTCACGCCATCCGGCGCGACCGCGCCGGCGCCGTGGATCACCTCCGTGATGCGGCCGTCCTCGACCAGCACCGCGCCGGGACCGTCATACTCGGTCGCCGGGTCCAGCAGCCGGGCGTTGAGGATGGCGACAGCCGTCATGCCGCCGCTCCATCCAGCCGCGCCGACAATGCCGCCAGCACCGCCATGCGCGCCGCGACGCCCATCTCGACCTGGTCCTGGATCAGCGACACCGTCAGGTCGTCGGCCACGTCGGAATCGATCTCCACGCCGCGGTTCATCGGCCCCGGATGCATCACCTTCGCGCCCGCGTTGGCCCAGGACAGTTTCTCGCGGTCCAGACCCCAGAAGCGGAAGTATTCGCGCGTCGAGGGCACCAGCGCCCCCTCCATCCGCTCAAGCTGCAGCCGCAGCATCATCACCACGTCGCAGCCCTTCAGCCCCTCGCGCATGTCGTGGAAGACCTCGCAGCCCCAGCGGTCGGCGTCGCCGGGCACCAGGGTCGGCGGCCCGATCAGCCGCACCCGCGCGCCCATCATCGACAGCATCGAGACATTGGATCGCGCCACGCGGCTGTGGGCGATGTCGCCGCAGATGGCGACGGTCAGCCCGCCGACGTCGCCGAAGGCGCGGCGCAGGCTCAAAAGGTCCAGCAGGGCCTGGGTCGGATGCTCGTGCCGCCCGTCGCCGGCGTTGACCACGGCGCAGCCGACCTTCTGCGACAGCAGGGCCGCCGCGCCCGAAGCGCCGTGGCGCACCACCAGCACGTCCGGTTTCATCGCGTTCAGCGTCGCCGCCGTATCGATCAGGGTCTCGCCCTTGGCGGTCGAGGAGGTGCGGGGGCTCAGGGCGGTCACATCGGCGCCCAGCCGCTTGGCCGCGATCTCGAACGAGGCGCTGGTGCGGGTCGAATTCTCGAAGAACAGGTTCATGACCGTGCGCCCGCGCATCAGGTCCAGCGACTTCGAAGACTGGCGGTTGAAGTCGACGAAGGCGTCGGCCAGGTCCAGCAGCGGCGGGGTGGTGGCGGCGTTCAGGTCGCCGGCCGACAGGAAATGGCTGCGCGGGAACGGCGCCAGCCGCTCGAGAATCAGATCGGTGAGGGCGGCGGGCTGGCTCATCGAGGCCCGGCTATAGGGCCGTCTCCGTCGGAACGGAAGCCGCTCCGTGGTCAGATATAGCCGAACAGCGCCAGCAGGATCGGAATGGTGAAGGCGCTGACCACCGTGGTCAGGGCCACGACCCCCGCCATCAGGGGCGCGTCGCCGCCCATCTGCCGCGCCATGACATAGGAGGCCGCCGCGCCCGGCGAGGCGCCGGCCAGCAGCGCCAGTCCCTGCGCCATGCGGTCTCCGCCCAGCACGCCGGTCAGCCAGTACATGCCCAGCGGCAGGACGATCAGCTTGATCGCCGTCACCGTCAACATCAGCACCGGCCGCGACGCCGCGTAGCGGAAGCTCAGCCCGGCCCCGGCCGTCATCAGGCCCAGGGCGATGGCGCCGGGGCCCATCAGGTCGAACCCGGCCATCAGCAGATCGGGTTTTGGAACGCCCGCCAGATTCAGCGCCGCCCCGATTCCGCAGGCCCAGATGATCGGGTTTCTTGCCAGCGACGACAGCGCCAGCCGCCAGCCGCCGCCCTGACCCGCGCCCCATCGCGCCAGCACCAGCACGCAGACCACGTTCAGCGCCGGGGCCAGCACCCCGAAGGCCACCGCCGCCACGCCGAGCCCCGGTTCTCCGAACACCGCGCCCGCCACCGGCAGGAAGACGAAGCCGTTCCAGCGGATGACGCCCTGGAACACGCTGGTGAAGGCCGGGTCGCTGATCCGCATCAACGGCTTGGCCAGAACCGTCAGCAGGGCGACGGTCAGGGCGACGGCGACCGTGGCCGTCGCCACGGGCCCCGCCGCGCCGCCTGCGAAATCGGCGCGCCACACGGCCGGGATCAGGAAGGCCGGATAGAAGACGAAATAGGTCAGCCGCTCGACCGCCCGCCAGCCGTCATCGGTCAGGAAGTCGCGCTTCTTCAGCCCCCAGCCGAGGGCGATCATGGCGAAGACGGGAACGATCCCGGTCAGCAAGGCGCTCATCGCCCGGCCTGGTCCCTCAACCGGTCCAGCGCGCCCTGCAATATCCAGGCGGCGGCGGTGCGGTCGACCACGTCGGCGCGCCGCTTGCGGGTCAGGTCCAGCTCCCCGATCAGGAACCGCTCGACCGCGCTGGTCGACAGCCGCTCGTCCTGGAAGGCGCAGGGCACGGCGCGGATGCGCTGCAGGTTGCGGGCGAAGGCCCGGCACGACTGCGCCCTTGGCCCCTCGCTGCCGTCCATGTTCAGCGGCAGGCCGATGACCAGGGCCGAGGCCTTGCGCCCGTCCATCAGCTTCAGCACCGCATGGGCGTCGTCGGTGAATTTCGTCTTTCGGATCAGCGACAGCGGGCTGGCGATCATGCGGGTGACGTCGGACGCGGCGACGCCGATGGTCTTCTCGCCGAGGTCCAGCCCCAGCCACGGCGTGCCGGGCGGAGTCGAGGCGGCGAGGTCTTTCAGCGATAGAACGGTCACGGTCTGGCGGTAGGACTGGCGAGCCGCCCTGTCAAAGTGCAAGGTGGAGCTGTCGTTGATGGGGGAACATCCGATGAAGCCAGTCACCTTCCTTGTCGCCGTCCTGGGGCTCGCGGCCTGCGACGCCCAGGTCGAGACCCGCAAGGCCGAGGTTCCGCCCGCCGAACAGGCCGCCGCCACGGCGCCCGCTGCCGCGCCCCTGACCGCCTCGGGCCCCGCCGCCACGCTGCAGCCCGACGCCGCGCCGGACGTGCAGACGGCCGCCTCGGTGGTCAGTCTCGACGCGCTGAAGAACCAAGGCTCCCTGACAGCCAAGCTGTTCGGCACGGCCGGCGGCGATCCGGCCATGAACGGCCTCTACACCTACCTCGCCTTCTTCCACGATCCGGCGGAGGGCTGGCGCGTGTTCCGTCTCGGCGACGTCCTCGGCTACCGCGTCCTGTCGGAAGCGCCGGGACGGGTTGATCTGGAGATCCGGGAAAGTACGATGGACGAGGCCGCGGGTGCGATTGGCGAGCGCACCCGCCACGTCATCGTCGGCTGGGCCGTCGCGGCCGACGGTTCGGTCCCGCCCACGGTGACGGTCGCGCCGGCGAGATAGCGGCCACGCCGTCAGAATCCTTGTGAAACCGGGGCCGGGCGGCTAATCCCGCCCGTTCTGGTTTCGCAATTGGAGGGCCGCATGGCCATCGACGCCGCGACCGTGCGCCGCGTGGCGCACCTCGCCCGCATCAAGACCCCGGAAGACCGGCTCGAACCGCTCGCCGCGGAGCTGAACGGCATCCTCGCCTGGATCGAACAGCTCAACGAGGTCGACGTCACGGGCGTCGAGCCCATGACCTCCAATGTGGCCCAGCCCCTGCGCCTGCGCGACGACGTCGTCACCGACGGCGGCAAGGTCGCCGACGTGCTCGGAAATGCGCCGCGGTCCGCCGACGGCTTCTTCGTCGTGCCCAAGGTGGTCGAATAGAATGTCCGACCTGACCAGACTGACCCTCAAGGCCGCCCTCGACGGCCTGAAGGCGAAAACCTTCTCGTCCGAGGAGATCACCAAGGCCTTCGTCGCCAACATCGACGCCGCCAACCCGCGCCTGAACGCCTATGTCGTCCAGACCACGGACAAGGCGCTGGCCATGGCCCGCGCCTGCGACGCCCGGCTGGCGAAGGGGGAGGGCGGCGCCCTCGAAGGCGCGCCTCTGGGCATCAAGGACCTGTTCTGCACCGACGGCGTCCAGACCACAGCTGGCTCCAACATGCTGCGCGGCTTCGTCCCGCCCTATGAGTCGACCGTCACCGCCAACCTGTGGCGCGACGGCGCGGTCATGCTGGGCAAGCTCAACATGGACGAGTTCGCCATGGGCTCGTCCAACGAGACCAGCGCCTTCGGCCCTGTCGTGAACCCATGGAAGTCAACGGCTTCCAACGCAGACTTGACTCCCGGTGGCAGCTCCGGCGGCTCGGCTTCGGCCGTCGCCGGCGACCTGTGCCTCGCCGCCACCGCCTCGGACACCGGCGGTTCGATCCGCCAGCCCGCCGCCTTCACCGGCACGGTGGGCATCAAGCCCACCTACGGCCGCGCCAGCCGCTTCGGCATGGTCGCCTTCGCCAGTTCGCTGGATCAGGCCGGCCCGATCACGAAGACGGTCGAGGACGCCGCCATCCTGCTGCGGTCCATGTGCTCGTTCGACGTCAAGGACTCGACCAGCCTCGACGTCGAGACCCCCGACTGGACCCAATCCCTGAACAAGGGCGTCAAGGGCCTGCGCATCGGCGTGCCGAAGGAATACGTCGTCGACGGCATGCCCGCCGAGATCCAGCAGCTGTGGGACCGGGGCGTCGAATGGCTCAAGGCCGGCGGCGCCGAGATCGTCGAGATCAGCCTGCCGCACACCAAATACGCCCTGCCGGCCTATTACATCATCGCCCCGGCTGAAGCCTCGTCCAACCTGGCCCGCTACGACGGCATGCGCTTCGGCCACCGCGCCGAGGGGACCACCTCCCTGACCGACCTCTACGAGACCAGCCGCGCCGAGGGCTTCGGCAAGGAGGTCCAGCGCCGCCTGACCATCGGGCCTATGTCCTGTCGGCCGGATTCTATGACGCCTATTATGTCCGCGCCCTCAAGGT
>NZ_LMFL01000079.1:0-982 GCF_001426805.1 Brevundimonas sp. Root1423
AGCGTTTCGACCTGTCGGGGGAGCAGAACGATCGGTCGTCCCTGACGAAGCGAGAAGGCGTCYTGRTCCGTCACGGCCAGCTCCGGGATGTCGTCCAGGGCGGTCGCRACGGGAAGCAAGCCTTCCGAGGCGGCGTCCCTATGCACCAGATCGGTCAGGAAATCCAGYGWKACGGCGTTTTCCGTCGAGAACGGCCCGACCCGCTCGCGGCGCAGGGCCGAAACATGCCCCTCGGCGCCCAGCATGAYCGCCAGATCGCGGGCCAGCGACCGSACATAGACGCCCTTGCCCGTSCGYATGGTGATCTCGACATGGTCGGCGTCCGGCGCGTCGGTGACCGCCGCCTCATGGATGGTCACACGGCGACTGGCCAGTTCGAAATCGGCGCCCTCGCGGGCCAGGTCATAGGCGCGCTGGCCGTCCACCTTGATGGCCGAGAACTGCGGCGGCACCTGATCGATCTCGCCGACGAAGGCCGGCAGCGCCGCCCGCACGGCTTCCACGTCCGGCCGCACGTCCGACCGGGCGGTGATCTCGCCCTCGCGGTCGAGGCTGTCGGTGGTGACGCCCCAGTTGACGGTGAAACGATAGACCTTCTGCGCATCCATCATGAACGGCACGGTCTTTGTGGCCTCGCCCAGGGCGATGGGCAGGATGCCGCTGGCCAGCGGATCCAGCGTCCCGGCGTGGCCCGCCTTCTGGGCGTCGAACAGGCGGCGGACCTTCGACACGGCGTCGGTGGATCCCATGCCGTACGGCTTGTCGAGGCAGACCCAGCCGTTGACGATCTCGCCCCGTTTCCGGCGACCCATCAGGCCGGGCCGTCCTCTTCCGCGTCGTCATCCTCGAACGGCGACACATAGACGTCGGCGCGCACCCGGGGATCGTCCAGCAGCCGGTTCAGGCGCTCGGCGGCCGCGAAGCTCTCGTCGTGGCGGAAGCGCAGGTCGGGGGTGAAGCGCATGTCGATATGCCGCCCCAG
>NZ_LMFL01000079.1:991-3441 GCF_001426805.1 Brevundimonas sp. Root1423
CGACCAGGGCGTGGCGGATCATTTCGGAGGCGCGCAGCTGGCGCTGGCTGACGGTGCCGGCCTTGGCGGCGGGCTTCTTCGGTTTGCGGTTGCTCATGCTCTGTCCTCGTCGCCTGTCGGGGATCGGACCCGGCCTGAAAAAGCGAAGCCGCGTCGGGTCGGAAAGGCGGAGCCTTTCGAACGCGGCAAAAATAAAAGAGCGCGGGGTCTAGTCCCGTGCGGCCCTGGTGTCCAATTCCGCGCGATCGATGGTCGCCATGACCTCGGCCGAGGTGATCGACCGGATCGGGCGCACGGGCAGGCCCGCCGCGTTCAGAATCCCCGCGCTCCAGTGGTTGCACAGATGGCCGATCGAGAAATGCTCCCGGCTGGCGAAGAAGCGCGCGTCGTCGCCCGCGCGGGCCGCCGCGATGCGCGGGTGGCCGTCGCTCAGGTCGAGCGAGCCCTGGATATGGTCCGCCATGGCGTCGAAGCCTGCTGCGGAGAGGCGAAGGGTCCGGCGAGTTCCGGGCGCGTAGGCCGCGCGCGGATCCCGCTGCGCCGGGTCCAGCATGATCACCGAGGCGTTGCCCGGCTTGAAGAAGGCCCGCAGGCCGTCGGGCAGGCGGCTCTCCATGGGGCTCTGGTCGACATAGAATTTCGCGTCGCCCCAGCCGATCAGGATCCAGTCGCCCGGCGCCAGGCCACGGACGGCGTCCGCCAGCGGCCCGCGCCGCGCCTCGAGCGCCCGGCGGGGAACCGCCAGGTCGGTGTGGAAGCCATTGTCGAGCAGGTGGACCTCGACCAGGGCCTCATCCGCGCGGGCAGGCCAGAGCGCCGGGTCGCCGGGCGCCGTCCACGTCCAGACGGCCGCGAAGGCGGCCAGAACGGCGACGGCCAGAAAGCGCTTCAGGCCCCAGGATTCCCGGCGGCGGCGTTTCATCTCTGACGGAAGCTCCACGCGCCGCACAGGGCCGAGGGTGCGGCATCGGGGCCGACGACAGTTCGGGCCCGGAAGATCAGCACGTCCACCTGGTTCTGACGGTGCAACAGGGCGACCACGCCGGGCGTCGCGCCGCCGCAAAGCGCCGAGGCCGCGACGGTCCGACCATGCGCCGCGGGAACGATGCGGCGCAGTTCGATCTGCGCGTCGGCCGGAGCCCCCCAGCGGCCGGCATACGTCTGGCCCGCGACGAAGGCTTCCCGTCCGGCGGCGATGCGAAGCGGTCGGGTGTGGAAGGTTTCGCCCCTGTCGAACCGCAGGTCGGCGCCGACGAAGGCGACAGCCCCGGCCGTGACGCGGGTCGCCTCATCAGTCGGGCCGTACTCGCCGGCAAGCATCGCATCCGTCGCGTCCGCCGCCACGATCCCGGGGTCCGTTGCGACAGCCGTCCTGAGACCCGATAGCCCATCGGCGGCGCCCGACGGCAGCCGGCCCGCCCAATCGGCCACCCGGCCGGCCGCGGGGACAGCCTCGTCCCGCACGGCCCGCCAGGCCTCGATCGCGTGGCGGTTCTCGATGGCCAGAAGGAACAGCACCAGGCACAGGAAGGCCAGCGCGCCGGCGAGGCGTTTCAATCCGGTCTGTCGGGGGAGGGCGGCGGCGGACATCGCCGCAACCTTAGCGAGGCGGAATGCGGAGGTGAACGCCTATCGCGCCACAGGCGCGTTGGCATCGTCCGCGGCGCCGCCCGCGGGAGGAACCGCCCACTCGCCGCGCCAGTCGTAGGACAGCTGGACGCAGTGCCGATAGGTTCCATCCGGCCAACGCCCGACGGCGTGAACCGCCAGCGGGCGGGCCAGCCGCACCCGGCCCAGCACCATCCAGGCTTCGTCCGAACCAGGACAAAGCGCCCGGCCCAGGGCCCGGCCGCCGCCCTCGGGCGTGATCGAATAGACAGACGACTCGGTCGAGCCGGCCGGGAGGGCGCGTCGCACGGCGTCGGGGCCGCCGCGCCGGATATCGGCCTGGCCGCGGTTCGAGGTGGAGATGATCCGCCGCACGCTGATCGCGCCGAACAGGCCGCGCTCGGCTTCCAGGGTGATGCCCCGCGTCAGGGCCTGGGTGACCCGGTCCGAGGCGTTGTAGGCGAGAAAGCGCGTCTCCGCCGCGGCGGGGCCGGCCGAGGCGACCTGGGTGACGGCGGACAGGGTCAGGACGGCGATCAGGAAACGGCGCATGCGGTTTGATCTCCGACAGGTAAGGCGAAAAGGCGGCGCGGCCCTCTCCCTCCCCTTCATGGGGAGGGACGATCGCGAAGCGATCCGGGTGGGGAATTGCTTCCTCAGGCCCGGACGGCGGAAGCTTCACATTTCCCCACCCGGGCTTCGCTGCGCTGCGCCGTCCCTCCCCACTTCGGGGGAGGGAGAACCCTAGTCCAGCGTGCGCTTGATCTCTTCGACCGTGAAGCACTCGATGTAGTCGCCGGCCTTGATGTCCTGGAAGCCCTGGAAATGCATGCCGCACTCCT
>NZ_LMFL01000080.1:0-3431 GCF_001426805.1 Brevundimonas sp. Root1423
GACCGCTTGGGACGATGACGGAAGCTGGCTTGCTCCGAAGGCCTGGAGAACCTGGTCGCCGCCGGCGTGATCCGTCGCGTCAAGGACGGCGTCCGMATCCTGGGCACCGGCGAGATCAAGTCCAAGCTGAACCTGGTCGTCTGGTCGGCCTCGGCCGGCGCCGTCAAGGCSATCGARGCCGCCGGCGGSACCGTCGTYCAGGAGCGYATCGCYGCTGAAGCCAAGGCCGCCGCGCGCGTCGAGAAGCGCAACGCCGCCAAGGGCAAGGCTCCGGCCGCCAAGGCGCCGCGCGGCGACGCCAACAAGATCTCGGCCCGTACGACCCGCACCGCGGCTCGCACTGCAAAATAAGCTTGAGGGGCGCTCTCGCTAAGAGGGCGCCCTTCGCCTATCTGGACGCTGGCGCCGGATTCCTGTCCGATGCGCCGCCTTCTGATCAGTCGGGGTGACGACACATGGCTTCGGCCGCCGAACAACTCGCAGCAAACATGAACATGGGCTCGTTCGCGAAAGCGACCGAGCTTCACAAGCGTCTGCTGTTCACGATCCTGGCCCTGCTGGTCTACCGCATCGGCACCTATGTGCCGATCCCGGGCATCAACTCCGAAGCCTTCCTGCAGTTCTTCCAGAACCCGGATGGCCAGCGCGGCATCCTGGACATGTTCAACATGTTCTCCGGCGGCGCCGTCGAGCGCATGGCCGTGTTCGCCCTGAACGTCATGCCCTACATCTCGGCCTCGATCATCGTCCAGCTGATGGGCGCTGTGTATCCGCCGTGGGAGAAGCTGCGGAAGGAAGGCGGCGAGAGCGGCCGCAAGCAGCTGAACCAGTACACCCGCTATCTGACCGTGGTCCTGGCCCTGTTCCAGTCGACCGGCATCGCCATCGGCCTGAACGCCCAGCCCGGCCTGATCGACAGCCCCGGCCTGTTCTTCATCGTCTCGACCATCACCACCCTGACCGGCGGGACCATGTTCCTGATGTGGCTGGGTGAGCAGGTCACCGCGCGCGGCGTCGGCAACGGCATCTCGCTGATCATCTTCGCCGGCATCGTCGCCGTTCTGCCGGGCACGATCGCCCGTCTGTTCGGCCTGGCCCAGCAGGGCCAGATGTCCGCCTTCACCCTGCTGTTCATCGCCGCCATGATGATCGGCGTCGTGGTCTTCATCGTCTTCATGGAGCGGGCCCAGCGCCGGTTGCTGATCCAGTATCCCAAGCGCCAGGAAGGCAACCGSATGGCCGGGGGCGAGCGCTCGTTCCTGCCGCTGAAGGTCAACACMGCCGGCGTCATYCCGCCGATCTTCGCCTCGTCGCTGCTGATGCTGCCGACCACGGTGGCGCAGATGACCGCCAATGCGAACCTGCCGTCGTGGATGGGCTGGCTGCCGCTGGTCACCGCCCAGATGCAGCACGGCCAGCCGGTCTTCATGCTGCTGTACGGCGCGCTGATCGTCTTCTTCTGCTTCTTCTACACCTCGATCACCTTCAAYCCCGAGGACACGGCCGAGAACCTGCGCAAATACGGCGGCTTCCTGCCGGGCATCCGYCCGGGCAAGCGCACGGCGGAATATCTGGACTATGTCCTGACCCGCCTGACCGTSATCGGCGCCGCCTACATCACCGCSGTCTGYCTGCTGCCGGAAATGGTCATCGCCAACTTCGGCTCGGGCCTGGCCTTCGGCGGCACCTCCATCCTGATCGTGGTCTCGGTGACCATGGACACGGTGGCGCAGATCCAGTCGCAGCTGCTGGCKCACCAGTACGAAGGCCTGATCAAGAAGGCCAAGCTGCGCGGACGCGGCAAGATTGCGGGCAAGGGCGTCACCGCCCCGGCCCGGCGCTAGAACCTTCGGGGGAGGGGCGGCGATGAACCTGATCCTGTTCGGACCGCCCGCGGCGGGCAAGGGAACGCAGGCCAAGCGGCTGGTCGAGTCCCGCGGCATGGTCCAGCTGTCGACCGGCGACATGCTGCGTGAAGCCATCGCCTCGGGCTCCGAGCTGGGTCTCGAGTGCAAGGCCATCATGTCGCGCGGCGACCTGGTGTCCGACGCCATCGTCATCGCCCTGATCGAGGCCCGGCTGAAGGAGGCCGAGGACGCCGGCGGAGCCATCTTCGACGGCTTCCCCCGCACCGTGGCCCAGGCCCAGGCGCTGGACGCCATGCTGGCCAAGCTGGGCAAGCAGATCGACCGGGTCGTCCGGCTCAAGGTCGACGACGCGGCCCTGCTGGAGCGGGTCGCGGTCCGCTTCGCCGATCAGGGGCGTCCCGACGACAATCCCGAGAGCTTCAAGGTCCGGCTGGACGCCTACAACCGCAACACCGCGCCGCTGCTGCCCTACTATGCCGACAAGGGCCTGCTGACCGAGATCGACGGCATGGGCGCGATCGCCGAGGTGGCCAGGGCCATCGACGCGGCGCTGGACGGCGCCGCTAGCTGAACAACGCCTGACCTTTTGTCGCGTCACGCGTTCATGTCCGAGTGATAGGACGAGAGCGTGCGGATCCAACCTCCATATCTGACGAAAAAGCGCCTGCGCACGGCCGGCGTCGTCGTGGGCGTTTCGGCGGCGCACCTGCTGGTGTTCGCAGTGATCGCGCGCACCCAGGCCGATATTCCGATGCTGCCGCCGGCGCCGCCCATAAACGTGGTGCTGTTCCGCCCGACGCCGCCGCCCCCTCCGCCGCCGCCGCCGCTGCAGCCCACGCCCGATCCGGGCGGCGGCAAGCCGGCCGCGCCGTCCCGCGTCCACGTCACGCCCAAGCCGGCAGACAAGCCGCGTGAACTGCCCGCGCCGCCGCGACCGGCGCCCGAACCCACGCTGGTGGTCGGCGCGGCCCCGGTCGCCAGCCCGACGCCCGGAATGGGGCAGGGCGGCACGGGCAATGGCACGGGAACCGGCGACGGGGACGGCGAAGGATCGGGATCGGGCGGCATCGGCCCCCGGTTCGTCCGCGGCGCGTCCCAGGCCGAAATCTTCAGCGTCGTACCCCGCGGCCGCCGCCCGGGGCGGGGGTCGGTCAATTGCGTCATCCGCCTGGACGAACGGCTGGACGACTGCCGCGTGGTCAACGAGACGCCGCCGGGGCTGAACTACGGCGCCGCCGCCGTGACGGTGGCGGAGGCCTATTTCCGCTTCCGGCCGCCGATGAGCGCCTCGGGGCGGCCCGTCGAGGGCCAGCGCGTCACCGTCTTCGTCCAGTTCGGGCGCTGACGGGCCCTTCCGAAACCGCGTCAGGCGTTGACGCGACGGGAATCCCCTGTATAAGGCGCGCTTCCGCGAAGGACGTCGGCGCTCCTGGTCTGTTGACCGGAGCGTTTGTTGCGTCCGTCAACGCGTATCTGGAGAGCTTCGTGGCCCGTATCGCTGGTGTCAACATCCCGACCAACAAGCGCGTAGAGATCGCGCTGCAGTACATCCATGGCATCGGC
>NZ_LMFL01000081.1:0-377 GCF_001426805.1 Brevundimonas sp. Root1423
CTCAAGGAAATCATCGTGCCGGCGGGCGCCGACAAGGTGGTCTTCCTGCTGGCGCCGCTGCTGACCTTCATCCTGGCCTTCATCGCCTGGGCGGCCATTCCGTTCGCGCCGGGCTGGGTCATCTCGGACCTGAACGTCGGCATCCTGTACATCTTCGCCATCTCGAGCCTCGGCGTGTACGGCATCATCATGGGCGGCTGGGCTTCGAACTCGAAGTATCCGTTCCTGGGGTCGCTGCGGTCGGCGGCGCAGATGGTGTCCTATGAGGTCTCCATCGGTCTGGTGATCATCAACGTCATCCTGCTGGCCGGGACGATGAACCTGACCTCGATCGTCGAGCAGCAGCAGGGGATGTTCTGGAACTGGTTCGCCTTCGG
>NZ_LMFL01000081.1:421-3360 GCF_001426805.1 Brevundimonas sp. Root1423
CAGCCGTATGTCTTGCTGAATCCCTGGAACGCACCCGTCCGATGCCTCCACGCCCGAGCCTGCTGTTCTTCGGCGGCTGGAACCCGGGCGTGCCGCAGGACTGGCTGGACAGCCTGCCGGGCTGGCTGGAGCAGGCSATCTATCTGGTCACCTTCCTGGGCAAGATCGTCGYGGCCTTCTTCATGATCGCSCTSGTGAAGGCCTTCGTGCCCCGYTACCGCTACGACCAGCTGATGCGTCTGGGCTGGAARATCTTCCTGCCGACCTCGCTGGTCTGCGTCGTCGTGGTCGCCGCMTGGCGCGTGTTCGCGGTGGGCGCATGAKCCGSATCCTSRCCCTCGTGCTGCTGGCGTCTACGGGCGCCTGCACCATCCCGACCTATGAAGCCGACCCCGTGTCGGTCTATCAGTGGGAGCGCCGGCAGGAGGGCATCCAGCGCCAGCATGCCGAGCGCGAACGCCTGTGCCGCATCACCAGGGAAGACGATCCGCGCAAGGAAGAGCTTTGCCGCGGCGTCTCCGGAGCCAGACAGTAATGTTGAACCGTCTCGTCCAGGCCGCGAAGGGCGCGCTTCTGATCGACGCCATCGGCGCGATCGGCCTGTCGTTCAAATACATGGCCCGTCCCAAGGCCACGGTGAACTATCCGTTCGAGCGCAATCCGCAGTCGCCGCGGTTCCGGGGCGAGCACGCCCTGCGCCGCTACGCCAACGGCGAGGAACGCTGCATCGCCTGCAAGCTGTGCGAGGCCATCTGCCCCGCCCAGGCCATCACCATCGAGTCCGAGCCGCGCGCCGACGGCAGCCGCCGCACGACCCGCTACGACATCGACATGGTCAAATGCATCTACTGCGGCCTGTGTCAGGAAGCTTGCCCGGTAGACGCCATCGTCGAGGGTCCGAACTCGGAGTTCACGACCGAGACCCGCGAGGAGCTGCTGTACGACAAGGACCGGCTGCTCGCCAACGGCGACCGCTGGGAACGGCTGATCGCGAAGAACCTGGAACTCGACGCGCCGTACCGGTGACTATTCCCTTCTCCCCCGGAGGGGAGAAGGATCAAATCTTCTCCGCGATGATCTCCACCACCATCGGCGTGATCATGACTGCGTCCGGATCGGTTTCGGCGGCGTCGACGGCGGCGATCACGCGGTCGTACCAGGCCCGGTCGACCTTGCCGGACTCGAGCAGGAACAGAGGGTAGTTGCGGGCCCAGGTGGCCGGCCATTGCCAGACCAGATCGTTCTTTCGCGCGGTCTCGACGATCGGCTGCATCGACCGGATGCGGAAGCCGGCGGCGGGCAGCATGGCGGGCAGGGCGCGGCCGATGTCGGGCTCGCCGCCCGAGGCGCGCCAGTCTTCGACGACCAGCCGCTTGAAGTCCTCGATCGCGGGACTGTCGGGCAGGATCGAGAAGGTCCCGTAGTCGAGATATTCGTGGATCACCGCGACCCCGCCCGGACGAAGGGCGGCGTGCAGCTTTTTCAGCACCGCGGCGGGGTCGCTGACGAAGGCCAGCACCCAGCGGATCCAGAAGGCGTCGGCGCCGACCACGGGCAGGGGGTCGGTGACCAGGTCCACCGTCTCGGCGGCGATATTCAGCAGCCCCCGGGCCCCGGCCGCGCCATCCAGCACGTCGACGAACCGGGCCGACCGCTCCAGGGCGTGAACGCGGCCGGTCGGACCGACGATCTCGGCCAGGTCCAGGCTGGCCCAGCCCGGTCCCGCGCCCGCGTCGATGACCCTCGAACCCACCGTGATTCCGGCCCGGCGCCATGCGTCCAGCACGCGCGGCCGCCACACGCGGTGCTGCAGGCCGAGGCGTTCGACCTCCGCGTCGTGGGTGCCCAGAAGATAGTCGCGCTCTTCGCTCATGACGGTCGCCCCGGTTTCCCGCCAAACTGGGCCCGCCGACCGGCTCCGGCAAGACGGGAAGATGCGGTCGCCGTCGTCGTATTCGGTCTTTGCAAAGCCCCCGGCGGCGGTTAGAAGTCGCGCGCTTTCCGAGGCTTTCCGGGCGAGATTCGCGCGCCGGGTTTCGGGTTTTTGTCTGAACCATCCGCTGGCCGCCGCCTCGCTCGCCGGCAAAGCGTGAGGAGCCGATCGCGCGATGCTCTTGCAAGGCCTGGCCTTCTATCTTCTGTCGGCCGTGGCCGTGCTGGGCGGCCTGATGGTCGTGACGGCGAAGAACCCCGTGCACAGCGTGCTGTGGCTGATCCTCGCCTTCTTCTCGTCGGCGGGCCTGTTCGTGCTGCTGGGGGCCGAGTTCCTGGCCATGCTGCTGGTCGTCGTCTACGTCGGCGCGGTGGCGGTGCTGTTCCTGTTCGTCGTCATGATGCTGGACGTCGACTTCGTGAAGCTGCGCGAGGGCTATGCCNAAGCTCAAGGAAGAGTACCAGAAGATCGCCGAGCGCCGTGTGCGTCTGGGTCTGGTGCTGGCCCTGGCCATGCTGCTGGTCGTCGTCTACGTCGGCGCGGTGGCGGTGCTGTTCCTGTTCGTCGTCATGATGCTGGACGTCGACTTCGTGAAGCTGCGCGAGGGCTATGCCCGCTAYCTGCCGCTSGCGATGATMGTGGCGGGYATMCTGCTGGCCGAGATGATCATCATCTCSCTGACSGTSGTCAGCGGYGGSGCGGCGTCGGACGCCATCGGGCCGGTGGCGGCGACGGCSGAGATGTCSAAYGTCGAGGCCATCGGCCGCGTTCTGTACACGGACTATGTCTACATCTTCCAGGCGGCGGGGATCGTGCTGCTGATCGCCATGATTGGCGCCATCGTCCTGACCCTGCGCCACAAGCCCAAYATCAAGCGCCAGAACGTCGCCCGCCAGGTCGGCCGCGAYGCGAAGACGGCGATGGAAGTCAAATCYGTCGAGACCGGCGCCGGCATCTCGTCCGAGGATCTGCTCTGATGGAAATCACCCTGCAGCACTATCTGGCG
>NZ_LMFL01000082.1:0-3166 GCF_001426805.1 Brevundimonas sp. Root1423
AACCGGCGAGGACATCACCGACAAGATCAACGCCGAGCGCGCTGAACGCGGTGAACCGGCCCTGTCGGACGACACCGGCGGCCGTCCGAAGCGTGAAGGCGGCGGCGGCGATCGTGATCGCGGACGCAGCCGTCGCTAAGCGGCGACTTCGCTGAAATGGATGAGGCCCCGGTGGTGACGCCGGGGCCTTTTTCTTTGGGCGGAGAGTCCGGAGTCGGCGGGGAAAACGGGGGACAAGGCGGACACATCGGACTCAGCGGGGTGAGGAAAAACACCGTTCACACCGTTCACATCGTGCGCCTGCCTTGGGTGGGATTTGATTGTCAAAGATCGCGGGCGAAGGTCAGGGCGGGATTGTCGCACGGGCCGTTCCTGCGGCTGGGAGATGACGCTGCTGGTTGCGGGATCGCGCGACGGATCAGGGGGTTCGGCGTGCGAAGTCGTCTCGCTGGCGGCGGATTGCCGGCATTGTCTCCTTCCTCTCTTGACCACGATCAGCAGACACCGGACGTTGCAACCGTGGGACACGTGGCGGGGCAATATGACGGTTGATTTGGCTCAGATTTGGAAGGGCGATTTGCTTGGCCGAAAGGCGGACGGGCAACTCCTCTATGAGTTTCTGGTCCGGCGTCACGCCGAGCGTAGAGCAGCCTCAATTCCTGGCGCTTATGTCGTCAACCTGAACGCAAGTTGGGGCCACGGAAAATCCTTCTTCATGCAGCGCCTCGCGGCGCAGATGCGCGCCGAGGGGCACCTGACGGCCTTCGTCAACGCATGGCGGGACGACAGCACAAAAGAACCCGTGGTGGCGGTCATGGCTTCGATAGAGGAAAGCCTTGCTCCCTATTTCGCCAAGAATGACGCAGTCCGAAAATCGTGGGACGCAACCAAAGCCCACGGCGCAACTATCTTTGCAGCGCTAATCAAAGGGGTGGGTCGTCGATTGGCCGAGAAGTACGCCGGGCAGGCGGTCGATGAGATCGGCGCGCTGTTAGAGCGCGACGATTTTCTCCCTGAGCAGATCGAGGAATACCTTGAGGGCAACGAAGCAGCGGTCAGCGGAGCAGTCGCAACCGAGATCACCACGCTCCTGACCAAATTCGTGGACCGGAAAATCGCCGATTATAAATCGCGGATCGATAGTGCGGCGCAGTTCCAGAACCGGTTGAAGACCATCTTGGCCTCTCTTGAAGCCGAGACTGAGGTCAAGCTTCCGCTTTTTGTCCTGATCGACGAACTAGATCGCTGTCGGCCAACCTACGCCATAGAAATGCTGGAGCAGGTCAAGCACCTCTTCGATATCGACAATACGATCTTCCTCATTGCCACTGACGGTGACCAGCTCGCGCATTCCGTGCGGGCAGTTTACGGCGAAGGATTTGATGGCGCAGGCTATCTCCTAAGATTTTTCCACCGTCACTATCGTTTCGAAAGTCGCGATCTGGCAGCATTCAGCGACTATTTGTTTGCCCTCAACGACATAGATCTTTCCAAACTCGGCACGCCGTTTGAGACGTCGCCATCGGAAATTTTCGTCGGCGCGATGGATGCCTACAAAGTGACGCTCCGCGACGCTGAGCAGATCTTTGATATCCTTAAGTCTTGCGTCACCATGTGGGATGAGCGAGTTCCCATTGAACTAAATGTTATCCTGCCGCTGATCATCCATTTCCACCGACGGCAGTTTGACGACATGGCCGCCTACTTCTCGGAAAGCCAACGTGCCAACGGACCAAAATCGCCTTGGATGATAACCGCTGAGTATGTTGATCGTGGCCGGCTTAATCGTGGGCCGATTAACGTTCAAACTTTGAATTCACAGGTAATAGGTCGACTAAACGAGCCGGTTATCAATGTTCTCAAGAGCGAATACGCAGACTACAAGACAAGTTACGTCGCCGGCATCTTTGAGCGAGAGCTCCAGAAGATCCACCACGGCCGGTATCGTGGTGAGGGTCCGAAGACCGTCGCCAGTCAGTATTTCGGTCTTGTCCAAAGCGTTGGTCGGCTCGCTGCGCCCGCGGACGAGGGTGGGATCGAAACGGTTGGCTAAAACGGCTTGGCTGATCGCCATGCTTGGGCATTCTGGTTATTCTGATCTTGTGGCGAGTACTTCCAATCAAAGGCATACGAGAATCCGCAAATGAGGGATCCGCGAATTCCCGATTCTCCCCCATGGCGGAGCAACGGCTGAGAACGACCCTAGTGCACCCGCGCCTTCCCGATCTCCAGCCCGCCATCCCCCGCTGACACGGCGATCACCGACCCGTCCTCGATCTCGCCCGCCAGAAGCTTCCGCGCGATCGGATCGACGAGATCCTTCTGGATCACCCGCTTGAGCGGCCGCGCGCCATAGACCGGGTCGTAGCCCTTGTCGGCCAGCCAGGCGTAGGCGCTGTCGTCCAGCGAGATCGTCAGTCTCCGGTCGGCCAGCAGTTTCTCGAACCGGGCCATCTGTATGCGGACGATCCCGGCCATCTGGTCGCGGCCGAGGCGGCGGAACAGGATGATCTCGTCGATGCGGTTGAGGAACTCGGGGCGGAAATGGCCGCGGACCTGTTCCATGACATAGGGGCGGACGCTCTCGACGTCGTCGCCCTCGCCCTGGCCGGCCAGGGCCTCCGAGCCGAGGTTGGAGGTCATGATGATCAACGTGTTCTTGAAGTCGATGACGCGGCCCTGACCGTCGGTCAGGCGGCCGTCGTCGAGCACCTGGAGCAGGACGTTGAAGACGTCGGGGTGGGCCTTTTCCACCTCGTCGAACAGGACGACCTGATAGGGGCGGCGACGCACGGCCTCGGTCAGGGCGCCGCCCTCGTCATAGCCGACATAGCCGGGAGGGGCGCCGATCAGGCGGGAGACGCTGTGCTTCTCCATGTATTCCGACATGTCCATGCGGGTGATGGCGGCCTCGTCGTCGAACAGGAATTCGGCCAGGGCCTTGGTCAGCTCGGTCTTGCCGACGCCCGTGGGGCCGAGGAAGAGGAAGCTGCCCAGCGGGCGGTTGGGGTCGTTCAGGCCGGCGCGGGCGCGGCGGACCGCGTCGGAGACGGCGGTCAGGGCCTCATCCTGGCCGACGACGCGGCGGGACAGGGCGTCCTCCATCTTGAGCAGCTTTTCGCGCTCGCCCTCCAGCATCTTGTCGACGGGGACGCCGGTCCAGCGG
>NZ_LMFL01000083.1:0-4950 GCF_001426805.1 Brevundimonas sp. Root1423
GCCGCCGCCCGCGACGCCGGCTCGCGCGCCAAGATGGCCGTGCTGTCGAACGACTCCTCCATCGATCCGGTCGGCGCCTGCGTCGGCATGCGCGGCTCGCGGGTCCAGGCGGTCGTCGCCGAACTGCAGGGCGAGAAGATCGACATCATCCAGTGGAACAGCGACGAGCCCACCTTCATCGTCAACGCCCTGGCCCCGGCCGAGGTGTCCAAGGTGGTTCTGGACGAGGAAGCTGACCGCGTTGAAGTCGTGGTGCCGGACGAGCAACTGTCGCTGGCCATCGGCCGCCGCGGCCAGAACGTCCGCCTCGCCTCGCAGCTGACCGGCTGGCAGATCGACATCATCACCGAAAGCCAGGACTCCGAGCGCCGCCAGCGCGAGTTCAGCGAACGCACCGTGCTGTTCCAGGAGGCCTTGGACGTGGACGAGGTCATCGCCCAGCTGCTGGTCACCGAAGGCTTCGCCACGGTCGAGGATCTGGCCTTCGTCGAACCGTACGAGATCTCGGACATCGAGGGCTTCGACGAGGACACGGCCGAGGAGCTGCAGGCTCGCGCCCGCGACTTCCTGGACCGTCAGGCCGCCATCCTTGACGCCAAGCGCGTCGAGCTGGGCGTCGAGGACGGCGTCATGGCCGTTCCGGGCGTGACCGGCGCCATCGCCGTCGCCCTCGGCGAAGGCGGGGTGAAGACCGTCGAGGATCTGGCCGACCTGGCCACCGACGAAATCCGCGGCGGCTACGAAGTGAAGAACGGCGAACGGGTCAAGGTCCCCGGTGTGCTGGAAAGCTTCAACCTGGCCCAGGAAGAGGCTGAAATGCTGATCCTGCAGGCGCGCGTCGCCGCCGGCTGGATCGACGCCTCGGAACTGCCGCAGCCGCCCGAGCCGGAATACGAGGAAGAACTGCCCGAAGGCGAATACGACGCCGAAGCCGTCTTCGCCGCCGCGCCGGAAGGCGATGAGGCCGAAGCCGTCGAAGGCGACGATGCGGAGGTCCTCGCCGAGGACCCCGAACAAACCCCCGACGCGTGATGGGAGACCGGATCGTTCATGAGTCTGCGCGAAGCGACGATCGATAGAGAGCGACGCNAGGTCCTCGCCGAGGACCCCGAACAAACCCCCGACGCGTGATGGGAGACCGGATCGTTCATGAGTCTGCGCGAAGCGACGATCGATAGAGAGCGACGCGACCTCGTCACCCACGAGGTCATGGACGAATCTCGCCTGATCCGCTTCGTCGCCGCTCCGGACGGTTCGGTGGCCCCCGACCTGGCGCGCAAGCTGCCGGGNGGGGCGACAGCGTCAGCTCGCGAAGCGACGATCGATAGAGAGCGACGCGACCTCGTCACCCACGAGGTCATGGACGAATCTCGCCTGATCCGCTTCGTCGCCGCTCCGGACGGTTCGGTGGCCCCCGACCTGGCGCGCAAGCTGCCGGGRCGCGGCCTGTGGGTCGCGGCGGACCGCGCCTCGATCGAGACGGCGGTGAAGAAGAACCTGTTYTCGCGGGCCGCCAAGGCGCCGATGAAGCCCGCCGCCGACCTGGCGGACACGGTCGAAAACCTGCTGGTCAAACGCTGTCTGGACCAGCTGGGGCTTGCCCGTCGCGAAGGCGTGCTTATCTCCGGTTTCGAGAAATCCCTGGCCAATGTCCGGTCGGGAAAGGCCGCGTGGATCATAGAGGCGGCGGACGGGTCCGCCGACGGCCGCGGCAAGCTGCTTTCGCTGGCGAAACACATGACTCCGCCCCCGAAAGTCTGCGGCGTCTTCACGGCGGACGATTTGAGTTTGGCCCTTGGGCTGGAAAATGCGATACACGCCGTCCTGCTTGAGGGCGGGCGGGCCGATCGCTGGACCGAGGCGTTGACGGTCGCCAGATAGACGTCTTCCAGAAATCCCTGGCCAATGTCCGGTCGGGGAAGGCCGCGTGGATCATCGAGGCGGCGGACGGGTCCGCCGACGGTCGCGGCAAGCTGCTTTCGCTGGCGAAACACATCACGCCGCGCCCCAAAGTCTGCGGCGTCTTCACGGCGGACGATTTGAGTTTGGCCCTTGGGCTGGAAAATGCGATACACGCCGTCCTGCTTGAGGGCGGGCGGGCCGATCGCTGGACCATAGAGGTCGAACGACTGGCGGGATTTCGACCGTTGACGCCTCCGCAGTGGGGCGATGAAGCGGCTGGGATGCCGAACAAGGTTTTGAACGGGCGGGGTTCTGCTCCCTGATTTGGGGGCAGGGCGACGCGCGATTTTTTGTGTTTGAACGAGACGACAGCGGACTGCCCGCTGTTCCGAGTAAAGCGACCGGATGACTGACGAGAACGACAAGACCAACGACGGCGCACCGCAGGCTCCGACCGGAACTCCGTCCACGACGGGTCCGCGGGCGCCGCTCAGCCTGAAGCCCCGGCAGGCGGGATCGGTTTCGACCGGCACCGTGCGCCAGAGCTTCAGCCACGGCCGCACCAAGACCGTGGTGGTCGAGACCAAGCGACCCCGGGCCGGCGTCGCGCCGGGCCATCAGCGCCCGCAGGGCTTCGACGTCGCCGCACGTCCGCGCACCGACGCGCCCGCGCCCCAGGCGCCGCGTCCGGCCATGCCGTCCGGACCCGCCGGCGGCCGCCTGTCGAACGAGGAGCAGGAGGCCCGCCGCCGCGCTATCGAGCTGGCGACCCAGGCCCAGGCCCAACGCGCCCAGGCCGCTGCCGCCGAACAGGCGCGCCGCGACCAGGCCGCGCATGAACAGGCCGCCGCCACGGCCCAGGCGGCCAACGCCGCACAGGCGGAAGCCGCCGCCGCCCGCGCCGCCGCCGAGGCCGCCCGCGCCGAGGCGTCCAAGCTGACCGCCGCCGCTCCGGCCCCGGCCCCCGCCAAGCGCGCCCCGGCCGCCGCTGCGCCGACGCCTGCTCCGGCCGCCCCGGTGGCGCCGACCCCGGNCCGCCCCGCCTCCAGCCCCCGCCGCCCCGGCCCGCCCGGCTCCGCCCGCGCGCCCGGTGGTCAATTTCGGCCAGCGCGTGCCCAAGGCCCCGAACCCCTCCCGCGCTCCGGCCGGCCCCGCCTTCGGCGGCCGCTCGGCCCGTGAGGAAGCCATGGGCGGCGGTGAACGCGCCTATTCCGACCGTCCCGCCGCTCCGGCCCGCCCGACCGGCCGGCCGGCCGAACCCGTCCGCTACTCTGCCCTGACTCCGCGCCCGGCGCCGGGCGCCGCCCGTCCGGGTCCGCGCACCGGCCCCGGCGGCCGTCCGACCCCGAACGCACCCCCGGCCCAGGCCGAGGTCGCCCGTCCGAGCCGCGCGCCCGGCGGCGGCTTCGCCCGCCCGCTGAAGCCCGAGGATGATCGCGACAAGCGTTTCTCGGACGCCGGCAAGGCCGTCAGCCGCACCCGCGGCGAGCCCAAGCGCCGCGAAGGCCGCCTGACCATCCAGTCGGTTGCAGGCGACGGCGACACCGCCGAGCGGATGCGCTCGCTGGCCTCGGTCCGCCGCGCCCGCGAACGCGAGAAGGAAAAGCGCAAGGGCGGCTCCACCGATGCGCCGAACCGTCCGCGCGAAGTCGTCATCCCCGACGTCATCACCGTGCAGGAGCTGTCCAACCGGATGGCCGTGCGCGGCGTCGACATCATCAAATTCCTGATGAAGCAGGGCCTGATGATGAAGATCAACGACGTCATCGACACCGACACCGCCGAACTGGTGGCCGACGAGTTCGGCATGACCGTGCGCCGCGTGTCGGAGAGCGACATCGAGACGGGCTTCCTGTCCGACGCGATCGACGACGAGGCGACCACGCCCCGCGCGCCGGTCGTGGCCATCATGGGCCACGTCGACCACGGCAAGACCAGCCTGCTGGACGCCCTGCGCACCACCGACGTCGCCTCGGGCGAGGCCGGTGGCATCACCCAGCACATCGGGGCCTATCAGGTTCGCCTGCCCAGCGACGACCGCGTCACCTTCCTCGACACCCCGGGCCACGCCGCCTTCTCGGCGATGCGCGCCCGCGGCGCCAATGTGACCGACATCGTGGTTCTGGTCGTGGCCGCCGACGACGGCGTCATGCCCCAGACGATCGAGGCCATCCAGCACGCCAAGGCGGCCGGCGCCCCGATCATCGTCGCGGTCAACAAGATCGACAAGCCGGACGCCAACCCGCTGAAGGTCGTCAACGAACTGCTGCAGTACGAAGTCATCGCCGAGAGCCTGGGCGGCGACACCCAGATCATCGAGGTGTCGGCCAAGGAACGGACCAATCTGACCGGTCTGATCGACGCCATCCTGGTGCAGGCCGAGGTCATGGACCTGAAGGCCGATCCGGAACGCTCCTCGGAAGGCGTGGTCATCGAGGCCAAGCTGGACAAGGGCCGCGGCCCCGTCGCCACCGTCCTGGTCAAGCGCGGCACGCTGAAGCGCGGCGACATCGTCGTGGCCGGTTCCGCCTGGGGCAAGGTTCGCGCCCTGCTGAACGAACGCAACGAGCAGCTGACCGAAGCCGGTCCGTCGGTGCCGGTCGAGATCCTGGGTCTCGACGAGGCTCCGAGCCCGGGCGATCCGTTCGCCGTGGTCGAGAACGAGGCCCGCGCCCGCGAGCTGACCGAGTACCGTGACCGCATCAAGCGCGAGAAGGCCACGGGCGGCATCAACCAGGTCAGCCTGGTCGACATGATGTCCAAGCTGCAGTCCAAGAAGGTCTCGGAACTGCCGGTCATCATCAAGGCCGACGTGCAGGGTTCCGCCGAGGCCATCGTCGGCTCGCTGGACAAGATGGGCAACGAGGAGGTTCGCGCGCGCACCGTCATGTCGGGCGCCGGCGGCATCACCGAAAGCGACGTSCARCTGGCCAARTCGGCCGGCGCGCCSATCCTCGGCTTCAACGTCCGCGCCTCGAAACAGGCYCGCGACCTGGCCGAGCGCGAAGGCGTCGAGATCCGCTACTAYTCGATCATCTACGACCTGCT
>NZ_LMFL01000084.1:0-816 GCF_001426805.1 Brevundimonas sp. Root1423
CGTCGGTGTAGCCGTCGTCGAGGAAGGACCCGATGAAGGGGATGACGTTGAAGGCGATCTGTTTCGGGAACAGCTTGGGMCGCGCGTCGCCCAGGCCGTAGATGGCCTTGGTCTGGTTCCACAGCTCGTCCATGCCCGCCTTGCCSGCGCCCGAGACCGATTGATAGGTCGAGACCACGGCGCGYYTGATCTTCGCCGCGTCATGCAGGGGCTTGAGGGCCACGACCAGCTGGGCGGTCGAGCAGTTGGGGTTGGCGATGATGTTCTTCTTCGACGCCAGCTTGATGGCGTCSGGGTTCACYTCSGGCACGATCAGCGGCACGTCCGGGTCCATGCGGAAKGCGGACGARTTGTCGATGACCATGGGGCCGGCCGCGCCGATCTTTTCCGACCASRSGCGCGARGCGTCGCCGCCGGCGCTCATCAGCACCAGATCGACCGTCGAGAAATCGAACAGTTCGATGTCCTCGCATTTGATGGTCTTGTCGCCCCAGGACACCTCGACGCCCTTGGACTTGCGCGAGGCGACGGCGTGCATGGTCTCGACGGGGAAGTTCAGCTCCTCGAGGATGTTCAGCATTTCCCGGCCGACGTTGCCGGTGGCGCCTACGACGGCGACGCGATAGCCCATATTGGTGTGTCCTTCGGACGCGCTACGCTCGGCTCGCGGAGCCTCGCTGCTTGAGCGCTGGTTTGTGACGGTCGCCCTATGTGGGCTTTCGCGKGCGCGAAGCAATCGCTTTTCAGCGAGAGCCGGCCCGGCTAAGCCCGAGAACGATGCCCTCACGCATACGCACCGCTTATGACCGTCGTTTG
>NZ_LMFL01000084.1:906-3004 GCF_001426805.1 Brevundimonas sp. Root1423
GAGCCGCGGAAGACGCGAGCCCATTTCCACGCCTTCATGGCCCGGGTCCACGACCTGATCGGCCAGTGGCGCAAGGGCGATGCGAAGACGCGCAAGGCYGTGTTCGGCCARTCGAAGGGSGACGAYCCCATCMRGCCGGTGGCSGAGCTGATCGCGTCSGAGGCGCGGCTGCTGTGTTTCGACGAACTGCAGGTCACGGACATCGCCGACGCCCTGATCCTGGGCCGGCTGTTCGAGGCCCTGTTCGCGCAGAATGTGGTGCTGGCGGTGACCTCGAACCGGGCCCCGGACCAGCTGTATCTGAACGGGATCAACCGCGAACTGTTCGTCCCCTTCATCGATCTGATCGAGGCGAAATGCGTCGTGGTCAGCGTCTCGGGCGCGCGGGACTGGCGGCTGGACCGGCTGATGGGGGACCGGGTGTGGTTCACCCCCGCCGACGCCGATGCGCGGGCGGGGTTCGAGGCGCTGTGGGCCGATCTGAAGGGCGATCAGGAGGAATGTCCGGCGCATCTGAAGGTGCAGGGCCGCGAGGTGGTGATCGATCGCACCGACGGCGGGCTGGCGCGGGCGACCTTTGACCAGCTGTGCGGGACGGCGCTGGGGCCGCAGGACTATCTGGCCATGGCGGAGCGGTTCCACACCCTGTTCGTCGAGGACGTGCCCGTGCTGGGCCCGGCCAGCCAGCAGGAGGCGCGGCGGTTCGTGACCCTGATCGACGCCCTGTACGAGGCGGGGACGCGGCTGGTGGTCCTGGCCGAGGCAGGGCCCGGGGCCCTGTATCCGAAGGGCGTCGGGGCGTTCGAATTCGAGCGTACGGTGTCGCGCCTCAACGAAATGTCGGGCGCCGAGTGGCTGGCGCGTGAAAGAACGTCGTAAGGTCGTCGCCACAATTCCGCTGGGACCGCCGGTCCACAGTTTGCCACCCCGGAGATTTCCCATGCGCCTGCCCGTCCTGTTCGCCGTCCTCGCCCTCGGCGCCGCCTCGCCCGCCCTGGCCCAGACTCCAGGATCGGCGCCCGCGCCCGCCGCCCCGGCCGCCGCGACCAAGGGGGTGGTTGTCGCCGAGGTCCGGACCTGGCTCATCGGACTGGGCGGGTCGGTGGCCGAGCCGGCGCAGAACGGCGGGGCCCAGGTGCTGACCGTCGCGGATCAGCCGCTGCCGTGGACCCTGACCTTCTACAACTGCGCCGGCGCGAGCCTGTGCGACGACGTGCAGTTCAGCGCCGTCTTCTCGGGACCGATCACGGTCGAGCAGATCAACGCCTGGAACCGCGAGAACCGCTATCTGAAGGCCTTCTTCGTACCGGGGGCGACGCCGGCCGAGGCCGGGGCGGTGGCCCAGTATGACGTGGTGCTGACCGCGACGGGGACGGAGCAGCTGCAGGAGCCGACGGTGATCTGGCTGCAGATGCTGCGCCAGTTCGCGCAGACGCTGGCGCAGGCGGCGGGGCCGGCTCCGGCGGCGCGATAACGTTCGTCATCCTCCGGCAAGCCGCGCCTTCGCGGCGCAGACCGGGGGACCCAGAGGCGCGCGAGAGCGCGAACCTGCCGCGGACCCCGTCGGCGACCAGCCTGCGTGAACAGATCGCCTTCGGCGCCGCTGGGTCCCCCGGTCTCCCCCCGCTTTCGCGGGTGTCGCCGGAGGATGACGAAAGCAAAAAGGCCCCGGATCGCTCCGGGGCCTTTGTTGTTTGCGGCGGACGCGAAGCTTACGCCAGCGAGCCGTCGATGTCCTTGCAGGCCTGGATCAGGCCGTTCACCGACTCGACCGATTTGGCGAACATGGCCTTTTCGTCGTCGTTGGTGGTGAATTCGACGATCTTCTCGACGCCGCCCGCGCCGATCAGGGCGGGGACGCCGACGTAGAGGTCCCTGAGGCCGTATTCGCCCGAGAGCCAGACGGCGCAGGGCAGGACGCGCTTCTGGTCGAGCAGATAGCTCTTGGCCATGGCGATGGCGGATTCAGCGGGAGCGTAGAAGGCCGAGCCGGTCTTGAGCAGGGCGACGATCTCGCCGCCGCCCTTGCGGGTGCGGTCGACGATGGCGTCGAGCTCGGCCTGCGACAGGAAGCCGGCCTTGACCGCGTCGGGCAGGG
>NZ_LMFL01000085.1:0-2768 GCF_001426805.1 Brevundimonas sp. Root1423
ACCTCAAGGAAGGTGTCGAGATGATCATGCCCGGCGACAACGCCGAGCTGAACGTCGAGCTGATCACCCCGATCGCCATGGAAGAGAAGCTGCGCTTCGCCATCCGCGAAGGCGGCCGCACCGTCGGCGCCGGCGTGGTGAGCAAGATCACCGAGTAATCGGTCGAAACCAGTACGCGTAAGCGAACGGCCCCCGGAGCAATCCGGGGGCCGTTTTTTTGCTGTGCGCTCCGCACTCCACGCCGTCATCCTCGGGCCTGACCCGAGGATGACGGAGCGGGGGGGAGGCGGCGCGCGCGTTTACCGTATCGTTCTCCTCGCAGGCGTCCGTGCTTGCGCGGAACCGCCGTGAGGTCCCTACGTTCGCATCCCGGACGTTAGGATTTCAGTAACCATGCGGCGCGCGATCAGGATCGGACTTTTCATCGGCACCTTCCTCGGCATGTCGGCCTGCGCCGCCACGCCGGACACGGGCGCGCGCGGCCCCTATGGCGGCGTCGAGATCGGCCGCGGGGTCTAAGGCTTCAAGGAAACCGTGGCGGCGGGGGACAATTCCCCCTATCATTGATCCCGCGGACGCCGACAGTCGCGCCGCGTCGGTCCGCTCCCCCTAGATGTTAGCCATCGCCATCGTTGTCGTTCTGCTCCTCGTGGTGCTCAACGGCCTGTTCGCCATGACCGAGCTGGCGGTCGTATCCTCCCGTCGATCCAAGCTGCAGAGCCGTGCCGAACGCGGCGACAAGGGCGCCCGCGTCGCCCTGAAGCTGGCCGAGGACCCGACCCATTTCCTGTCGGCGGTCCAGGTCGGAATCACCCTGATCGGCATCGCCGCCGGCGCCTACGGACAGGCGGCGATCGCGGGCGAGCTGAACCACATCCTCGAAGCGGCCTTCCCGGGACTGGCGGCCTATACCGAAGTCTTCTCGACCGTCATCGTCATCATCTTCATCACCTATGTGTCGGTGATCGTCGGCGAACTGGTGCCCAAGCGGCTGGCGCTGATCTTCCCCGAGAGCATCGCCTCCAAGATGGCGGCGCCGATCTCGACCGTGGCCGTGGTGCTGAAGCCCTTCGTGGTCGTGCTGACGGCCTCGACCTCGGCCATCCTCAAGATCATGGGCGTCAAGGACCGGGACGGTTCGGACGTGACCCAGGAAGAGGTCGAGACGATGATCGCGGAGGGCACCTCGGCCGGCCTGATCGAGCCCGAGGAGCAGACCATGATCGAGGAGATCCTGCGCCTCGGCGACCGGCCGATCCGGGTGGCCATGACGCCGCGCCACGAGGTGTTCTGGATCGCCCTGGACGATTCGGAGGAGACGCTGCGAACAGAGGTTCGCACCTGCCCCTATTCGCGCATCGTGGTCGCGCGGGAGAACGACGTCGATAATCCGCTGGGCGTGGTTCACAAGAAGGACCTGCTGGACAGCCTGCTCGACAACGGCGAGTTCAATGTCGAAAAGCACATCCAGATTCCGGCCTTCATTCCGCAATCGACCTCGGTGCTGAAGGCGCTGGAGATCATGAAGGCCTCGCGCGTCCACATGGCCTTCCTGGTGGACGAATTCGGGGCCTTCGAGGGGGTGGTGACGGCCACCGACCTGCTGGAAATGATCGCCGGAGATTTCGACGAGGGTCACGACGACGCCGAGGTCAATGTGCGCCAGCGCGAGGACGGCAGCTGGCTGGTCGACGGCCAGACCGACATCGACGAGCTGTCGGACGCCCTGGGCGAGGATTTCGGCGAGGCGGAAGGCTTCCACACCATCGCGGGCCTGGTGCTGCACCAGCTGTCGCGCGTGCCCCACGAGGGCGAAATCCTGCAACTGGGCCGGTTCGAGGTCGAGATCATCGACATGGACGACCGCCGGATCGACAAGCTGCTGTTCAAGCAGGTGATCAACGCCCAGGACGAGGCCCGGGCGGTGGCGGCTCAGTACGAGGACTGAACCGCATCCGCCCTTGAAAACCCCGGCGCGGTCGGGCATACGCCGCGGTCTGGCGAAGCCGAACGCGCCCGGGGGTTCCGCCCTCTGGCGCGTTGTAGTTTTCGCCGGGACCACAGGAGTGTAGCTCAGCTGGTAGAGCATCGGTCTCCAAAACCGAGGGTCGTGGGTTCGAGTCCCTCCACTCCTGCCACTTTCCACTGACGGGGCGGGTCCCCATCTGCACCGTCAGACTGCGTTGAAAACGAGAACCGAGCATGGCCAAGGCCAAGAGCCCTTCGGGGCGCCGCACCCAGACCGTCCAGCCCGCCGTCGCCGGCGCGGCCGTGGCGACGGACGCCGTCGCGCCGAAGAAGCGCACCTCGATCCCGCAGTTCGCCAGCCAGGTCCGCGCCGAAGGGCGCAAGATCGTGTGGCCGAGCCGCAAGGAAACCTGGATCACCTCGGTGATGGTGCTGATCATGGTGCTGATCGCGTCCATCTTCTTCTTCGTCGTCGACACCGGCCTGGCCTTCCTGTCGCGCATCGTGCTCGCGATCGGCCAGTAAGAAAGACCCCCCATGACCGACGCAACGCCCGCCAAGCCCGCCGCCAATCCCCGGCACAAGTGGTACATTGTCCACGCCTATTCGAATTTCGAGAAGAAGGTCGCCCAGCACCTGACGGATCAGGCGCGCCAGCAGGGGCTCGAGGACTGTTTCTCGGAAATCCTGGTGCCGACCGAGGACGTCGTCGAGATCCGCCGCGGCCGCAAGGTCAACTCGGAGCGCAAATTCTTCCCCGGCTATGTGCTGGTGAAGATGGAGATGACCGACGACGCCTA
>NZ_LMFL01000086.1:0-2280 GCF_001426805.1 Brevundimonas sp. Root1423
GCCGCAGGTCCACCGACACCACCGCCGGCAGGGTCGCCGACAGGGTCTGCAGGCCCCCGTCGACCTCGCGCGTCACGGTCGCCTTGCCGCCTTCCAGCACGATCTTGCCGGCGAAGGTGGCCTGGGGCCAGTCCAGCAGGGCGGCCAGCATCTGGCCGACCGCATTGTTGTCGCCGTCGATCGACTGCTTGCCCAGCAGGACCAGATCCGGCTTCTCCTCGTCGACCACGGCCTTCAGCAGCTTGGCCACCGCCAGCGGCTCCAGATCGGCGTCCGACTGAATCAGCAGGCCGCGATCCGCGCCCATGGCCAGGGCCGTGCGGATGGTCTCCTGGGCCTGGGTGACGCCGATGGAGACGACCACGATCTCGCTGACCGTACCGGCCGCGTGATGCTCCTTGCCCTCCTTCATGCGCACGGCCTCCTCGACGGCGATCTCGTCGAACGGATTCATGCTCATCTTGACGTTGGCCAGATCAACGCCGGTCTGGTCCGCCTTGACGCGAGCCTTGACGTTGTAGTCGATCACCCGTTTGACGGGGACGAGAACCTTCATTGTGCTATCCACGAAAGCGCCGGAATGTTGCGTCAGGGAATGGTACGCCGCATCCGGCCTGTCAACGTAACGCCGCGTCAACGGAGCCGATCCTCCGTCCCGCCCAGCCTCGGAACGCCTCCATGCATCGCCTCCTGACCATGAAACGGCTCAGCGTCCTGTTCCTGTCGATCTTCGCCGTGCTGCTGGCTGGCATGTTCGCCTATGAGAACCTGGTCATCGCGCCGGGCGACCGCTGCGAGGAAGGCGGCAAGTGGTGGGATCCGCGGGGCCGGGTCTGCGCCCAGCCCGTCTCCATCGCCGAGATCACGGGCCGCCCCAACCCCGGCGAGCGCGCGGCGGCCTCGGCCGAGAAGAATCGCGAACTGGTGGCGATCGAGGACTCCCTGGCCGCCCAGCAGAAGGCCCGGGACGCGGACGCCGACCGCCAGCGCGCCGCCCTGGCCGCGCAATAGGCGGCATCCGAAGACCTGCGTCCGGATCTGACGCATCCGCATGCTTCACTGACCGCGACCCTTCAGCTGCGGTCTTTGACAATCGAATACGGCCAGCCGGTGAACGGACTATCTGGACGATCTGGACGGTGTTTTTTTTGACCGTCTAGCGGGTCGCCCCGGGCTTCCACTTCACATCGTCCGCCCCGTTGGCATTGGCCCGGCGGGCGGCGACGAACAGATGGTCCGACAGCCGGTTGAGATAGCGGATCGACGCCGGCGTCGCCGCCTCGCCTGCTTCCATCAGACGCACCGCCTCGCGCTCGGCCCGGCGCGCCACGGTGCGGGCCAGATGCAGATGCGCCGACAGCGGCGATCCGCCCGGCAGGATGAAGCTGTCCAGTTCCTTCAGGCTCTCGTTCATCCAGTCGATCTCGGCCTCAAGCCGCTCGACCTGGCTGTCGAGGATGCGCAGGGCCTCCCATTTGGGCGGCGGGTCCAGCGGCGTGGCCAGGTCGGCGCCGAGGTCGAACAGTTCGTTCTGGATGCGGCCCAGCATGGCGTCGATGCGGTCGTGCTGGCCCGAATGCTGCCGCGCCACGCCGATGACGGCGTTCAGCTCGTCCACGGCCCCATAGGCCTCGACCCGCGGGTTGCTCTTGGACACCTTCGCGCCCGAGGCCAGCCGCGTCTCGCCGCCGTCTCCCGTCTTCGTATAGATGCGGTTCAGGACGACCATGGCGCCTAGGCCCCGTGCGTGGATTTCCACCACATCCCGATGACCAGCAGCACGATCGCCAGCGCCTGCAGCGCGACTCTCAGCCGCATCAGCTTGTTGGAATGCGACCGTGCGAAGTCGCCGCCCCGGTACAGGGAATAGATGCCGAACCCGAGGGTCACGGCCACCGCCGCGATCGCCAGCAGGATCAGGATGTTCAGTACGTCGCCCATGCCGGCAATCTAGAGCCCGCCGCCGTCCGAAGCCAGCGCCCGGGGCGGCCCGCAACGAAAAGGGCCCGCGGCCAGTTGGCGCGGGCCCCTCGGGTCTCTCGGCCCTTCGGCCTAGTAGCGGTAGTGKTCCGGCTTGAACGGGCCYTCGGTCGGGACCGAGATGTAGTCGGCCTGTTCCTTSGAMAGCGTSGTCAGCTTCGCGCCCAGCTTGCCCAGGTGCAGCATGGCGACCTTCTCGTCSAGGTGCTTGGGCAGGGTGTAGACYTGGTTCTCGTAGGAYTTGGCGTTGGTCCACAGCTCGATCTGGGCCAGCGTCTGGTTGGTGAAGGACGCCGACAT
>NZ_LMFL01000087.1:0-1687 GCF_001426805.1 Brevundimonas sp. Root1423
CTCGGACGTTGGTGCGGCTCTTTTCTCCGTAATCACACTTGTGCTGTCCTTAATTGTTGCCGTGCTCAAATATGAGAGCCGATCGCGAGACCTCTTTCATAGCTTTCGGGCCATACAGAAAGTTTCTTCCGAGGCAGAAGTCTGGCAAGTCCGTGGCGGCAAGCTCGCGACACAGCATGATTGCTTGAACCTAAACGCGTCGTATCAGGACGCGCTCGATAAGTCTGAGAATCACACACCGCTAGATTTTTATCGAGCGATGACGATTCGCGAAGGCGACAATGAAGCGCGAGATAGGAAGCTTCAAAATGAGGCGCGCTTCCGGCAGGGGCTGCTGACAGCATTGCCAATTCTCATAACGCTGGCGAGTCTCCTCTGGCTCGGAAAAATTGCTCTCGACCTCTTGCGATGAACGTTCAGGCAAATGCCGCATTCAGATCCAGGACGACCCAACGGGCACTACGTCACCGTCTGCTAAGCAGCGTGCCCAGCTCGCACGGTGTCGGCCTCGATGGCATCGTTCCGAGTTCGGTCGACGAATGGTCCAGAAGCCGCCAAGAGCTGTTGGTCAAAGAGGTCTCGAGCGCAATGCGAGCCGGAAAGTTTCGCTTCACGAACTATCGTGAAGGTCTCGCCTCGAGGGGTCGAGACCGCCCTCCAAGAGTTTTCGCCATCCCCACCGTCCGGGATCGGCTCGCCCTATCCGCGATGAAGGACTGCCTCGCTGACGTCTACCTCCACAGGGGCCCTGAACCACCTCAGCGCAAAATCAACCGGGTCGTCGATGCGGTCAACTCTGGTGCTTACAGCCATTACCTGAAGATCGATATCCAAGATTATTTCGGCTCGATCCAGCACGATGTGCTCCTTCGGCGCGTCCGGCGCCAGGTTCGGACCGATCGGCTGCTTGATCTGATTGATCGCGCGTTGCGGAACCCAACNCGGCCTCACATCAGCGTCCTCGGGCCTACCACTTGGACTCTCCATCTCATCGCTACTTGCCGAACTTTACCTCAGCGATTTTGACCTTCAGCATAAGTCCAGAGCCTATTTTCGCTATGTAGACGACATCCTTGTACTCAGTTCCGGCGCTCCGGCTTCATTAACAGGAATGCAAAATGATCTTCGATCGATTGGACTCTCGACGCACCCTTTAGGCACTCCTGGCAAGTGCGAGGAAGGTCGGATCTCATCGGGATTCCAGTATTTGGGGTATCAGTTTAACGGACGGTCGGTTAACGTTTCTGATGCTGGTATCCGAAAGATCGAGAGCCAACTTGCAAGGCTCATCTCGCAGGCAGGTAAAACGCTGGTCGACCCTCAAGCAGATCGAGAGAGGAAGCGGCTCCTTTGGCGCCTTGACCTCCTCATAGGTGGGTGCGTGATTGACGGATACGCACGCGGCTGGATCCGCTATTACAATCGGGTAGACGCCCTTCATGAGCTTGCTCGACTAGATTCGCTCGTCGACAAGCTCCTGCGCCGCTATGCCCTTCTCGGTTCACCGAAACCTAAGCGCTTCATCTCAGCGTTCTGGGCAAGCAAGGACAACCTCCGGTTCCGGCACTACGCATTCGATCTGGACGCCATTACGCCGGGAAGGGCGCGCCGCGAGCTTGTCGACCTTGAAGGACTTCAGCCCACGACCGTGACGAGGATGTCCGACACTGAGGCGATGAGGACATAC
>NZ_LMFL01000088.1:0-1481 GCF_001426805.1 Brevundimonas sp. Root1423
TGATAGTCGGCATGGAGTCTCGGTTCTCTTCAATCGATGGGGGCGTGTGCCTTTCGGCCGGAGCGCCCCGGTGAGCCTTCTTTTCGGACGACGCCTGAACGCCGCCCCGGGTTTGATCTCGAGCCGAGGAGAGCCAACCAAACGAAAAAACCGGAACGCGCGCTTCGGGCGTTCCGGCGGGCGCAGCCCGTCCGCTCAATTGTCACGATCCCGGAACCCGGCGAACCGGGAGCCTCGAAAGTGGGGGGCTTCTACGCGCGAGGGGGCGCGGGGTCAAGGGTGGCGTGACGTCTGCCGGAGCGGCTCACCCGCAACACAGCCGCAATACCGCCACGCTCACCCCCTCCCATGCGCGCATGGCGGGTGGCGGGGGCATGTCGAGATCGATCCGGGTGTGGCCGCGCGCCGACCGCTGGCGCAAGCCCGCCATCGTCGCGGCCTCCCTGCTGCTGCACGCGGGCCTTCTGGGGTATCTCGGCCTGCGGACCATGGGACCGGCCTCGCCGTTCCCCGACCCGGAACCCACCATCTATGTCCAGCTTGAGCCCCGGCCCCTGCTGGCCGACGAGACCCCGCGACAACCGGTGGCCGCCCGGCAGACCGAGGCTCCGCCGTTGACCCGGTCCGTCACCACCCCGACCCCGCGCGACGAGGACGAGGACGAATCGCCCGCGCCGCCCTCCCCGCGCCTCGCGGCGCCCGCCCCTGGCGCGCCTCCGCCCCCGGCGGACAGCGCCTGGACCGTCCGCCCCCGCACCCTCGGCGACCGCATCGGCCAGGGCCTGCGCACCAGTCCCGTCGGCTGCGCCGCCGGCGCCGTGCTCAGCGCCGCCGAACGCGCCATCTGCGACGACCGCTTCGGCCAGCGGGCGGCGACGGCCCGGCCCATCGAAGGCACGGGCAATCCGGAACGCGACGCCCGCTTCGCCCGCGAGGGCGCCCGCCGCCTCGCCGAATACGAGGCCCGCCGGCGCCCCCTGGCAGGCGGCAGCGGCAATGTCGGCCCCCAGGACGGCCCTGGCTCCAACTTCGGCATGGGTGTCGCAGGGGCGCATCTGGACCAGTCCCTGCGTCCGGACTCGACGCAGAACATCCGCACCCGCAGGGATGGTCCGCGCAGCAGCGGAACGCCGCTCACGCCCGGCGCCGGGTTCCAGCGCGACCCGCCGCCCCGCTGAAACCACGCGCTGCCCGCGCTCAAGCAGGGAGCCGCCGCGCGGCGAGCGATAGCGCCAAAAGAAAAGGGCGGCCCCGTCGCCGGGGCCGCCCTCTTCACGGTTGGATTGTCATCCCGGGCTCGACCCGGGATCAGCCTTCGCTGCTCTCCAGCTCCAGCGCCAGGTCGGCCGGAAGCGGCTCGATGGCCTCTTCCCGCTGCGACGTCAGTTCGGCGTCGCGTTCGTTGGCGATCTTCTGCAGGGCSCGGAGATAGGCGCCCGTGCCGGCCGGGATCAGGCGGCCGACGATGACGTTCTCCTTCA
>NZ_LMFL01000089.1:0-111045 GCF_001426805.1 Brevundimonas sp. Root1423
AGCGGCTGCACATGGAAATCCAGGACCCGACGCTGAAGGACCGCTCGGGCCGGGTCATCGACATCGTCGCCCCGCTCGGCAAGGGCCAGCGCTGCCTGATCGTCGCCCCGCCGCGCGTCGGCAAGACGGTGATGCTGCAGAACATCGCCAAGTCGATCGAGCGCAACCACCCCGAGGTGACCCTGATGGTGCTGCTGATCGACGAGCGCCCCGAGGAGGTCACCGACATGCAGCGCACGGTGAAGGGCGAGGTCATCGCCTCGACCTTCGACGAGCCGGCCACCCGCCACGTCGCCGTCGCCGAAATGGTGATCGAAAAGGCCAAACGCCTGGTCGAGCACAAGAAGGACGTCGTCATCCTGCTCGACTCCATCACCCGTCTGGGCCGCGCCTACAACGCCACCGTCCCGTCCTCGGGCAAGGTCCTGACCGGCGGCGTCGACGCCAACGCCCTGCAGCGGCCGAAGCGGTTCTTCGGCGCCGCGCGCAACGTGGAGCAGGGGGGCTCGCTGACCATCATCGCCACCGCCCTGATCGACACCGGCAGCCGGATGGACGAGGTGATCTTCGAAGAGTTCAAGGGCACCGGCAACTCCGAGATCGTGCTTGACCGCAAGGTCGCCGACAAGCGCATCTTCCCCGCCATCGACGTGCTCAAGTCCGGCACCCGCAAGGAAGAGCTGACCACGCCCAAGGACCAGTTGGCCAAGACCTATGTCCTGCGCCGCATCCTCAACCCCATGGGCCCGCAGGACGCGATCGAATTCCTGATCGACAAGCTGCGCCAGTCCAAGAACAATGCGGACTTCTTCCAGTCGATGAACACCTGATGCGGCCCCGGCTGTTTCACGTGAAACATGGAGCGGCGGCATGAAGGTCAATATCGAGATCGAGTGCGAACCGGCCGAGGCGCGCGCCTTCCTCGGCCTGCCAAATGTCGAGCCGCTGAACGATCATCTGGTCGCCGAGATGAAGCGGCGCATGGACGAGAACATGAACGCCATGCAGCCCGACGAACTGATGAAGACTTGGACCAGCTTCGGCCTCCAGGCCCAGGACCAGTTCCGCAAGCTGATGGAGACGGCGGTCGGCGGAGCCAGCAAGCCGTGACAGCGTCTCCTTCCCCTTTATGGGGGAGGTGGCGCGCGCAGCGCGACGGAGGGGGCAAACCCCGGACACCGGCGGATGCGGCCAGCCCCCTCCACCGCTTCGTGGCTCCCCTCCCCCATAAAGGGGGAGGATACACATGACCGACACCATCTTCGCCCTCGCCACCCCCCCGGGCCGAGGCGCCATCGCCATCGTCCGCCTCTCCGGTCCGGCGACCGACGCCGCCCTGATCGCCCTCGGTGCCGGAGGCCTCAAGCCGCGCTTCGCCTCCCTACGCGCCCTGACTCACGCCGGCCGGCCCATCGACCAGGCCCTGGTCCTGCGGTTCCTGGCGCCCAACAGCTACACCGGCGAGGACTGCGCCGAACTCCACCTCCACGGCGGCCGGGCGGTGGTCGAGGCGGCCAGCCAGGCCCTGATCGCGCTCGGCCTGCGCCCGGCCGAACCGGGCGAGTTCACCCGCCGGGCCTTCGAGAACGGCCGTATGGATCTGGCCCAGGCCGAAGCCGTCGCCGACCTGATCGACGCCGAAACCACGGCCCAGGCCTCGCAGGCTCTGGGCCAGCTGGACGGCGCCCTGTCGCGGACCTACACGGGCTTCCGCCGCGACCTGCTCAAGGCCATGGCGCTCGTCGAGGCCGAGATCGACTTCCCCGACGAGGACATCCCCGACAATCTGGCCCGCACCGCCGGTCCTGTTCTGGACCAGCTGATCGAGGATCTGCGCGCCGCCCTGGCCGACGCCCGACGCGGGGAGCGGGTGCGCGAGGGCTACCGCATCGTCCTGATCGGCGAGACCAACGCCGGGAAATCGTCGCTGTTCAACGCCCTCGTCGCGCGCGAGGCCGCCATCGTCACGCCCATCGCCGGCACGACCCGGGATGTGCTGGACGCCGATCTGATCATCGGCGGCTACGCCGTGACCCTGTCCGACACCGCGGGCCTGCGGGAGTCGGGTGATATCGTGGAGGCCGAGGGCGTCCGCCGGGCCCGGGCCCGGGCCGAGGCGGCTGAGCTGCGGCTGTGGGTCCGGGGCCCGGGCGATCCGCCGGGCGTCGCCGCCGACTATGTCCGGCCCGGCGACCTGCTGATCCGCAACAAGTCGGACATCGGCCAGGTCGATCCCGTGGAGGGGCTGGAAGACCTTGTGGTCAGCACAACGACCGGCGAGGGTATGGCAGAACTGCACGACTGGATCGCCGCGCGCCTGGCCCGCGACCTGTCAGGCGCCGACTTCCCGGCCGTGACCCGCGAACGGCATCGCCGACGCCTTGGTGAGGCCCTCGCTGACGTCGAGGCGGCCCGCCGCGCGCTCGACCGCGCGCCGGAGATGGCGGGCGACGACCTGCGCCGCGCGGCGGAAACCCTCGGCCGGGTCACGGGCGCCATCGGCGTCGAAGACATTCTCGGCGAGGTCTTCTCGACCTTCTGCATCGGCAAGTGACGTGTTTCACGTGAAACAGCCAAACGGCCCCGGTGGCGTTTCGGGCGCTTTTCCCCTATGTCCCCGGCCATGAAATCCTTTGATGTCATCGTCATCGGCGGCGGGCACGCCGGCTGCGAGGCCGCGGCCGCGTCGGCGCGCGCCGGCGCGAGGACGGTGCTTCTGACCCAGAAGCTCGAGACCATCGGCGAGATGTCGTGCAACCCGGCCATTGGCGGACTGGGTAAGGGCCATCTGGTCCGCGAGATCGACGCCATGGACGGCGTCATGGGTCGTCTCGGCGACGTCTCGGGCATCCAGTTCCGCCTGCTCAACCGCTCCAAGGGCGCGGCGGTCCAGGGCCCCCGCAGCCAGATCGACCGCCGCCTGTACCGCGAGGCCATGCAGGCCGAGCTGGCGCAGACGCCGAACCTGACCCTCATGGCCGGCACGGCCGAGCGCCTGATCCTCGACGGCGGCCGCGTCGTCGGCGTGGTGACGGGCGAGGGGACCGAGGTCCACGCCGGCGCCGTGGTCCTGACCACGGGCACCTTCCTGAACGGCGTCATCCACAAGGGCGACCAGCGCATTCCCGCCGGCCGCCACGGCGAGGCGCCCTCGACCGGCCTGGCCGCCGATCTCTATGGCGCCGGCCTGCAGATGGGCCGGCTCAAGACCGGCACGCCCGCCCGTCTGGACGGCCGCACCATCGCCTGGGACCGGCTGGAAATGCAGTCGGCCGACGCCGAGCCCGTGCCGTTCAGCTTCCTGACCGACCGGATCACCACGCCCCAGATCGCCTGCGGGGTGACCCACACCACGGCCGAGACGCACCGGATCATCGCCGACAACCTGGGCGACAGCGCCGTCTATGGGGGCCACCTGTCCGGCCGGGGCCCGCGCTACTGTCCCTCGATCGAGGACAAGGTGGTCCGGTTCGCCGACAAGACCTCGCACCAGATCTTCCTCGAGCCCGAGGGCCTGGATGACCCGACCGTCTACCCCAACGGCATTTCGACCTCGGTGTCCGACACGACCCAGGCCGCCTTCCTGCGAACCATCCCGGGCCTCGAGGCGGTCGAGGTGTTCCGCTTCGGCTACGCCATCGAATACGACTACGTCGACCCGCGCGAGCTGACCCCGGCGCTGGAGGTCAAGAAGCGTCCCGGCCTGTATCTGGCTGGCCAGATCAACGGCACCACGGGCTATGAGGAGGCGGGGGCGCAAGGTCTGATCGCCGGGCTGAACGCCGCCCGCGCCGCCGCCGGCTCGGACCCGATCGTTCTCGGCCGGGACCAGGCCTATATCGGCGTCATGATCGACGATCTGGTCACACGTGGCGTGACCGAGCCCTACCGGATGTTCACCAGCCGGGCCGAATACCGGCTGACGCTGCGGGCCGACAACGCCGATCAACGGTTGACCCCCCTGGCGATGGAGGCGGGCATCGTCTCTTCCCGTCGTGGCGAGGCTTTCCGGGCCAAGTCCGCCCAGCTGGCCGAGGCGGCGGCTGTTTCACGTGAAACGGTGTTCACGCCCAAGGAGGCTGCGGCGCTCGGGATTCACGTAAACGCCGATGGCCAGCGCCGTTCGATCCGCGACCTTCTGGCCTTCCCCGGTGTGACCCTGGAGACCTTCGCCTCGACCCGTCCGGAGATCGCGGGCTGGTCGAATCAGGTCCGCCAGCAGATCGAGATCGACGCGGGCTACGCCGGTTATCTCGATCGTCAGGCCTCGGACGCCGAGGCCTTGCGGCGCGAGGGGGCCCTGGCCCTCCCGGTCGACCTCGACTACGCCGCCGTCGGCAGTCTCTCGAACGAGGTCCGCGAGAAGCTGACCCTGGTCCAGCCCCGCACCCTCGGTCAGGCCGGCCGCATCGAGGGCATGACCCCCGGGGCGCTGACCGCGCTTCTGTCCCACGTCAAACGGACGCGGGTGGCGGCATGATCCAACGCCCGTCTCCTCCCCATGCCATGGGGAGGGGGACCCCGAAGGGGTGGAGGGGACCCATCCGTCATGCCGCCGCGCGGCGCGGCGCCTCCCCATTTCATGGGGAGGAGACCCGTCGATGACTCCCGAAGAATTCCAGATCCAGACCGACGCGACCCCCGCGCAGATGGCCGACCTCGAGACCTTCATCGCCCGCCTGACCGAGGCCAATGCGGTGATGAACCTCGTCGGGCCCGACAGCCTGCCCGACGTCTGGAACCGCCACATCTGGGATTCGGCCCAGCTGCTGGAGATGAAGCCCACCGCAAAAACCTGGGCCGATCTCGGCGCCGGCGCCGGCTTCCCCGGCTTGGTGCTCGCCATCCTGCTGAAGGACCGGTCCGACAGCCATGTCTGGCTGATCGACAGTCTGGGCAAGCGCTGCCGCTTCCTGCAGGAGGTGGTTGAGACCTTGTCCCTGCGGGCCACGGTCATCAACGGCCGGGCCGAGGAGCAGAGGGTCAAGGTCGACGTCGTCACCGCCCGCGCCGTCGCTCCGATGGAGAAGCTTCTCGGCTATGCACAGCCTTATCTACAGCGGGGCGCACAGGGGCTGTTTCTCAAGGGGGAAAAGGCCGAGGCTGAGTTGATCGACGCCCGCAAGGTCTGGCAGTTCGATAGCGACCTCTCCGTCTCGCGCAGCGATCCGCGCGGCCGTATCGTTTCCGTCCGGAGCCTCCGCCGTGTCCCCCACCGGTAAGACCCGCGTCCTCGCCGTTTCGAACCAGAAGGGCGGCGTCGGCAAGACCACCACGGCGATCAATCTGGGCACCGCCCTGGCCGCGATCGGCGAGAAGGTGCTGATCGTCGACATGGATCCGCAAGGCAATGCCTCCACGGGTCTGGGTGTTCCACGTGAAACACGGCGGGTGACGATCTATGACGTGATCGTCGATGGGCGCTCTGTCGACGATTCCGCCGTCCAGACGTCGGTCCCGGGTCTGCATATCATCCCCGCCGACGCCGACATGTCGGGCGTGGAGATCGAACTGAGCCAGGCCGACCGTCGCTCGTTCCGCCTGCGCGATGCGCTCGCCGGGCAGGGGGCGGACGGCCAGACCCGGTATGACTATGTGCTGATCGACTGCCCGCCGTCGCTGAACCTGCTGACCCTCAACGCCATGGCCGCGGCCGACGCCGTGCTGGTGCCGCTGCAGTGCGAATTCTTCGCCCTCGAGGGGCTGACCCAGCTGATGAAGACCATCGAGATGGTCCGCCAGAGTCTGAACCCGACACTGGAGATCCAGGGGCTGGTCCTGACCATGTTCGACCGGCGCAGCGCCCTGTCGGGACAGGTCGCCAACGACGTGCGSAAYCACTTCGGCGACAAGGTCTATGAATCGGTCATTCCGCGGAATGTGCGGGTGGCSGAGGCGCCGTCGTTCGGCAAGCCGGCCCTGATCTACGACCTGAAATGCGCYGGCAGCCAGGCCTATCTGCGCCTCGCCCGCGAGGTGGTGGCGCGCGAGAAATCCCGTCGGCTTCAGGCCGCGTGATTAGAAGAATGGAATCAGTGTCTTGAGCGAACGTCAGCGCGGTCTGGGGCGGGGTCTTTCCGCCCTTCTGGGTGAACAGGTGGCCGAGAGCGCCCCGRTCGACGGCGCGCCCGCGCCCGCCGGCGTGCGCATGGCCCCGATCGAGAGCCTSAAGCCCAAYCCGGAACAGCCCCGCAAGCTGTTCAACAACGAGGATCTGGCCGAGCTGTCGGCGTCGATCCGCGACAAGGGGGTGCTGCAGCCGATCCTGGTGCGGTCGCAGCCGGGCCATGACGGGGTCTGGCAGATCATCGCCGGCGAACGCCGCTGGCGCGCTGCCCAGCTGGCGCGTCTGACCGAAGTGCCGGTCGTCGTCCGCGAGATGGACGATGTCGAGGTGTTCGAGGTGGCGATCATCGAGAACGTCCAGCGCAGCGACCTGAACCCGCTGGAGGAGGCGGACGCCTATCGCATGCTGATGGAGCGGTTCGGCCGCACCCAGGACGCCGTCGCCGGCGTGGTGGGCAAGAGCCGCAGCCATGTGGCCAACACCCTGCGTCTGCTCCAGTTGCCGGAAGAGGTTCTCTGGTTCGTACGGCACGGCAAGATGAGCGCCGGCCACGCCCGCGCCCTGATCACGGCCCCCAACCCGGGCGTCCTGGCCCAGCAGATCGTCGACGAGGGACTGAACGTCCGTCAGGCCGAGGCCCTGGCGCGGCGCGCCGCCGAAGGGCCGAAGCCCGACAAGGCGCGGGCGAAGGTCTCGTCGTCGGGCGAGGGCGCGGCCGATGTCGCCGCGCTTGAGCAGGATCTGGCCGACGCCCTCGGCCTGAAGGTGCAGCTGGCGGACAAGGGCGGCAGGGGCGAGATCACCATCCGCTACGGCTCGCTGGAACAGCTGGACGACCTGTGCCGCCGGCTGATGCGGGGCTGACGGCAACCTGTGCTAGGCTGGGGTCATGACCGACAAGCCGAGCAATCCGACCGCCGAAGCCATGAAGCGCGCCCTCGCCGCCAAGAAGGCGGGCGGGGGACCGTCCCACGGCGGCCTCCACGGCTCGGCCCGCGCCGAGGAAAAGGCCCAGCAGGCCCGCAGCGCCGCCCTGGCCAAGCCCGCCTTCCGCAAGGCGTCGAAGCGGGGGTGATGGCCGGTCTCCTCCCCACGCGTGGGGAGGTGGCGCGGCTTCGCGCCGTGACGGAGGGGGGGCGACGCCGGTCTCGACCGTCTGTATCCCCTGTCTCCCGTTTCTTCCGATCCGTGGTCGAATTCCTCGCGAATCCGTCGCTGAATTCCTCGGCGTTTTCGGGCGGTTTTAAAGCCCGAGTCGCCGCGCCCGGGCGGAGATTTCCAGCAGCAGCCGTTCGGCGATCAGCTGGTCGGGCGAACCGGTGGTCTTGGTCGCCACGTCGGCCGTGTTGATGCTGTCCAGCACCCTGTCGAGATCCTCCAGCCGCCAGCTGCGCGCCTGACGCAGCATCTCGGCCTCCTGTTTCCAGAACACCCCCGCCGCCTTGGCCGCCTCCTTGGCTCCGGCGCCATTGGCCTGAAGCACATTGATGCGGCGCAGGCGGCCCAGGTGGATCGAGGCCTGTCTCACCGCCATGACAGGCGATTCCCCCTCGGCCAGGGCGCGCCGCAGGCCGGACTGGGCCGGGGCCGGGCGGCCGCCGAAGGCCTGCAGCGCGGCGTCCTGAAGGGAGGCGTCGGCCTCGACCCCCAGGTGCTGCTCCAGTTCGGCCACGTCGATGGTCTTGCCCGAGCCGGGGCCGATATAGAGGGCGAGACGCTCGATCTCCTGCCGCATCAGACCGCGTTCGCGGGGCAGGCGGCTGACGAACCGGTCCAGGGCGTCGCCGGTCAGGCCGACCTTGTCCGCCGCCAGGGCCTCGCGCGTCATCCGGGCCACATCGCCCGTCTCATCCTCATAACAGGCGATGCCGACGGCGCCGGACGCCCCCTCGGCGGCCTTGCGCAAGGCGGAATCCCGGCCCAGGGCCCCGGCCTCGATCACCAGCATGGCGTCAGGATTGTAGGCGCCCTCGGCATGGCGCTTGAGCGCCGCGGCCAGCATCTTGTCGATCGAGGCCTTCTCGGACCCCAGCCTCACCCGAACCAGACGGCGGCCGCCGATCATGCTGAGCGCGGTCAGGGCCTCCTCCAGACGCGCCTCGTCGCCGTCGATGTCGCTGTCGGTCAGGACGGTCACGTTGAAGGGGTCGTTCAGGTCGGGGGTGATCGCCCTGCACAGGATTTCGGCGCGTTCACCGACGCCCGAGCGGTCCTTGCCATGGATGACGGCGGCGCGGACGCCGCGGTCGGGCGCGGACAGAAAGCGGTCGACCTCCGGCCGTTTGGTCAGGATCATGCGGCGACCCTCAAGGCCGCGCCGACAGCGCCCGCAGGATGTCCAGCCGGATCAGGCGCGCCAGTTCGGCGGCGGCGCGTTCCTCGCCGTCCTGCTGGGCGGCGATGGCGGCATAGGGCTGGTCGGCGGCGGCGTAGGTGGTGGTGACGGTCTCGACGCCGGCGATCGGTTCGCCGCCGCCCACGGGGGTCAGGGTCCAGGCCCCGCGCACGGTCAATTCATAGCGGGTGGCCGTGTCGTCGATCCGGCGTCCCAACGACTGACGCGACTGCTCAAGCGTGGTCTGCAGCCGCCACAGGGGCTCTCGCGACCCGTCGCGGCCCAGGGCGTCCTGCAGCTGCTCGCGCACGCGATAGCCGAGCCGGTCGTCCTGGGTGGCCACGGCGATCCGCGACAGGGACGAGCCCGCCCCCGCGTCGCCGTACAGGGGCGTGAAGCCGCAGCCGGATAGTCCCACAAGAGAGACAAGCGCGATTACAGACGCCAGTCGGGAGCGAAGCATCAGCCGACCACCAGATTGACGATGCGATCCTTGACCACCACGATCTTCCTCACCGTCTGACCCTCCAGTCGCGCCTGCACATCGGCGTCGGCCATGACGATCGCCTCGACCTCGGCCGGCTCCAGGCCGCGGGCGACGCGGATTTCGCCGCGGCGCTTGCCGTTGACCTGGATCGGCAGGACCACTTCGTCATCCGCCGCCAGGGCCGGATCGAACGCCGGCCAGGGCGCGTCCAGCACCATCCCCCGTTCGCCGAGGCGCGTCCAGCACTCCTCGGCCAGGTGGGGGGTGAAGGGGGCGATCAGCCGGGTCAGGGCGGACAGGGCCTCGCGCCGCGCCGCGCCGCCGGCCCTGGGCGTGTCGCGGATGGTGGCGATGAAGCCGTACAGCTTGGCGATCGCCGAGTTGAAGCGGAAGGCGGCGACGCCTTCGGACACGGCCTTGATGGCCTTGTGCGTCTCGCGGACCAGAGCCGCGTCGGCCTCGGGTTCGCCGGCGGCGGCGGCGTCGAAGCCATCGACCTCGGCCCAGACGCGCTGGACGAACCGGCCGGCGCCCTCGACCCCGCCGGGGGTCCATTGCACGTCGCGTTCGGGTGGACTGTCGCTGAGCACGAACAGGCGGCCGGCGTCGACGCCGTACCCCTCGACGATCTCCTGCGGGGCGACAACGTTCTTCTTAGACTTCGACATCTTCTCGATGTCGCCGATGATCAGGGTCTCGCCGGTCGACAGCTGGCGGGCCGAGCGTTTGCCGGCGTCATTGGTCAGTTCGACATCGGTGGGCTCGACCCAGCCGCCGTCGGCGCGGCGGTAGGTCTCGTGCACCACCATGCCCTGGGTGAACAGGCCGGCGAACGGCTCGCGCACCGACATCAGGCCGGCGTCGCTGAGGGCGCGGCTGATGAAGCGGGCGTAGAGCAGGTGCAGGACGGCGTGTTCGACGCCGCCGATATACTGGTCGACCGGCAGCCATTTGTCGGCGGCCGCCTTCGAGATCGGCTCGGCGGCGGTCGGGTCGGTGAAGCGGGCGAAATACCAGCTGGAGTCGACGAAGGTGTCGAGCGTGTCCGTCTCGCGCACCGCCTCGCCGCCACAGGTCGGGCAGGGGACATGCTTCCATGTCGGGTGCCGGTCCAGCGGATTGCCGGGCGTGTCGAAGGTCACGTCCTTCGGCAGTTCGACCGGCAGCTGGTCGGTCGGCACGCCCACCGGGCCGCATTTGGCGCAGTGGATCACGGGGATGGGACATCCCCAGTATCGCTGGCGGCTGACGCCCCAGTCGCGCAGGCGATAGATGGTCGCGCCCTGGCCCTGACCCGCCGCCTCGACGCGGGCGATGGCCGCGGCCTTGGCCGCTTCGATCTCCATTCCGTCCATGAAATCGGACTGGAACAGGCGACCCGGCCCGACATAAGCCTCTGTAGCGACAGCGAAATCATCGCCCGTCCCGTCGGGCCTCACGACCGGGATCACGGGCAGGGAATATTTGCGGGCGAAGTCGAGGTCGCGCTGGTCGTGGGCCGGGCAGCCGAAGATAGCGCCGGTGCCGTATTCCGACAGGATGAAGTTGGCGATCCAGACCGAGACCTCGCGGCCGTCGAACGGATGGAGCACCTTCAGGCCAGTGTCGAAGCCGATCTTCTCGGCCTGTTCGATCTCGGCCTGGGTCGAGCCGCCCTTTCGGCATTCGGCGATGAAGGCGGCGGCTGCCGGATCGGTTTCGGCGATCTCGCGGGCGATCGGGTGGTCGGGGGCCACGCCCATGAAGCTGGCGCCGAACAGGGTGTCGGGGCGGGTGGTGTAGATCTCCAGACCGTCGGGCGCGGCGGCGGGCGCGTCGCCGGCCCATTTCCATGTCATCTGCAGGCCCTTCGACCGGCCGATCCAGTTCTCCTGCATCAGCCGGACCTTGTCGGGCCAGCGGCCTTCCAGTTCCTTGAGCCCCTCGATCAGGTCGTCGGCGTAGTCGGTGATGCGCAGGAACCACTGGTTCAGCTTGCGCTTCTCGACAATCGCGCCCGAGCGCCAGCCGCGGCCGTCGACGACCTGCTCATTGGCCAGGACGGTGTTGTCGACGGGGTCCCAGTTGACCACCGAGTCCTTGCGATAGACCAGGCCGCGCTTGAACAACTCCAGGAACCAGGCCTGCTGCTTGCCGTAATAGGCCGGGTCGCAGGTGGCGAACTCTCTGGACCAGTCCAGCGACAGGCCCAGCAGCTTCAGCTGGTCGCGCATGGCCGCGATGTTGGACCAGGTCCAGTCGCCGGGATGGACGCCGCGTTCGATGGCCGCGTTCTCGGCGGGCAGGCCGAAGGCGTCCCAGCCCATCGGGTGCAGGACGTCGAACCCCTGCGCCCGCTTCGAGCGCGCCACGACGTCGCCCATGACGTAGTTGCGGGCGTGGCCCATGTGGATGGCCCCCGACGGATAGGGGAACATCTCCAGCACATAGTATTTGGGCTTGCCCGTGCTTTCCGTGGGCGTGCGGAAGGCGTCGGCGGCCGCCCAGCGGGCCTGCTGGCGGGGTTCGGCGGTCTTGGGCTCGTATCGGGCCACGGGAATCCTTCAGGCGTCGCTCCTGAAGGCCGGGCCAGAAGGAGGCGGGGGTCGTAGGGGGAGGGTTAGCCGGCGTTCTGGAGGTTGAGCTGGCGCGCCTTGGTCAGGATGGCGTTTTCCAGRTCGGTCTCGGTCTGGGCCGCCACGCGTGCGCCGATCCACTGGCCGGTCGCGTCGCGGACTTCCTTGGTCACGGTCACGTTCAGCGCGTCGGCGCGCAGACGCGTGTCKAGGATGAAGACCGTGGCCTTGAACCGCTCGTTCGGGGTCGGTGTACCAGTCGTAGTTGATGACGCCGCCCCAGGGATCGGCGTTGGCCAGGGGCATGAAGGCCATGGTGTCGAGGGTGGCGCGCCACAGGAAGGCGTTGACGCCGATGCCGGGCTGGCTTGAGGCGGCCGACCGTCGGGCGCCGTCCATGCCGAACACGTCGCCCACCGTGGGCCCGAAGGGGCGTTCGGCCGTGCAGCCGCCAAGCAGGACGCCCGAGGCGATCAGGGCGAGCGTCGCGCCGCGAACCAGCACCATCGAGAAACTCCATTCGATCGAGACGTGCGGCGGACCGTTTCCACCCACGCGCTGGCTCGCCCGAACGTGGGTCGCAGCCGAAGCGAGGCTCTATAACACGGCGAAAAGGGGCGATGACAAGGCGAAGACGCGTCCGGAGCCCAAGGATCGTGTCGGGCGGCGGGCGTTCGCGTGTCGCGAGAGCCGGCGGGCCGTGACGCTCGCGCCACAGGAGTCTTCCAGAGTCGCGCGGAACCCCCCTCCAGCGGCGCCGTTTCGTTGACCGGGCTGACCAGCGGTGTCTAGTTGCTGGAAGAGATCGCGGCGGGACCCCGTCGCGGCGTGAAGGGCAGGACATGCGCGGAAAAAGCGCCGTCATCGCTGGACTGGCCGCGGGGCTTGCGCTCCTGGCCGTGGCCGACGTCGCGTCGGCCCAGACCGCTGCCCGGACCCGCGCGCCCGCCGTCTCCCTGACCGAAGCCCAGTCCGCCCGCGTGGTCGGCAGCCCTTCGCGCCTGCGCTTCACCGAACGCGGCCGCTGGGGCCTCGACCTGAACCTCAGCCAGCCGGAAACGCGCGACAGCAATGTCGGCGACGTCGAGGCCGGCGCCTATTACCGCGTCAATCCGCGCCTTCGCGTGGGCGCCGCCGCCGGCCTCGCCGAGACCGACACCGATCCGGCCCGCGGCCCCCAGACCGAGCGACGCTCGGCTCCGCGCTTCCGGCTGGAATCGATCTTCCGCTTCTGACGCGGGTCAGGCGCTGAACGCCGCCTGGATCGCCGACACCCCCGCCAGACCGCACGCGCCCGAGCCGATGAGGCCGCGCGCGTTCCCGGCGTCTATTCCGCCCAGGGCGTAAACGGGGACGGCCGCCGCCGCCGCCAGCGCCCGGAAAGCCGCCAGTCCCAGCGCGGGCGTATCTGACGAGGCGCCGCCCGCCGCGAAGACCGGCGACAGGACCCGCGCGTGGAGATGCGGGGCGTCCAGCGCGGCGCCGGCGTGAGCCGCGCCGGTGATCAGCCAGTCGGGGCGCGTCTCTGACAGGGACCGGGCCTGATCCAGCGCCCGTTCGGGCAGATGAAGGCCGTCCGCACCGACGGCCCCGGCCAGATCCGCATCGAGACCGATCAGCAGGATTACACCGCCCGCCGCCGTGGTCTCGCGCAGCCGCAACGCCGTTTCACGGGCGTCCGGTCGGCCGAAATGGCGGAACACGACGCCGGAGCCCGCGGGCAAGCCCGCGGCCGTCTCCCAGGGACGCGGGGTGCGGACAGGGTCGGTGAAGAACAGCAGGGGCGGCAGAGGCCGCGGCGAGCGGCTGACTTTGGCGGCGTCGCGTGCGAGGACACGGGCGACTTCCCACAGGGTTTCGGCGTCCGAGCGGTTCATGGCCTCCTCATCCCCCGATCACACGGGCGCGTCCAGCGTCGCCCGCCGCCTCGAGGCGGTCCAGCGGCGGATGGCCGAGGCCAGCGCCGCCGCCGGCCGCGCGCCCGACAGCGTCGTCCTGACCACCGTGACCAAGACCCAGCCGCCCGAGGCGATCGACGCCATTCTCGCGGCCGGCCAGCGGGTGTTCGGCGAGAACCGGGTGCAGGAGGCCCGGGCGCGATGGGCGGAGCGCCGCGCGGCGACGCCTGATCTCGAACTGCGCCTCATCGGGCCGCTGCAGACCAACAAGGCCGCGGACGCCGTCGCCCTGTTCGACGTGATCGAGACGCTGGACCGGCCGAAATTGGCCGAGGTCCTGGCGGCCGCGGGCGCGAAGGCCGGCAAGACGCCGCGGGTGCTGGTCCAGGTCAACACCGGGGCCGAGCCGCAGAAGGCCGGCGTCCTGCCCGGGGACGCCGACGCCCTGATCGCGCAGGCCCGGGCGCTGGGCCTGAGGGTCGAGGGGCTGATGTGCATTCCGCCCGCGGACGAAGAGCCGGACTCCCACTTCGCCCTGCTGGGAGAGATCGCCCGTCGCAACGGGCTGGCGGTCCTGTCGATGGGGATGAGCGGCGACTATGAGACCGCCATCCGCTTCGGCGCGACCCATGTGCGAGTCGGTTCGGCGCTGTTCGGGGAACGAAACACCCTTCAAACACCCTCTATGGACTGAAAACCGCGCCGCTTGCGGTCCAACCCTTGGCGGAACCGCCGACGCTCGCCATTCTGGTACCCATGCCCACGCCCAAGACCATATTGATCATCGACGACGACGACGACCTGCGCGAGGCGCTGGCCGAGCAACTCGCGTTGCACGAAGCCTTCCGGCCGGTGCAGGCCTCGACCGCCGCCGAAGGCGTCCGCATGGGGCGCGAGGTGCGCGCCGACCTGATCCTGCTGGATGTCGATCTGCCTGACATGGACGGCCGCGAGGCCTGCCGGCTGCTGCGCAAGGACGGGGTGTCGACGCCGATCATCATGCTGACCGGCCAGACGTCGGATTCCGACACCGTGCTGGGGCTGGAGTCGGGGGCCAACGACTATGTCACCAAGCCCTTCCGCTTCGCCGTCCTGCTGGCCCGCATCCGGGCCCATCTGCGCAGCCACGAACAGTCCGAGGACGCCGTCTTCCGCATCGGCCCCTATGAGTTCCGGCCCGCCGCCAAGGTCCTGGTCGACGACAAGGCGCGCAAGGTGCGCCTGACCGAGAAGGAAACCAGCATCCTGAAATACCTCTATCGCGCCGGGGCCAAGGCCGTGTCGCGCGAAGAGCTGCTGACCGAGGTCTGGGGCTATAACGCCGGGGTCACGACCCACACGCTGGAAACCCACATCTACCGCCTGCGCCAGAAGATCGAGCCCGAGCCGGGCCAGGCGCGGCTGCTGCTGACCGACGCGGGCGGGTACCGGCTGCAGCCGTGATCCGGTGGCGTTGGGCCGAAACGGCCTTCCGCATCAGGATTGTCCGCCGGCCTGCCGGGGAAGCGCCGGAATGGGTGCGGGACGCATGGATCGGCATCGAGATCCCGCTGCTGGTCGCGGAGCCGGTGTCGACATCCGGCTTCGGCGTTCTGACCGGTCCCAAGAATATCGTTCTCGACTGGTTTCTATGCCTTGCCGGACGAGCGAAGCCGGTCGCAGGCTATGTGGTCGCGGCGGATACCGCGGTCGCCTGCTTGGCCGAGCATGCGCCCGCCGCTGCCGACTGGTGGCGAACCGAGGTCCCTTATCTTGTCAGACCGGGGGCGCGGTTCGTGTTCGATGAGCCGTCCTCTGAACGGATTGGCTAGACCGCCAGATCGACCGTGACCGGCGCGTGGTCGCTGGGCTGGGTCCATTCGCGGACCGTGTCGTGGATGCGGGCCGAGCCGGCGGCGACCGCCGGGGTCAGGCCGGGCGAGGTCCAGAGGTGGTCGAGGCGCAGGCCGCGGTTGGACTTGCGGAAGTCGGCGGCGCGGTAGCTCCACCAGCTGGCCAGTTTGGTCGGTTCGGGGATCTGGTCGCGGACCACGTCGGCGAAGCCGCCGGCGGCCTGGAGGCGGCGCAGGGTCTCGACCTCCAGCGGCGTGTGGCTGACGATCTTCGACATGTAGCGGTGGTTCCAGACGTCGTTCTCGCCCGGGGCGATGTTGAAGTCGCCCGCCAGCACCAGCGGGCGCTGTCTGTCCCGGCCCGCCATCTCGGCGGTGAGCCGCTCGTAGAAGTCCATCTTGTGATCGAATTTCGGGTTCAGCGCCCGGTCGGGCGTGTCGCCGCCGGCGGGGATGTAGAAATTCTGGATCTCGACACCTTCGACGACCACCCCGACGCAACGGGCGTGTTTCTCACGGCAGACGTCGAGCGCCGGGGCCGCCGTGATCGGCTTGCGGCTGGCGATGGCGACGCCGTGCCAGCCCTTCTGGCCGCCGATCTTCAGGTGGGGCAGGCCCATGGCCTCGAAGGCGGCGCGGGGGAACTGGTCCTCGAGGCATTTGATCTCCTGCAGGCACAGGACGTCGGTGCCGCTCTCCTCGACGAAGCGAGCGACCTGGTCGATGCGCAGGCGGACGGAGTTGATGTTCCAGGTGGCGATGCGAAGCATGGCTGGGCTCTAGCACACAAAAAAGCGCCCGATCGGAGGGACCGGGCGCTGGAAGGTTCGTCTCTCGCCGCCGGGAAGGGGATGAAATCCGTAGCGGTCAGGCCGACTCCCGCCGACCTGTTGCCAAAGTGCCACGCGCCGGAAAAAATGTCAAACTCCCCTCGGGCGGGAATCAGCTCCGGCGGGGGCGGCGCGTCGGATCGCTGAGCTGGAACAGGCTGGCGGCGAGGCCGGGGGCCGGCTGCAGAGAGGTCAGCTGGGTGCGGGTGCGGCCGCCCTGGGCGTCGGTGATCGTCCATTCGTGCAGACGCAGGGGCGAACCCGCGAAGGACAGGATGACCGAACCGTCATTGGGACGACGGTTGTCCCGGGCGGTGATGGCGAAGGCGCCCGAGGCCATGCGGGTCACGCGGTCGATGCGCACGCCCTGGTCCAGACGCACGGTCCGGGCGAGGAAGGTCGACAGCGGGGTCGAACCCAGCGGCACCTGACGGAAGACGTTCAGGCGCGGGTCGTAGCGTTTGACGTTCGAACCGTCCGACACGACCAGCAGGCCGGCCGGGTTGGTGTATTCGAAGCGCATCTTGCCCGGGCGCTGCAGCCAGAAGCGGCCCTCGCGGCGCTGGGCCCCCGAGGTCTCGACGAAATTGCCCCGGGCCGAGGTCAGGCCCTGCAGATAGGCCTGGGCCTGGGCCACGACGGCGCGGTCCTCGGCCGACAGGCCGGACTGGGCGGCCGCCGGCAGGGCGGCGACCGCGGCGAGGGCGGCGGATCCAAGAGCGAAGGCGCGGCGCGAGACGGTCATAGGGGTCTTCTCCCGTTCGGGATGGTTGTCGATCATGCCGTCATGCGGAACGCGAAAGGCCGGGGCATGGCCCGAGCCTGACCATATTCCGGCGCTGCGATGAAGCCCTGTTCAGCTTCACCCGGGGACGGCGGGCCCTGACGAACGCGGACAGGGCCGCTCCGTTGCGCAGAACCGGAGGGAGAGTCCGCTCGCAAACAGGGGACATTGCGGACACATCGGACTCTTTTCCCTCTCCTTCCAGCGCCGCGAAACAGCGACCCTCCATCATACCGCCGCCGCCGAGGGCGCCAGGAATAAGGGCGAAAAAAATGGAAAGCCGTGTGAAATCAGCGCGATGGGCTCCCGCCGACTGCTACATWGGCGGCGGGCCGGCGAGGATGTCGCGCTTGCCGGCGTGGTTGGCCKGGCTGACGACGCCYTCCTGCTCCATCCGTTCGATCAGGGAGGCGGCGCGGTTGTAGCCGATCTGCAGGCGGCGCTGGATGTAGCTGGTCGAGGCCTTGCGGTCGCGGGTGACCACGGCCACGGCGCGGTNTGACGACGCCCTCCTGCTCCATCCGCTCGATCAGGGAGGCGGCGCGGTTGTAGCCGATCTGSAGGCGGCGCTGGATGTAGCTGGTCGAGGCCTTGCGGTCGCGGGTGACCACGGCCACGGCGCGGTCGTAGAGGTCGTCGCCCGAGCCGCCGCCGCCCTCGTCGTCGAAGGCCGCGTCGCCGTCGCCGTCCGGATCGTCGGTGATCAGGTCGAGGTAGTCGGGCTCGGCCTGGCCGCGCAGGTGTTTGCAGACCTCGTCGACCTCCTGGTCCGTCACGAACGGGCCGTGCAGGCGGGTGATGCGGCCGCCGCCGGCCATGTAGAGCATGTCGCCCTGGCCCAGCAGCTGTTCGCCGCCCTGTTCGCCGAGGATGGTGCGGCTGTCGATCTTCGAGGTGACCTGGAAGCTGATCCGGGTCGGGAAATTGGCCTTGATGGTGCCGGTGATGACGTCGACCGACGGGCGCTGGGTGGCCATGATCAGGTGGATGCCGGCGGCCCGGGCCATCTGGGCCAGACGCTGCACCGCGCCCTCGACGTCCTTGCCGGCGACCAGCATCAGGTCGGCCATCTCGTCCATGACGACGACGAGGAAGGGCAGGGGTTCGGGGCGGATCTTCTCGGACTCGTAGACGGGACGGCCCTGGTCGTCGAAGCCGGTCTGGACGGTGCGCTCGAAATGCTCGCCCTTGGCCACGGCCTCGCGGGCGCGCTCGTTGTAGGAGGCGATATTGCGCACGCCGAGCTTGGACATGCGGCGATAGCGGTCCTCCATCTCGCGCACGGTCCATTTCAGTGCGACGACGGCCTTCTTGGGATCGGTGACGACCGGGGCCAGCAGGTGCGGGATGCCGTCATAGACCGACAGCTCCAGCATCTTGGGGTCGATCATGATGAAGCGGCACTCGGCCGGCGTCATCCGGTAGAGGATCGACAGGATCATCGCATTGACGCCGACCGACTTGCCCGAGCCGGTGGTGCCGGCGATCAGCAGGTGGGGCATGCGCGCCAGRTCGGCGACATAGGGCTCGCCGCCGATGGTCTCGCCCAGGGCCAGCGGCAGCAGGTGGGCGGGCTTGTCGTATTCGGTCGAGGCCAGCAGGTCGCGCAGATAGACGGTCTCGCGCCTGGCGTTGGGCAGTTCGATGCCGATGGCGTTGCGGCCGGGGACGACCGAGATGCGGCAGGCGCGGGCGGACATGGAGCGGGCGATGTCGTCGGACAGGGCCACSACGCGGCCGTGCTTKACSCCGGGSGCSGGCACCAGTTCGTACAGGGTGACGACGGGGCCSGGGCGGATCTGGTCGATGACGCCGCGCACGCCGAATTCCTGCAGCACGCCYTCCAGCATCTTGGCGTTCTGCTTCAGCGCCTCCTCGTCGACCGAGGCGACCCGCTTGGCCGGCTTGGTCAGCATGCCCAGCGGCGGCAGTTCGAATCCGCCGGAAGGCCGGGCGAAGTCGAAGGCGGCCTGGCTGTCGTCGAGCTCGCGCTTCGAGGCCTTGGGGGCCTTGGCGGCGGCGACCTTCGGCTCGGGCGCGTCGCGGGCGGGGACGGGACCNGGGACCGTCCCACGGCGGCTCATCCCGCGCGTCGAGCCCGATCGGGGCATAGTCGTCGGGTTCGGGCGCCGGGCGCGGGCGGGGCGGCGCCTTGACGGCGGCGCGGCGGGCTTTCGCCGGAGGCGGGGCCATGGAGCGGCCGCTGCGGGCCCAGGCGAAGGCGTCGCCGAGGTCGGACGCGCGCAGGCCGATGGCGTAACCGATAGCCCACAGCGCCATGGGCAGGAATAGCACGCCGGCGATGACCGGAGCGCCGGGAAGGCGCAGGGCCGTGCAGGCCATGCGGATCAGGCCGACGATGGCGTCGCCCCACAGGCCGCCGAGGCCCGCGGCCAGCGGCCAGGCAGCGGGCGGGGCCAGCGCCGACAGGGCCGCGGACAGGGCCAGGACGCCGCCGGCGGCCGAGAGCGCCTTCAACGCCGTGGGCTTGAGCCGTTGCTGGATCACGTCGCCGATGGCCGCGGCCAGACCGAAGGCGATCAGCAGCAGGGCGGCGGGAAAGGCGGCCAGGCCCAGCGACTGCATGAACAGGTCGGCGAACAGGGCGCCGTTCAGGCCCAGCCAGTTGGTCGGGGCGACGCCGGAGGCGGCGTTGAGGCTGGGATCGGCCGGATTCCACGACACCAGGGCGGCCAGCAGCAGCGCCGCCAGCAGGGCCTGGAGCACGCCGCGGAATTTGATGGCGATGGGCGCGCCCCAGACGATGCGGGCGCTCTCGAAGGCGCGATGGCCGATGGCGAGGGCGGCGGACATTGCGGCGACGGACTCCGGAGGATCGAACTGAACCGTCATTGTCGCCCTCGCAGGGTTAAGAGGCTGTTTACCAGCTCCGTCGAACCGCGACCTTGCGGCACTGGACGCGCCCCCGATCCGGCGCGACAACCGCGGCATGAGCACGCCCGACCGTCATGACGTCATCATCGCCGGCGCCGGCCTGGCCGGGGCGACCTTCGCCCTTGCCGCCGCACAGGGCGGGCTGAAGGTCGTGCTGTTCGATCCGCAGCCGTTCTCGCTGCAGCTGGCGCCGACGTTCGACGGACGGTCGACGGCCATCGCCTTCTCGACCTTCCGCATGCTGGACGCGCTGGGGGTCGGCGCGGCCCTGCGGCCCCACGCCTGCCGGATGGACCGGATTCTGGTCACCGACGGGCGGCGGCCGGGGGCGGCGTCGCGGCCCGCCGGATCCGCCTTCCTGCGCTTCGACGCCGACGAGATCGGCGACCGCACCGACGGCGAGCCCCTCGGCTATATGGTCGAGAACCGGCGTATCCGGACGGCGCTGGCCGAGGCCGTCACGGCCGCCGGGATCGAGATCCGGGCGCCCGCCGCCGCCGCCAGGATCGAAGCCGGGCCCGGTCTTTCGACCGTGACGCTGACGGACGGCTCCCGGCTTCAGGCGCCCCTGGTCGTGGGCGCGGAGGGCCGCTTCTCGCCTGTGAGACAAAGCGCGGGCATCGAGACGGTCGGCTGGGGCTATGGACAGAGCGGGGTCGTGGCGACCGTGTCCCTGGGCCGGGACCATGGCAATGTCGCCCATGAGTATTTCCTGCCCTCTGGCCCGTTCGCCATCCTGCCGCTGACGGAACAGCGCGCCAGCCTGGTGTGGACCGAGACGACGCGCCGGGCGGAGGCGCTGAAGGCCGCCTCGGACGCCGCCTTCCAGTCGCATCTGATGCGGCGGTTCGGCGACTTCCTCGAGGATGTGACGGTGGTCGGGCCGCGCTTCGTCTATCCGTTGTCGCTGCAGCTGGCCGAGGCCCTGACCGGCCCGCGCGCCGCCCTGATCGGCGACGCCGCCCACGGGGTGCATCCGGTGGCGGGCCAGGGGCTGAACATGGGGCTGAAGGACGCGGCCGCCCTGGCCGAGGTGCTGGTCGAGGCCATGCGGCTGGGCGAGGACATCGGCTCGGAGACGGTGCTGGACCGCTACGCCCGCTGGCGGCGGTTCGACAACGTCGCCCTGGCGGCGGGGTTCGACGCCTTCGTGCGGCTGTTCTCGAACGACGTCGCGCCGGTGCGCCTGGCCCGGGGTCTGGGCATCGCCGCCGTCAATCGCATCCCGGCCCTGCGCCGCGCCTTCATGCACGAGGCGGGCGGGGCGACGGGGGACTTGCCGCGGTTGCTGAGGGGCGAGGCGGTCTAGTTTTCTCTCCGCTCAACCCGGCTTTCGCCGGGATGAGCGGAGTGGCGTTAGTCCAGCGTCCGCGCCTCTTCCGGCAGCATGATCGGCACGCCGTCGCGGATCGGATAGGCCAGCTTCGCGCCCTTCGACACCAGCTCCTGACGCTCGCGGTCATAGGTCAGCTTGCCGCGCGTGACCGGGCAGACCAGCACTTCCAGCAGGCGGGGATCGACCGAGGCGGGGGTGTGGAAGGTGTCGGACATGGCTCGGTGGCTAGTGGCTGGTGACGAGGAAGACCGTAGGGCGCCGAGGCAGTGTTGGCGACAGCCGGAATGCCGCGCACCAATCACCAGCCGCCAGCCCCTGCCCTCACTGGATCGACGGCGTCTCGCCCTCGCCGTCGCTGGCGGCGTCGATGGTCAGCAGGGCGGTCAGGACGGCGGAGCGGTCGGTCAGGCTGACGGCTTCCAGCAGGGCCTGTTTCTCCGGCGGCTCGAACGGCAGGGCCATGGACAGGCTGTTGATCAGGGCCTCGGGCGGGGCGGTCTCGGCGGTGTCCCAGTCTATGTCGAGGCCGCGCGTCTCGAGATAGGCGCGCAGGGCGTCCAGCAGGCCGTCCCGGTCAAGGCCGACGTCATCGACGGGCGGCGCGCTGAGGTCGTTCTCGAAGGGGGCGAAGTCGGCGCGGATCTGGCGATAGGGCGTCTGGGCGGGCAGTTCGCTGGCCAGACGGAAGCGGGCGCAGCCGGTCAGGGTGATCAGATAGCGGCCGTCCGAGGTCTCGGCGAAGCTGGTGATGCGGCCGGCGCAGCCGACCGGGGCCAGGCTGGGCAGACGGCGCGGCCCCACCTGGGGCTGCAGCATGCCGATGATGCGGTCGCCGGCCATGGCGTCGTCGACCATGTTCAGATAGCGCGGCTCGAAGATGTTCAGGGGCAGCTGGCCGCGCGGCAGCAGGATGGCGCCCGGCAGCGGGAACACCGGGATCACCTGCGGCAGGTCGACGGCCTTCACATATCCCTGCGCCACCCGGGTCTCCTATGCGAACAGGATGGAGGACAGGCGGCGGCGCCCGTCGCGGGCGACCTCGGACGCCCCGCCGGCGGCGTCGAACACGACCAGCAGCTGTTTGCGGGCGGCCTGGTCGTTCCACTCCCGGTCGGCGGCGACGATGGCCAGCAGGCTCTCGACCGCCCCCTGCAGATCGCCGGCCGCGGCCTGGGCCAAGGACAGGTCGTAGCGGGCCTGATGGTCGGCCGGATCGGCGGCGACCCGGGCTTCCAGTTCGGATGCGGCGCCGCTCGGGGCGGCCGAGGCGAGCGACAACTGCGCACGCACGCTCTGGACCGTCGGCTCTCTGGAATCCTGCGGCGCCATGGCGATGGTCTGGCGGGCCTGGTCCGTGTCGCCGTCGGCGAGATAGACGCGCGCCATGCCGGCGATGGCCTTTTCGTTGGCCGGCTCCAGCGTCAGCAGCTGGGCGAAGGCCTGGGCCGCGCCGCCGAGGTCGTTCAGCGACAGGGACTCCTCGCCCAGGGACAGCAGCTGTTCGATGTCGGAGTTGGCGCTCTCGCCGCCGGTCAGCTTGTCGATGAAGGCCTTGAGCTGGCTGTCGGGCACGGCGCCCTGGAAGCCGTCGACCGGCTGGCCGTTGACGAAGGCGTAGACGGTGGGGATCGACTGGACGCGCAGCTGGCCGGCGTAGGCCGGGTTCTTGTCGACATCGATCTTGACCAGTTTGACGGCCCCGCCGGCGGCGCGCACGGCCTTTTCGATCATCGGCGTCAGCGTCCGGCACGGCCCGCACCAGGTGGCCCAGAAATCGACCAGCACGGGCTGGGTCTTCGAGGCCTCGATGACGTCGGTCATGAAGCCGGCGTCGGAGCCGTCCTTGATCAGGTCATCCGGCAGGGTGATGGGGTCGGCGAGGCTCATGATCGTCCTTGGGGGGTCGGTGGTCCGAAAGGTAACGCGGCAGTCCCCAGATGGTCGCGGCGACCGTTCGTCTCAAGGGCGGCGGTCAGGAAGGATCGCCGCCCGCCCCGGCGGGGCTCAGTTTCCAGCGGATCTTGGTTTCGGAATCGGTGCGGGCCGAGCCGCGCACCACGATCTGCAGCGAGCGACGGCTCAGCCCCTCGTCGATATGGACGGAAGGCTCGATGGCCACGTCCGGCCCGTCGGTGCGGAACCACCAGCCCCGGCCTGAATGGCCGCGCAGCAGGATGGAGCGGCGGTCGCGGGCCAGAGAGGCCTGAACGCCGGGTTCGAGCTGGAAGCGTACGGCATAGGGGGCGGCGATGGCGCGGACCACGTCCCTGTGGCCGGGGGCGGGGTGCAGCCGTTCCTCGGCGCGCAGTTCGTCGAGCCGCTGGTCCAGATAGAGGCGGCGCTGGTGCAGCAGGCCGTAGTCGTGAACCCAGCCGTCGTGTTCGACCTCGAGCCAGACCGCGCCCTCGCCGTCGCGCTGGTCGACGGCGAGGTGCAGCGGCCGGCCGACCAGACGATGGCCCAGCAGCTCGCCGCGCCAGCCGCCCAGGGGTTCGCCGGTCGAGCCTTCTCCCAGGGTGAGGGTCGAATGGCCGGGGGCGAGGCGCAGGCCCTGGCGATCGGGGGCGCGCGGGGTCCAGCCGCAGCCGGTGACGATCCGGTCCTTGCCGCAGACGATCTCCAGCGCCATCGGCTGGGCGCAGGCCGCGCCGGACCAGGCGCCGCGCGCGGGGGCGGCGATGTCGGCGGCGATCGTCAGCAGGGGGCTGCGGATGCGGGCGACGCCGGCGACCGTGCCGCTGACGGCGTCGCTGTGGGCGTCGTCATGGGCCCGGCCGGCGGCGACCCGGGCGGCCGTCGAGGGCCCGCCGCCCTGCAGGGTGATCAGCCGGCCGTCGGGCAGGGTCTGCAGCCGCAGGGCGTGGGTCAGGCGCCGGATCGTGGCGCGCACGGCGTCGGGGGTCGCTTCCGAGACCTGCGACAGGGCGTCGTCCAGCGTCAGCAGGTCGAGCAACAGTTCGAGCCCGGCTTCCGGGCTGCGGCTGGCGTGGCCGCCGTCGGGGCCGACGGTGCGGTCCAGCGCGCCGGGCAGGCCGCGCAGGGCGGAGCGCCGCAGACCGGCGCCCGTCCCGCCGGCGAGGGTGCAGCCGGCGATGGCGGCGGCGGTCAGGCGCCCGGCCTTGCCGGCGAGACCGCCGGGGGGCCGCAGGAGCTGACGGCCTTGCCGGCCGAGGATGTCGGCCAGCCGGAGCCGCTCGGCCTCCGTCGCCACCTGGCCCATGCGGCGGGCGGCGCAGGCCAGGTTGATGGTGCGCCGGGCGAGGATCTCGGGACCCCAGGCGAAGGGCGACCAGCGGGCGAAGGCGTCGGCCCATGCCAGGGTCAGCCGCACCGCCTCGCGCGCGCCGCGCTCGCCCTGCAGCATCAGCGACGGCAGCCAGGCGAAGCTGTGCAGCTCGACCGCGAAGGCGCGGGTCGGGCTGGCCCGGTTCCAGGGGTCGGCGGGCGCGGCGGCCTCGAGGCTGGATCCGGCGAGCGCGAATTTTCCGCCGAGCACCGTCTTGCCTTGGGCGGGATCGACCGGACGGAAGTCGCGCGGCGTGGCCGCGAAGCCTTGGGCCGGGCGGCCCTTCAGGGTCAGGCTGTAGCCGGGCAGGCCATAGAGTTCGATCCACAGCTGGCGGGTCAGCAGGCGACCGATGACGGCGGGCCAGAGGCCGGGTCCGCTGGACGCGCCGCTGGTCCGGACCGGCGTCCGCATCGGGGCGCCGCGCAGGCCCGGAATCTGTCCCGGCGCGGGACTGTCGGCTTCGGGGCGGGCGAAGGGGCCGAGAGGGCTCACGCTGCCTTCAGGGCCTGGATGTTGGCGGCGTAGGCGGACGGCCCGCCCCGGAACACGGCGGTGCCGGCGACCAGGGCGTCGGCGCCCGCGGCGACGCAGGCGCCGGCGTTGGCGGCGGTGACCCCCCCGTCGACCTGCAGGTGCGCCTTTGATCCGGCGGCGTCGAGCAGGGCGCGGGCCCGCTCGATCTTGCGCAGGGTGGCGGCGATGAAGGACTGGCCGCCGAAGCCCGGGTTGACCGACATCAGCAGCACCAGGTCGACCAGGTCGATGACGTCTTCCAGAACGCCGAGCGGCGTCCCCGGATTCAGGACCACGCCGGCCTTCGCCCCCAGCTGGCGGATGCGGCCCAGGGTCCGGTGCAGGTGCGGCCCGCTTTCCGGATGGACCGTGAGGATATCGGCCCCGGCCTCGCGATAGGCCTCCAGCCAGGGATCGACCGGGGCGACCATCAGGTGGACGTCGAACGGCAGGGCGGTGTGCGGACGCAGCGCCTTCACCACATCCGGGCCGATGGTGATGTTGGGCACGAAATGCCCGTCCATCACGTCGACGTGAATCCAGTCGGCGCCCGCGGCGTCGAGCGCGCGAACCTCCTCGCCGAGGCGGGCGAAGTCGCTGGCGAGGATCGAGGGGCAGATCAGGGGCGCGGCCATGTCAGCGGGATAAGGCGGGTCGGGGGCGGGAGCAAGGCGCAGGCTTGGGTCGGGAGGGTTCCGGCGCTACACGGTTCGGTCATCACCGCAGGGAAACCGTCATGAGTGAACATCTCGCCACCGTGGAATGGAGCCGCGGCGATCAGGATTTCACCGGCGCCCGCTACTCGCGCGCCCACGACTGGCGCTTCGACGGCGGGGCGGTGGTGCGCGGCTCGTCTGCGCCGTCCGCCCTCGTGCCGGCGCCGCTGTCGGATCCGGCCGCGGTCGACCCTGAGGAGGCGCTCGTGGCGGCCCTGAGCAGCTGCCACATGCTGTTCTTCCTCGCCTTTGCGGCCAGGGCCGGCTTCACCGTCGATTCCTACCGCGACGAGGCGGTCGGAGTTCTGGCGCGGGACGAACGCGGCAAGACCTCGATCACGACCGTCGCGCTGAGGCCCGCCGTCGTGTTCTCCGGCGACCAGACGCCCGACGCCGTCGCCATCGACGATCTGCATCACCGGGCTCACAGCGCCTGCTACATCGCGAACTCGATCCGGGCCGAGGTGACGATCGAGCCGCGCTAGACCTTCGGCGCCACGGCGACGTCGTTCAGCAGGGCGGTGAAGCGCCGCACGGCCTCGTCGGCCAGTTCGGGATGATAACGCATCGGCGGCGCCGTCATGGGCTCGTCGAAGGAATGGGTGCCGTCGGCGATCCAGGTCTCGACCTCGACCCCGCAGCGGCGGACCATGTCGTGCACGCGCTCGGCGTTGCGGACGGTGGTGAGGTGATCGGTGCGCGAGATCACGGCCAGGGTCTTCGGACAATGGGTCCATGGCCGCATCCGGTTCACCGCGCCGACGCCGACGTAGGGATAGGCCAGATAGGCGCCGACCACGCCGTCGAGCGGGACAGCCCCGGGGTCCTCGACGCCCAGCATGCGGCGCCCGCGTGGCGAGCTCATCGCCTCCATGATGCCCCAGCCGCCATGGCTCCAGCCGGCCAGCACGATCTTCGAGGCGTCGACGTCGGGCCGTCGCGACACGCCGTGCAAGGCGGCCAGCACGTCGCCCGCCCTCTGCGAGCCGTGCAGCAGGACGCCCGTGCAAACCATGGCCATGGCGAACTGGCGGCTCCAGCCGCGCGGCGCATAGGAGTCGACGATCACGGCGCGCCAGCCCGCGGCGACAGCGGCCGCGGCGTAGCGGGGCAGGTGATCACGCAGGCCGCCGCAGCCGTGGAACAGGATGACGGTCGGGCGCGCCCGGTCGTCGTCGGGGCCGACGACGGTCGTGTGCGGCTCGAGCATCGACCAGCGCTGGGAGAGGGTTTGCATGGCTTTCACCTATCCCTTCTCCCCTTGCGGGAGAAGGCGGCCCGCGTAGCGGGTCGGATGAGGGGTTTCACGGGCGTTGCCGGGCCGGCGGTGCGACCCCTCGCCCGTCGGCGCAAGGGGAGAGGGAGCGCGGCTAGTGCCGGAAGACCCGCACTCCCGTAAAAGCCATCGTTACCCCGGCCTCGTCGGCGGCGGCGATGACCTCGTCGTCGCGGATCGAGCCGCCGGGCTGGATCACCGCCGTTGCGCCCGCCGCGACCGCTTCCAGAAGACCGTCGGCGAAGGGGAAGAAGGCTTCCGAAGCACAGGCGGAGCCCTCCGCCAGCGAATGCGCCAGACCCTTGGCCTCGCCAGCCTCGCGGGCGCGGATGGCGGCGATGCGGGCCGAGTCGCGGCGGTTCATCTGGCCGGCGCCGATGCCGGCGGTCTGGCCGTCCTTCGCATAGACGATGGCGTTGGATTTCACATGCTTGGCCACGGTGAAGGCGAACAGCATGTCCTCGATCTCCTGCGGCGTCGGCTGGCGACGGGTGACGATCTTCAGATCGGAGGCGGCGATGCGGCTGCGGTCGCGCGACTGGACCAGAAAGCCGCCGGCCACCGAGCGGAACACCTCGCCGGCGGCCAGCGGGTCGGGCAGGCCGTCGGTCAGCAGCAGGCGCAGGTTCTTCTTGGCGGCGAAGATCGCTTGGGCCTCGTCGTCGGCGCCGGGGGCGATGACCACCTCGGTGAAGATGTCGGTGATCAGTTTCGCATCGGCGCCCGACAGCGGCCGGTTCACCGCGACCACCCCGCCGAAGGCCGAGACGGCGTCGCATTCCAGGGCGCGGGCGTAGGCGGCCGACAGGTCATTGCCCACGGCCACGCCGCAGGGATTGGCGTGTTTGACGATGACGCAGGCGGGGCTCTCGAACTCGGCCACCAGCTCATAGGCGGCGTCGGCGTCGGCGATGTTGTTGTAGCCCAGCTCCTTGCCCTGCAGCTGGCGGGCGTGGGCGACGCCGGGTCGCGCGTCGCCGGTACGGTAGAAGGCGCCGGTCTGGTGCGGGTTCTCGCCATAGCGCAGCGTCTGGGCCAGGGCGCCGCTGATCGATTTGCGCGCCGGGGCGGCGTCGCCGACCTGGCCGGCGAACCAGCCGGAGACGGCGGCGTCATAGGCGGCCGTGCGGGCGAAGGCGCGGGCGGCGAGGCGTTTGCGCAGGGCCAGGGTGGTGGCGCCCTCGGCCTTCAGGGCCTCCAGCAGTTCGGCGACCGAGGCCGGGTCGACGCAGACGGCGACATAGCCGTGGTTCTTCGAGCCCGAGCGGATCATGGCCGGGCCGCCGATGTCGATGTTCTCGACCACGGCGTCGAAGCCGCCGCCCGAAGCGACCGTGGCCTCGAACGGATACAGGTCGACCCAGACGATATCGATGGGGCCGATGCCGTGGGTGGTCATGGCCTCGGCGTGGGCGGCGGCGCCGCGCACCCCCAGCAGGCCGCCGTGGACCACGGGATGCAGGGTCTTGACCCGGCCGTCCATCATCTCGGGGAAGCCGGTCAGGTCGGCGACGTCCTTCACCGGTACGCCGAAGCCGGCGATCGCGGCGCGGGTGCCGCCGGTCGAGACCAGTTCGACGCCGAGGCCGTGCAGGGTGCGGGCGGCCTCTTGCAGCCCGGCCTTGTCGGACAGGGAGATCAGGGCGCGCTTCGGCGCCACGCGGTCCGGCGCGGGGGGAAAGTCGGGAGCGGCGGGCATGGCGGCGTCCGTATCTGGCGTGAGGGGTCGGGGAGACGCGCCGCCTCTAGCACCGGACGCGCCGCGATAGAACCGCCGGGGTGGATCAGACCGCCGAAATCGACCCCGATCGGCGCGTGGACGGGAAGAGCGGGTCCGGCTGGAGAAGGCCGGATCTTCCGGATGTCGCAGGGGCTTAAACCGGCATCAGATCATGGCGAACATCGCAATCGCCGCAGCGGCCATGCAGCCGGTCGCGAACCAGCCCGTCAGGCGCAGCGGCAGCGGGGCGACGAACGCGCCCATTTCGTCGCGACGCGACGCGACGATCATCATCGCGGCCATCAGGGGCACCGCGATCACGCCGTTGACCACGGCGCTCCAGAACAGCGCCTTGATGGGATCGAGCGGCGAATAATCGACCGCCACGCCGACCAGGACCGCCAGCCCGATCACCGCGTAGAAGCCCACCGCGTCGCGCGGCTTGTGCTCGAGCCCGACCGGCCAGCCGCGCGATTCGCAGACGGCATAGGCCGCCGATCCCGCCAGCACGGGCACCGCGAGGAGGCCGGCGCCGATGACGCCCAGGCTGAACAGCCCATAGGCCAGGTCGCCCGCGATCGGACGCAGCGCGCGGGCCGCGTCAGCGGAGGTCTGGATGTTGGTCACGCCCGCGGCGTGCAGGGTGACGGCCGTGGTCAGGATGATGAAGAAGGCGGCCAGATTGGCGAAGCCCATGCCGAAATAGGTGTCCCAGCGGATGCGGCTGAGCTGGGAAGGCCCCTGTTCGGGATGCTCGATCAGCGGGTCCGTCGTCGGATCGGCCTCGTCGTCCTCGACTTCCTCGGACGCCTGCCAGAACAGCAGGTAGGGACTGATCGTGGTGCCGAAGAGCGCCACGATCATCGTCACCGCCGCCCCGGTGAGCGAGAGCTGCGGCATGACGGTGCGCCGCGCGACTTCGCCCCAGTCGACATGCACCGTGAGCGCGACGGCGAAATAGGCCAGCAGCGCCAGCGTCAGCCATTTGAGGAAGCGGACATAGCGATGATAGGGCACCAGGATCTGAAGCGTCAGGGATACGCCCGCGAAGACCAGGGTGAAGACGTGACGCCCCCAGCCCAGGGCCAGTTCCGCCGCCGCGCCCATCGCGGCGAGATCCGCGCCGATGTTGATCGTGTTGGCGATGAACAGGAGCGCCACCAGGGCGGTGACCACGGGCTGTGGAAACACCCGACGCAGATTGGCGGCGAGACCATGTCCGGTGACGCGGCCGATCCTGGCGCTGATCAGCTGGATCGAGGACACCAGCGGATACAGGAAGACCATGGCCCAAAGCATGTTGACGCCAAACTGCGCGCCGGCCTGCGAATAGGTGGCGATGCCGCTCGGATCGTCGCCAGCCCCGCCCGTTATGAGCCCCGGGCCCAGCCGCTTGAGCAACGCCGCGCGGCGCAGTCTGCCGGAGGTCGGTTTCATCGTCTTGTCCCGTCCCGCCGGCGCCCCGGGCGCATGCTCAAATCCAGACGTGCGCTTAATCGATAGGGGAGGGCGCCGCATAACAGCGCGATCCCGCCCACAATGATGGCTTGGCCATACCGAGTCTATTCCATGATCTGGATGAGGGATGTGGGCCGCGAGAGGCGCATGCCGGAATCCGCTGCGCGGCGTCGGCGCCGGGTTCGCACGCGGATCCCTTGGGCCGGTCCCGGAAGCGGGCGTCAGGCCGCCAGTTGACTGAAATCCACCACCATCGGCTCCCGCCCGATCAACGACAGAAAGCGCCGGAACGCGGCCTGATCCAGCGCCGTCGTCGCGGTGTTGGTCAGGGGATGGAAATTGACGATATCGGCATCCCACAGGGCCTTGTCGAGGACGAAGGTCACCCGCCGGTCGGGGTCGTTGATCAGGCCCAGGGCCGTGACAGAGCCGCCGCGCACGCCCAGGGTCTCGTACAGCAGGGCCTCGGCGCCGAAGGATAGTTTGTCCGAGCCGATCGTCCGGGGCGCGCGCTTCAGATCGACGACCGTGTCCTGACGCGCCGAGATCAGCCACAGCCGGCCCTTCCTGTCCTTGAGGAACAGGTTCTTGGTGTGGGCGCCGGGCATGGCGGCCTTGAGCTCCAGCCCCTCCTCGACGCGGAAGACGGCCGGGTGGTCGTGGGTGGTCCGGGCGACGCCATGGTCATCCATCCACGCCATCAGGCGATCGCGGTCGAAGGCGGGCTCGGGCGTCTTGTCTTCGGTCATGAGGGGCCGCTAGGGATGGAAACGTCACTCGATACCGCCCGGAGCCCGCTCGTGGAACTCGAATGCTATCCGATGACGCAGACGCCGCCGGACCTGGTGCCCGGACGCCAGTCGCGCAACTGGATGGACGCCTTCGCCAGCCGCCACCCCTATCGCTGCCTGCCGCTGACCATGGCCAACACCACGGGCTGGGAGCTCCTGTGCCCCCTGACCTTCACCGCCGAATGGAACGGCGGACCCAGCCAAGCGGACATCGTCATCACGCCCGAGCGTCCGACCGCCGACCTGACCCATGTGGTGACCTCGCATTTCTCGCGCGGGGTCCTGACCATGCATCCGCAGTATCTGTTCCGCACGCCGCCGGGCTGGGGCCTTCTGGCCGGCGGCTCGCCCAACCACATGAAGGACGGCATCCAGCCGCTGACCGGCCTGATCGAGACCGACTGGCTGCCCTTCCCCTTCACCATGAACTGGCTCTTCACCCGGCCCGGCCGGGTGAAGTTCGAGAAGGGCGAACCCTTCTGCTTCATCACCCCGATCGAGCACCGCAAGGTCGAGACCATGCAGCCGGTGATCCGGTCGCTGGAGTCCAATCCGGTCATGCACGGCCAATTCGAGGCCTGGAACCGGGCCCGCACCGACTTCAACAAACGGCTGGCCTCGGGCGACCCGGACGCCGCCAAGGAGGCGTGGCAGCGCTATTATTTCAAGGGCGAGATTCCCGAGGATCTCGGCGCGGCGCCGGAAACCCACGTCAACAAGCGCCGGCTCAAGTCGCCGCGCGTGGGCTGAACTCTCCCCGCCGAAGCGGGGAGGTCAGGGTTACATCGGCCGGGTGACGCGGGGGCCGAGGTTGGAGATGACCTCGCCAGCGTCGAAGGCGTTGGGGTCGCCGGCCGGTTTGGGGCCGCGGCCCATGACGATCTCGGCGGAGGCCTCGAAGCGGTCGATCTCGCGCACGTCGAAATCGCGGGCGAACGGATCGCCCCACGGGCTCCAGTAGCCGCGGCGATAGTAGCGCCACGACGGACCCCAGTAGGGGCCGTACCGGTCGTAGTAGAAGGGGTCGGGCGTGGCCTGCAGGCGGACGTCGCGGTCGGTGGCGCGGTTGACCGTGGCGAACCAGTCATAGCCGTTTTCGCGGGTGATCTCGGCGGCGCGCAGCAGCAGGGCCATCTCGACCTGGTCGCGCGAGGTGACGGAATTGCCCGAGAAGCTGACGCGGTAGCGGTCGGCGTCGACGCGCTGTTCGGAATAGCCATAGCGGCTGTCGACGCCGGCGGGTCCGTAGGGGGTGGCCGTGGCGCAGGCGGACAGGGCCAGGGCCGCCGTCGCCGCCAGTAGCACGGGCTTGAGGAACCGGTATCTCATGGGAACTCTCCTTGACGCGTCATGACGCGCCCTGCCTGCTGAACGGGACATGAACAGCGCGGTTCCGTCTGGCCGCAAGCCCTTATAAACGCGAAACAATAAGGACGGCGGCGGCCAGCAGCAAAACACCGGTCATGAGGGCGAAACCCTTGCGGAAACGTGGCTCGTTCATGCGCCGCGCAAGGGCGGCTCCCCCCAGACCGTAGGCGGACATCGAAAGCACGTCCATGCCGATGGTGGCGAGGGCGAACAGGGCCAGCTGGGGGACCGCGGGGCGGTTCACGTCGAGGAAGGGCGGCAGGACGGCGGTGAAGAAGAGTATGGCCTTGGGGTTGGCGATCTGGACCATGAAGCCGTCGACCAGGGCGCTGCGCCCCATCCGGACGGTCGGCGCATCGGGGTCCGCGGCGGTGCGGAAGGCGCCGCGCAGGGCGTTGAGTCCCAGCCAGGCCACATAGAGGGCGCCGCCGATCGAGATCAGCCGGAACACCTGCGGAAAGGCGATCACCAGGGCCCCCAGCCCAAGGGCGGCGGCTGCGAACCAGACCAGGGTGGCGGCGTTCATGCCGACCACGCCCAGAAGCGCCCCGGCCTTGCCGCGCTGGACCCCGTTGGCGACCGAGAAGATGTTGGCCGGCCCCGGGGTGATCGCCATCACCGTCATGACCCCGAGGAAGGTCAGATACAGGTGCGGATCGACGGGAAGGCTGGCCATGCCGTCCTGTCGGGCGGGCGGCGGTTGCGGTCAAGCCTGTCGGGCGGCTCAGTAGCCGGTGGAGGGCTGGGTGTTGCGCGGTTGCTCGGGCGCGGAGCGGGCCTGTTGCGCCAGACCGGCGCGGACCTGATCGGGGACGCCGCGGACCCGGGCGACGCTGGCGGCGCCGGTCTGGACGATCGAGGCGCGGGCTTCGTCCGTGGCCGCCGCCGCGGCGCGCCGGCTGAACCAGGCCTCGAGCTGGACGGCGAAACTCTCGAACCCCGGCTGATACCGCGCCAGGACTTCCTCCACGCGCGCCGACGCCCGGCGGCGGCTGGATCCGGCGGCCTGCACGGCGGCGCGGACCTCGGCGTTCATCGCCTCGACCTGGGTGCGAAACGCATCCGCCGCGGTGTTGATGTCGGCGTCGGACGGGGCGAGGGCCCGGGCGGGCGCCGGCGCCGCATCCTGTGCGAGGGCGGGAGCGCCGATGGCGAGGCCGGCGGCAAGGGCGAGGATCAGACCGGAAGGCATGGCTCTCTCCTGTCGGCGCGCCCCCCGGGCGCCATGTCAGACCGGCCGATCAGGTCCCGTCGTCGTGTTCCGGGGCTTCGTCCGTTTCGTCAGCGTCTTCGGCGCGGCCGGCGGCGACTTCGACCTGCGCTTCGTCCAGCGAATCCATGGCCTCGCCGACGGCGTATTCGGCGACCAGGCCGTAGGTGACCATGTGTTCCGGATCGTTGGAGGCCCAGGAGCCGTTCGTGGCGATGCCCTGGGCGACGGCCAGGGCGCCCGGGACCTGGGCCATGGCGTCCGAGACGACCGCGCCGACATCGACCCCGGCCAGGGCCTCGGCGACGATCGCATTCACATCGATCGCGGCCAGGGCCTCGGCGGCGATCGACGAGGCGTGCTGCGTGGCCACGGTGGTGAAGGCGGTGACGTCGGGCTGATATTCGGTCCAGAGAGCGGCGATGCGGAGCTCGCGCTGATCCTCGGTCAGGCTCTTGTCTTCGGAAATGGCCTCGGCGCGTTCGCCGAAGGCCTCCATGCGCGCCTCGAATGCGTTGGCGGCGGCTTCCAGCGCGTCCTCGGACGGGCCGCGCGCGTCCTCGGCGACGGCGGCCGAGAGCGGCAGCAGGGCCAGGGCGGCGGCGAGGGAGAGGGCCTTGATCATCGGTCGGGTTCCTTGAGCGAGCCCACCGAGGTTCCGCCGAACGCCGTCCGCTCTCAAGTGAAATCGCGGTAAGGCGGCGGACCCGGAGCCGCCGCCTTCCGGATCAATAACTTATTGCGGCGTCGCAGGCGCGGCGGGCGCCGCCGCGGCCGCGGCGGCCTGTGTGATCTGGCCGCGCACCATGGCCGGCAGGCCCTGGATCATGGGCACGACGGTCGAGGCCGCCGACGCCATCTCCGCCTTCTCTTCCTCGGTCCCGGCGGCCGCCTTCGCGTCGAAGAACGCCTTGAGCTCGGCGCTGAAGGCGTCGGCGTCAGGCTGGTAGCGCGCGACGATGGCGTCCAGCGCGGCGTCGGCGGCGGCCGTATCGCCCGCCGCAGCGGTGACGGCGGCCTGCATTTCACCGCCCATGGCTTCCATGCGGGCGCCGAAGGCTTCGCCCTTCGCGTCCAGCGCGGCTTCGGCCGGATCGACCGCTTCGGCGGCCGGCGGCGCAGCGGGCCCGTCCTGGGCGAAGGCGGGGACGGCGAAGGCCAGGGCGGCCGAGGCGGCGAGGATCATTCGGATGGACATGACGGTTCCTGGTGCGGGGAAGGAGCCCGTGCTCCCGTCCGCAGGATGACGGATATTCCGGAACGGAGCGAGGCCAATCTCCCGGGATCAGCCCCGGTCGCGCGCGTCCCGCTTGCCCAGCACCCGAAGGCGCAGGGCGTTCAACTTGATGAAGCCGGCGGCGTCCTTCTGGTCATAGGCCACGGCGCCGTCCTCGAAGGTGACCAGCTCCTGGTCGTACAGGCTCTCGGCGCTCTCGCGACCGATGACGGTCGCGTTGCCCTTGTACAGCTTGACCCGCACCGTGCCCGAGACCTTCGCCTGCGAATGGTCGATGGCCGCCTGCAGCATCTCGCGCTCGGGCGAGAACCAGAAGCCGTTGTAGACCAGATGGGCGTATTTGACCGCCAGCTCGTCCTTCAGATGCATGGCCCCGCCGTCGAGGGTGATGGACTCGATCCCACGGTGGGCGGCCAGCAGGATGGTCCCGCCGGGGGTCTCATAGACGCCGCGCGACTTCATGCCGACGAAGCGGTTCTCGACCAGGTCCAGCCGGCCGATGCCGTTGTCGTGGCCGTACTGGTTCAGGGCGGTCAGCAGGGTCGCCGGCGACATGGCGTCGCCGTTGATCGAGACAGGATCGCCCTTCTCGAAGCCGATGGTGATGACGGTGGCGACGTCGGGCGCGTCCTCCGGCGACAGGGTGCGCTGGTGCACGAATTCGGGGGCCTCGACCGACGGATCCTCAAGCACCTTGCCCTCGGAGGAGCTGTGCAGAAGGTTGGCGTCGACGCTGAACGGGGCCTCGCCGCGCTTGTCCTTGGCGATCGGGATCTGGTGCTTCTCGGCGAAGTCCAGCAGGTGCTCGCGCGACTTGAAGGCCCATTCGCGCCACGGCGCGATGACGCGGATGTCGGGCTCGAGCGCATAGTAGCCCAGCTCGAAGCGGACCTGATCGTTGCCCTTGCCGGTGGCGCCGTGACAGACGGCGTCGGCGCCGACCATGCGGGCGATCTCGATCTGGCGNGGGCGACGAATGGCCGATGCATAGTAGCCCAGCTCGAAGCGGACCTGATCGTTGCCCTTGCCGGTGGCGCCGTGACAGACGGCGTCGGCGCCGACCATGCGGGCGATCTCGATCTGGCGCTTGGCGATCAGCGGCCGCGCGATCGAGGTGCCCAGCAGATACTGGCCCTCGTACAGGGCGTTGGCCCGGAACATGGGGAAGACGTAGTCGCGCACGAACTCCTCGCGCAGGTCGTCGATGAAGATGTTCTCTTCCTTGATGCCCAGCTTCAGCGCCTTCTCGCGCGCCGGCGCCAGCTCCTCGCCCTGGCCGAGGTCGGCGGTGAAGGTGACCACCTCCGCGCCGTATTCGGTCTGCAGCCATTTCAGGATGATCGAGGTGTCGAGACCGCCGGAATAGGCGAGGACGACCTTCTTGGGCGCGGACTGGGTCATGCGGAATCCTTCGTAGAACGCGGGGAGGCGTTCGGCGGCGTTGCGCGCGCTTAAAGGACCAGACGCCCCGCGATGCAAGGGCGGGAATGCGGCAGGATCAGCCCCAGGGGCCCGAGCGGCCGGCGGGCGTGACGGGGACGCTGGTCGTCGCCGTCCCGGGCGCGGCGTCTGCGAAGGCTGCACGGCGCGGCGCCCGACCGATCTTCGTCCCCATCTCCATCAGCGCCTTCACCCGGTTGCCGGTGGCCGGATGGGTCGAGAACAGGTTGTCGGCCCCGCGGCCTGCCAAGGGGTTGATGATGAACAGCTGGCCCGAGGCCGGATTGCGCTCCGCCGTCGGATTGACGATCCGGCGGGCCGAGGCGTCGATCTTCTGCAGCGCCGCGGCCAGCGCATGCGGATCGCCGGCGATGTCCGCGCCGACGCGGTCGGCCTCGTATTCGCGCGAGCGGCTGATGGCCATCTGCACCAGGCCGGCGGCCATGGGCGCGAGGATCATCAGGGCCAGGGTCCCGACGACGCCACCCGGCCGTTCCCGGTCGTCGCCGCCGCCGAAGAACATCGCGAAATTGGCCAGGGCGGCGATGGCCCCGGCGACGGTGGCGGTGACCGTCATGGTCAGGGTGTCGCGGTTCCGCACATGGGCCAGTTCGTGGGCCATGACGCCGCGNAGCAGGCCGGTGGTGGCGCAGACGGCGGCGTTGGCCGGATTGCGGCCGGTGGCGAAGGCGTTGGGCTGGTCGTTGGGGATGATGGCGATGACGGGCCGGGGCAGGCCGGCGTTCCGGGCCATCTGCGCCACGTCGGCGACATAGGCGCGGACCACGGCGTTGGGGTGCTGTTCGTCGACCGGCTGGGCCCGGTACATCTTCAGCACGATCCTGTCGGCGTTCCAGTAGCTGAACAGGTTCAGGCCGCCGGCGACGACCAGGGCGATCAGCATCCCCGTCGCGCCGCCGATCATGTAGCCGACGCCCATGAACAGGGCGGTCAGGGCGGCGAGAAGAATGAAGGTCTTCAGGTGGTTCATGTCGGTTTTACCGGAACGCCGCTGGCGCCTTCGGGGAGAAGGCCTAACTTGTGGGGTTCAACGCCCAGGCTCAAGGCGAGGCCGCTGTGACCGATCATCCCACCCCCGAACCCGGCGCCGCGCCGCAGCTGAACCAGGACGTGCCCCACGCCGCGCCCGACCGGCCGCTGAGCGACGCCGCGCGCCGGGCCCTGCTGGAAGCCGCCGGGCGCCGCGCCGCCGCGACGGCAGCCGAGCCCCAGACCGAACACGGCGGGCCGCGCGGGCCCGAACCGACCCGCTACGGCGACTGGGAGAAGAAGGGTCTGGCGGTCGATTTCTAAGCCGATTTCCAGGCCGGGCGAACGAAGGCGGGCGAACGGCGTTAACCGTTCCGTTCAGGAGACGCCGCCGATGTTACGACCGCTCGCCGCCGCAGCTCTCGCCACGCTCGCGCTCGCCGGGGCCGCCTCGGCCCAGACCTACGGGCAGCCGATCTATCTCAATGCATACGGCCGGCCCGTTGGCGGGACGCCGCTGTCCGAGGTGGAGACCCGCTCCTACGTCGAGACCGGACGCTGGGGCGACGGCTATTCCGATCGGCCGCAGGTCTATGTGCCCGCGCCCGGCTATGGGCGGCCCTATGTCCGCTACGGCAGCGGCTACCGGTCCTACGGCTCCCATGGCCATGGCGCCTACGGCTATGACCGGGGTTATCGATATGGCGGCCATTACGACCCGCCCCCCCGCCCCGGCTATCGGGACGCGTGGGGTTACAACGACGACCGGCCGCCGTCGGCCTGGAGAGGGCGCGGCGAGCGGCGGGTGCGCCATCAGCATGACCGCGATTGCGGCTGTCCGGATGTCTATTTCTATGACCGCTGATCCGGCGGACATCGCGCCGGCAAGGTTAAATTGGAGGGTCACAGGGGAATGAAGCCGTCCCGGTTTCACCCCTGCGGTGTAATCCGAACCCTTTTCTTTCCAGAGACTTAGGATGGCTCCAACACCGGAGCCTGTCTCATGCGTATGCTTACCGTCGCGGCCGGAGCCGCCTTCCTGATCCTCGCCGCCGGCCCCGCCATGGCGAGCGGCCCCACGGGCGGTCATGGCGGCCATCCGGGCGGCGGTTGCGGCAGCTGCGGCGGCGGCGGGAACCGCAACATCAACGTCAACGTCAATGCGAACGCCAGCGCCAGCGCATCCGCGAGCGCCTCGGCCCGCTCGTACCTGAACGCCCGCGCCTACAGCGTCGGCGGCGCGCGGGGCGCGGTCGGCGGCGGAACGGTCTATGTCGGCGGCGGCTACGGCGGGGACGCCGGCGGCTATTACGGCGGGCCGGTCCATTACAACGAGGTCGCCTATGAGGGCCGCGCCTGCGCACCGGCTCCGTTCGGCTATGTGCTGGGCGGCTTCGGGCGCGACGAGCGCTACGCCCCCGTCTGCGGCAATCGGTACTATGAGGATGCCGACCGGGGCGGCCGCTACGGCTACAGCGAGCGGCGGGATTCCTATGCGGAGAGCCGGTACGAGGAAAACCGGTACGAGTCCCGGGAGGCGTACAGTTCGTTCGAAGGCGGGGCCGTCTGGCGAGACGCCGACCATGGGCGCCGGGAAGAGCGGTACGAGGACCGCGGCGGCCATGACGTCGAATATGGCGCCCGCGAGTACGACCGGGGCTATATGGACGGACGGCGCGATTGCGATTGCCGCCCGGACGGTCGGGACGGCGAGCCCTATGTCCATGCGCCCGAGCCGGCCCCGTATGGCTATGCGCCCGAGCCGCCGCCCGCGCCCGTCTATGAAGCGCCCATGACCCCGAACCAGTACTATGGCATCGGCGGTGAAGCGCCGCCGCCCCGGCAGTATTACAGCCAGGAACCTGGCGAGCGCGGCTAGGCGGCGCTCATCTCGGCGACGATGGCTGCCGCGGCCTGAGCCGGATCGTCAGCGCCGACCACCGGCCGGGCGACGACCAGATGGGTCGCGCCGGCGCGCAGGGCGTCGGCGGGCGTCGCCACGCGCTGCTGGTCGCCCCTGTCGGCGCCGGCGGGCCGCACGCCCGGGGTGACGATCAGGAAGTCGGGCCGGCCCGCCGCGACGGCGATCTCGCGCACCCGGGCCGCCTCCAGCGGGCTGGAGACCACGCCGTCGACGCCGCAGTCCAGCGCCTGTCGCACCCGCCGCTCGACAAGCTCGGCCGCCGAGAAGCCGTAGCCGAGCTCGGTCAGGTCCGCGTCCGACAGGCTGGTCAGGACGGTGACGGCCAGCAGTTTCGTGTCCGACCCGGACGCGTCCCGGCCCCTGACCGCGCCGCGCATCACCTGGGGTTCGGCGTGGACGGTCAGCAGGTCGCAGCCGCCCTCGGCCACGGAGCGCGCGGCGCCTTCGACCTGGGCCCCGATGTCGTGCAGCTTCCAGTCCTGAAACACGGATTTGCCCGCCGATCGGAGTTCATGGGCGAAGGCGACGCCTCCGGGACGGGCCAGGAGGGTCAGGCCGATCTTGTAGGAGATCACCGCCTCGCCCAGCCGGTCGACCATGGCGCGGGCGGCGTCGACGGAGGGCAGGTCCAGGCCGACGATCAGGCGGGGGTCGGTCTTCGCAGCCGTCATGACGTCTCCGTTCCGACGCAGGGGGTGGACGCGCGCGATCGCGTCGGCCCTTATGCGTTCGATTCAATTGGGGGCGAGGTCAGCACATGGACGCGGTCGATCTGGGGGTCAACCTGTTCGTGGCCCTGTTCGCCCTGGTGGATCCGATCGGCAATATCCCGATCTTCGCCGCGGCGACGGCGGGAGCCACGACGCGCCAGCGGCTGTCGGTCGCCGCCCTGATCTGCCTGTTTGCGGCGGCCTTCCTGGCCTTCTTCTTCTTCACCGGTCTGGGCCTGCTGCAGTTCTTCGGCATTTCGCTGGCGGCGTTCCGCATCGCCGGCGGCATCCTGCTGCTGCTGCTGGGCCTCGACATGACGCGCGGGGACTTCCTCAAATCCTTCGCTGACAACGACCCGGACAGCAATCCGGCCGACGTGCGCGGCTATGCCCGACGGCGGTTCCAGCGGCTGGTGGTGCCCTTCGCCATGCCCCTGATGATCGGGCCGGGGGCCATCTCGACCATCATCATCCAGGCCGGCGAGGCGTCGAAGATCGGCTATCAGGGCCAGGTCGCGGGCATGGCGGCCATCATCGCGGCCTGTATCGCCACCTTCCTGTGCTTCGCCCTGACGGGTCCCATCAGCCGCATGCTGGGCGAGGTCGGCATGTCGATCATCGTCCGCGTGCTGGGCCTGATCCTGTGCGCCCTCGCCGTCCAGTTCATCCTGATGGGCCTGTCCGAAGCCCTGCCCGGCATGATCTCGGGCGCCGTGACCACGCCCTATCCGACGGGCGGTCACTGACGCCGAAAGACCTGCGGAAGGCGGCGAATTCCGTCGAGGAATTGGAAGACGGTTTTCGGAGGAATTCGAAGACGGTTTCCGGCCCGAAAGTGCGACATGGAATACAGCGGAGACTGCGTCCGGGTCAGATCCGCTTCAGCCGCTTCGCATGGCCGCCGACCATGTTCAGGGCGACGCGATCCGGCAGGTGTTTGGCCAGCCCGGCCAGCAGATTGTTCATCACCCCCGGCGTGACCTTCGGGCGGTTGGCCTCGCAGGCGGCGTAGCCGACGCGGGCGACGTGGTCGGCCGTCTGCCACATCCAGGCGGGATAGGCGGTCGAGACCTCCTCGCGCGTGCCGTTGACGTCGTGGAACTCGGTCAGGGTGTAGCCGGGGCACAGGGCGGTGACGTGGACGCCCGTTCCGCGCAGCTCGAGGTACAGGCCCTGCGAGGCCTTGATCAGGAAGCTCTTGATGGGCCCGTACAGGGTGTCGCCGCCGGTGGCGGGCATCTGGCCGGCCAGGGAGGCGACGTTGAGGATGCGGCCATAGTCCCGCTCGACCATGCCGGGGGCGAACAGCCGGGCCAGTTCGACCGGGGCGGCCAGCATGACGCGGATCATGGCGGCGTGGGCCGCCGGGTCGGTGTTGAGAAAGCCCGCCGTGCGGCTGAAACCGGCGTTGTTGACCAGACCGTCCACCGTCAGGCCCCGCTGCGCGATGGCGCCGAACAGGCGGCGGGGCGCTTCCGGGTCGGCGAGATCTTCCGTCAGGACGGTGCTGGCCGCGCCCGCATGGGCAAGCTCTTCGGCGAGGGCCTTCAGCGGCGTCTCGCGCCGCGCCGTCAGCACCAGGTCCCAGCCGTGCCCGGCATAGACCCGGGCGAGGGCGGCGCCGATGCCGGCGGACGCGCCCGTGACCAGCATGACCGGCCTCGGCCGCGAGGGCAGGCTCATCTCAGGCGGCGACCGGGCAGGATGGGTGCGGAGCGAACGCCTTCAGCGAGACGGGGTCCTGGTCCAGCAGGTCGGCGATGGTGATCTTCGACAGGGCCGCGCCGGCGGCCTGGTCGGCGGCGGTCAGGGCCCTGGCCACCTGACGGGGGATGTGTTCGCTGACCGGACAGCCCTTGGCCCCCGCGGGCGGCGAGCCGAGGTGGGCGCAGCCGTTGACGGCGCGCAGCACGGTCTCGAGCGAGATGTCCTCCGGCCGGTGCAGCAACCAGGCGCCGCCCGAGGCCCCCGGACGGGTGGCGATCAGCCCGGCCTTGGCCAGCAGGGCGGTCACGCGCCGAACGACGACGGGATTGGTCGGAATGGAGGCCGCCAGAATCGCGCTCGCCGCCGCGTCGGCGGGCGAATAGGCGCCCTTGTGGGCCAGATAGGCCAGGGTGTGGGCGGCGACGGGGAAACGTTGGCTGTCTGACATGATGCAGCCTCCAAGATAGGCGTTGCCAAGCTCTTTCACAAACCGGACATCTTCAGGGCGGCGCCCTTGCAACCTTCGCACTCGCAGTACGATTGAACCGCGGAATGAAAGAGCCTAAAGGCTCGCCGCTCTTTTGATGGGAACCGCGTTGTGCGGGGTCCCGGAGGAACTCTATGGCCGGGGCCTCTCCCCAAGGTGAAGACGGCGCCGGCGCCGCCACCTCCAATTCGCAAACTCCCTCCGACAAGTCCGTCGCTCCGGCCCATCCGCATCCCGCGGCGGCCGGCGAGGGCGGTCACGTCAAGGCCGGCAAATGGGGCCTGATCATCGGCGCCATCGGCGTGGTGTTCGGCGACATCGGCACCAGCCCGCTCTACGCCATGCGTGAGGCCCTGCACCACTCGAGGGGCGGCGGGGCGGAAGAACTGGCCGTCCTGGGCGTCGTCTCCCTGGTGTTCTGGGCGCTGCTGCTGGTCGTGACCCTGAAATACGTGGTCTTTCTGATGAAGGCCGACAACAAGGGCGAGGGCGGGACCCTGGCTCTGATGGCTCTGGCCCAGCACGCCATCGGACGGCGCTCCGGGCTCATCTTCATCCTCGGGGTTTGCGGCGCGGCCCTGTTCTACGGCGACGGGGTGATCACGCCCGCCATCTCGGTCGTTTCGGCGGTGGAAGGTCTGCGCGACGCGCCGGGCGTCAGCGACGCCCTCAGTCCCTACGTCGTACCGATCGCGGCCGGCATCCTGATCGCCCTGTTCCTGATCCAGTCGCGCGGCACCGCCAGCGTGGCGCGGTTCTTCGGCCCCCTCACGCTCGTCTGGTTCCTGATCCTGGCCGCGTTGGGCGTCTATCACATCTTCGACGACCCCTCGATCCTGCGCGCCCTGTCGCCCCACTACGGAGTGCTGTTCCTGTTCGACAACGGCTTCCTGGGCTTCGTGATCCTCGGCAGCGTCTTCCTCGCCGTCACCGGGGCCGAGGCTCTCTATGCCGACATGGGCCATTTCGGAAAGGCGCCGATCAGGCTGGGCTGGCTCTGGGTCGTTCTGCCCTGCCTGACCCTCAACTATCTCGGTCAGGGCGCCCTGGTGCTCGACACCCGCGCCGCGGCGGCCAATCCCTTCTGGATGATGGTCCCGGACGTCGTGTACTGGCCGGTCCTGATCATGGCCACGATCGCCACCGTTATCGCCTCGCAGGCGGTCATCACCGGCGCCTTCTCGGTGACGCAGCAGGCGGTGCAACTGGGTCTGCTGCCGCGCATCGACATCCGCAACACCTCGGAAAGCCAGGCCGGCCAGATCTTCGTGCCCTCGATCAACATGATGCTGATGGTGGGGGTTCTGGCTCTGCTGGTGACCTTCCAGACCTCAACCAGTCTGGCCGCCGCCTACGGCATTGCGGTTACCGGATCGATGTTCGTCGACAGCCTGCTGGCCTGGTTCATCGTCCGCAAGCTGTGGAAATGGAGTCTGCCCCTGTCGCTGGCGGCGATCAGCCCGCTGGTGGCCATCGACCTGGTCTTCCTGACCTCCAACATGCTGAAAATCCCGCAGGGGGCGTGGTTCCCGCTGGTGCTGGGCGCGGCGCTGGTCCTGCTGATGTGGACCTGGGTGCGCGGCACGCAGATTCTGTCGGAAAAGACCCGCAAGGACAGCCTGCCGCTGACCGATCTGATCGAGATGCTGCGGGCCCGCCCGCCGCACCGGGCCCCTGGCACGGCCATCTTCCTGACCAGCGACCCCGACGTCGCCCCGGTCGCCCTGATGCACAATCTCAAGCACAACAAGGTGCTGCACGAGAAGAACGTCATCCTGACCGTCCGGACCACGCTGGTGCTGGGGGCGGCGCTCGTGCTGCTGATGTGGACCTGGGTGCGCGGCACCCAGATCCTGTCGGACAAGACGCGCAAGGACAGCCTGCCCCTGACCGACCTGATCGAGATGCTGCGGGCCCGCCCGCCGCACCGGGCGCCCGGCACGGCCATCTTCCTGACCAGCGACCCCGACGTCGCCCCGGTCGCCCTGATGCACAATCTCAAGCACAACAAGGTGCTGCACGAGAAGAACGTCATCCTGACCGTCCGCACCACCGACAGGCCGCGCGTGCCGGACAGCCAGCGGGTGACGATCGAGCCGATCTCGGAYGACTTCAAGAAGCTGACCATCAGCTACGGCTTCATGGAACAGCCCAACATACCCAAGGCCCTGGGCGTGTGCCGGAAGCAGGGGCTGAAGTTCGACATCATGTCGACCAGCTTCTTCCTCGGCCGGCGCTCGGTGGTCGCCTCGGCGTCGCAGGGCATGCCGCTGTGGCAGGACCGGCTGTTCATCTTCCTGACCCGCAACGCCGCCAACCCGACCGACTTCTTCCACATCCCGCCGGGCCGGGTGGTCGAGCTGGGTACACAGGTGGTGGTGTGAGCCGCTCGCCCGAGCCGGGGCGCAGCTCCGCCGCCCGCGGTCGCCGCATGGCGGACAAGGCAAGGGCCGGAACCCGGCCGCCGCGCCCGCCCAGGGTCGAGGTCCATGACGACAGCCCCGACATCGGCGTCGAGGCGCGGATCGCGGCCGGCGTCCTGCTCAACGCCGCCCTCGAAGGGCGGGGCGGGCTGGATGCGGCCCTGTCGTTCCGGGAGGTTTCCAGCCTGCCGGGGCCGGACCGGGCCTTCGCCCGCGCCGTGGCCATGGCGGCGCTGCGGCGGCTGGGCGAGATCGACCAGATCCTTGACCGCAAGCTGCAGAAGGGCCCGCCGCTGGCGGTGCGCACCATCCTGCGCGTCGCCCTGGCCCAGATGCTGATCCTCGAGACGCCGGCCTTCGCGGCGGTGTCGACGGCGGTCAAGCTGGCCGAGCGCGAGCCCAAGACGCGGCCCTACAAGAACCTGGTCAACGCCGTCCTGCGCGGCATCGACCGCGAAGGGCCCGGCCTGACGACGGCCGAGAGCAACCTGCCCGAATGGCTGGCCGCCCGCTGGCGGGCCGCCTATGGCGAGCCGGCGCTGGTCGGCCTGGCCCTGGCCGCCCGCGAGGAGCCGGCGACGGACCTGAGCGTCAAGCCGGACGTCGAGGCGGCGGCGGTCGCGGAAGCGGTCGAGGGCGAGGTCCTGCCCGGGGGCTCGATCCGCACCGGTCTCAGGGGCGATGTCGCCGCCTGGCCGGGCTTCGAGGACGGCGTCTGGTGGGTCCAGGACGCGGCGGCGGCCGTGCCCGGCCGGCTGCTGGCCCCGAAGGCCGGCGAGACCGTCATCGACCTGTGCGCCGCCCCGGGGGGCAAGACGCTGCAACTGGCGGCCTCGGGCGCCAGCGTGGTGGCGCTGGACCGGTCGGCGGTGCGGCTGAAGCGGCTGACCGAAAATCTGCAGCGGACCGGCCTGAACTCCGAGGTCGTGACCACGCCCGCCGAGGACTGGGACGACCCGCGCACCTTCGACGCCGTCCTGCTGGACGCGCCCTGCACCGCCACCGGCACCTTCCGGCGCAACCCCGAAGTCCTGCGCGCCACCAAGCCCGCCGACGTCGCCAAACTGGCCGATGTGCAGCACCGGCTGCTGGACGCCGCCGCCGAACGGGTCAAGCCGGGCGGACGGCTGGTCTATTGCGTCTGTTCGCTGGAGCGCGAGGAGGGCGAGACCCAGATCATCGCCTTCCTGCGCCGGAACCCGGCGTTCAGGACGGCGCCCGCCGTCCCCGCCGAGGTCGGCGCGCCCGACGAAGCACTCACTTCCGAGGGCTGGCTGCGCATCCTGCCGTCGATGTGGGCGGAAAAGGGCGGGCTGGACGGCTTCTTCATCGCCCGTCTGGACCGGGTCGGCTGAGATCGGGCGGATCGAGACTCCCGCCTCTCCCGGCCCGCGACTCCCGGAGCGTCATTCCGGCCCGTGCAGCACCGTGTAGGTGACTGGCGTCCGCACGGTGAACCCGAGCGTCTCATACAGGGTGATGGTCGCGGTATTGGCGGCATAGGCGTGCAGGAAGGCCTGTTCGCCGCGTTCGAGGATGCGCTGCGTCACCACCCGCATCAGGGCGCTGGCGTAGCCATGGCCGCGGTGGTCGGGATGGGTGCAGACGCCCGACACCTCGGTGAAGCCCGTCGGCCGCATCCGTTCCCCGGCCATGGCGATCAGCCGACCGTCCCGTTTCACGCCGATGAATTCGCCGAGCTGGTGGGTCTTCTCGAAGAAGGGACCCGGGACAGTCAGGGTCGCCAGCGCCAGCATCTCGCCGGCGTCGGCCTCGCCCAGAGGCTCGAAGGCGATGTCCCGCCCGCCCGCCGTCAAGGCCGAGGCCGTCATCTGCACGCACAGCGCGGCCGATCGGACGCGGCAGCCCGAGGGCGGGGGCATGTCGCCCGCCTCCACCAGCCCCATCCCGTTGGGCGACGTATTGAGAGCCGCCAGCGCCGCCTGGCTCTCCGGCGAGGCGTCGGCGGCCGCGCCGAACAGGGCCCAGGCCGGATCGAACCGCAGCGCCCGCGCATCGCCGAGCGCCAGATCGGCCTGGCGGCTGGTCAGGGTGCTCCAGACCGGGCGATCCAACGGATGGGCAGGGCTCATCGGCCTTGTCTAGCGCAAGCGCGACGGTCCGCCAGAGGGACCGGAAAGGCGGGGTCCGAAAGCCGCCGTCAGGCGCGCCAGAAGCCGACGATCCTCTTGACCTCGTCGACCACCGGATCGGCGATGGCGGCGGCGCGTTCGGCGCCGTCCCTGAGCACCCGGTCGATCTCGGCCGTATCGGCCATCAGCCGGCGCATCTCGGCGGTCACCGGGGCCATGGAGGCGACGGCGAGGTCGGCCAGCCTCGGCTTGAAGGCGCCGAAGCCCTGGCCGGCGTATTCGGCCAGCACGGCCTCGCGGCTCATGTCGGCCAGGGCGGCGTAGATGGTGACGAGGTTCTTCGCCTCGGCGCGGCCCTCGAGGCCTTCGAGGGTCTCCGGCAGCGGATCCGGATCGGTGCGGGCCTTGCGGATCTTGGCCGTGATCGCATCGGCGTCGTCGGTCAGATTGATGCGCGACTGGTCCGAAGGATCGGACTTGGACATCTTGGCCATGCCGTCGCGCAGGCTCATGACCCGCGGCGCCGGCCCCTGGGTCAGGGGCTCGGGCAGGGGGAAGAAGCCCGGGGCGCTGAAGTCGGTGTTGAACTTCTGGGCGATGTCGCGGGTCAGCTCGAGGTGCTGTTTCTGGTCCTCGCCGGTCGGCACCTCGGTGGCCTTGTAGAGCAGGATGTCGGCCGCCTGGAGCACCGGATAGGTATAGAGGCCGACGGACGAGCGTTCCTTGTGCTTGCCCGACTTCTCCTTGAACTGGGTCATGCGATCGAGCCAGCCGAGGCGGGCGACGCAGTTGAGGATCCAGGCCAGCTCGGAATGGGCGCGCACCGCCGATTGGGGCCAGATGATCGACCGGGACGGATCGAGGCCGGACGCCAGATAGGCGGCGGCGATCTCGCGCGTCTGGGCGGTCAGCAGGGCCGGGTCCTGCCAGACGGTGATGGCGTGCAGGTCGGCGACGAACAGGAAACAGGGCGCGCCGCTGTCCTGCAGCTGGGTGAACCGCTTCAGGGCCCCCAGATAGTTGCCCAGATGCAGGGCGCCGGAGGCCTGGATGCCCGACAGGACACGGCGCGGGCCGGTGTAGGCGGGAGCGGCGGCGGGGGAGGCGTCGGTCATGTCGAGGCGCAATGCCCGACCGTCGCCCAAGGAGCAAGCCGTTACTTGCCTGTCCGCCGCAGCAGGCCCTTCACTTCCGCCGGCGTGATCGCCCGGGTGGCGAAGGCCAGACCGATGTAGGCCAGACCCCCGGCGGCGGTGACCAGCAGCAGGGCGGCCTCCTTGGCGCCGACGCCGATGCCGATGGCGCCGAGGATATCGGCCACCGGCGCCTCGATCCGCGACCGGCCGGCGGCGGCGAGGCCGACGACCAGCGCCAGACCGGCGGCCGACAGGCCGATGCGGGCCAGGCGCGCCAGAGCCTGGGGGCCGGGCCGGTAGAGCCCGCGGCGCCAGAGGGTCGCGGCCAGCAGGATCACATTGGTCCAGGCGGCGGCGGACACCGCCGCGGCGATGCCGGCTATGCCCCAGCCGAGGTTGAACAGCCCGATGGCCAGGGCTGCGTTCACCGCCACGGAGATGAGGGCGAAATTCATCGGCGTCCGGGTGTCGCGCCGGGCGAAGAAGGCGGGCGCGAGGATGCGGATCAGGACGAAGGCGGGCACGCCCCAGCCGAACTGGAACAGGGCGCGGGCCGTATTGACGGCGTCCACCTGCAGGAAGGCGCCCCGGGTGAACAGGGCGTCGATCAGGAAATAGGGCATGGCCATCAGCGCCGCTGCGGCCGGCAGCGTCAGGGCCATGGACAGGATCAGGGCCTCGTCCATCGAGGCCTGTTGCTGGCCGTGATCCTGCGACGCCACGGCGCGGGACAGGCGCGGCAGAAGGGCGATGCCGATGGCGACGCCGACCAGGCCCAGCGGCAGCTGGTACAGCCGGTCGGCCGTGGCCAGCCAGGTCCGTCCGCCGGCGACGAAGCTGGACAGGTTGCCCGAGATGAAGACGTTGATCTGGGTCGCGGAGTTGCCGATGGCGGCCGGAATCGCGGTGATGATGATGGCTTTCACCGCCGGCGTCAGCCGCGGCAGGGCCAGACGGATGTCGGCGCCCGCCCGGCGCGCAGCCCACCAGCACAGGCCGGCCTGCGAAATTCCGGCGACGAGCACGGCCCAGGAGGCGGCATAGGCCGCGCCGATCTGGCCGCCCTGGGCCGGGATCACCGCGACCAGCATGATGAGGTTGAGCAGGACCGGATAGGCGCCCGAGACGATGAACCGTCCGCGCGCGTTCAGCACGCCGCTGAGCAGGGCCGCCACCGCCATGCAGGGCAGGTAGGGCATGGTGATCTGGGTCAGGACCACCGCCAGCTTGAAGCGCGCCGGATCGTCGAGGAAGCCGACGTTGATCACGGCCATCAGCCACGGCATGGCCAGCTGGGCGACAATGGTCAGCGCCAGGGTGGCGAAGGCCACCGCCGCCAGGGCGTCCGTGGCGATCTTGTCCGCCACCGCCTCGCCCTCGGTCTCCAGGGTCTTGGCGTAGGCCGGCACGAAGGCGGCGGCGAAGGCGCCTTCGGCGAAGATGCGGCGGAACAGGTTGGGGAAGTTCAGGGCGGTGTTGTAGGCGTCCGCCGCCGGTCCGACCGAGGCGCCCAGGGCCGCCGAGATGACGATGTCGCGGGCGAAGCCGGCGAAGCGGCTGACGAGGGTCAGGCCGCTGAAGATCGCCGACGACCGCATCATGCCGCCGCCCTTGCGCGAGGTGGTGGCCGAGGCCGGCGGCTGAACCATCGGATCGGTTATGGCCGTGGCTGAAGGCACAGGCGGCGCGGCCTCGATCGGTTGGGCTTCAGGGTCGATCTTTTTGGCCATGTCAGCGCCTTAGCGTGGTTCCGGCGCGCGCGATACGGGCTCTTGAGCCGAGCGGCGGCGACCGACTTCGGAGACGTCGCGCAGGCTGGCCCGAACGGGGGCCGAGACGCGGTGGCCGCCCCGCTCGGTGAAGTCCAGGACGGTTTCCAGATCGGCGCGCAGCGCGTCCAGCTTTGGCCCCGGCTTCGGCTTTCTGCCCGCCGCGTCGGTGACATAGAAGCTGTCGACCGCGCGCTCGCCGAAGCCGGCGATATGGGCCGAACGGATCGAAAGGCGGTGGATGGCGAAGGCCCGGGCCAGGTCGGCCAGCAGGCCGGGGCGGTCGGCGCCCGACACCTCGACCACGGCGGCGGTGGGGCTTTCGTCCAGATCGACCATGGCCGTGGGCCGCACGTCGAAGGCGGCGCGGCGCGGATTGGGCGGGGCGACCGGCGGCGGCGCCGTGGGAACGCCGCCGCGCGCCGCCGTCTCAAGCCCCTCGATCAGCCGGGTCAGTCGGCGCGGCTCGGCCTGGCCGTAGGGAGCGCCGCCCCCGTCCTGAAGCTCGAACACGTCCAGAGCCGTGCCGTCGGGGGCAGTGGCGACACGCGCGCCGACGACGTCTGCCCCGGCGGCGGCGAGGGCGTCGGCGAGATCGACGAACAGGCCCGGTCGGTCGCGGGCGGCGACGGCGACGCGGGTGGCGGCGCGCTCATCCTCCCCGCTCTCCTCGACCGTCAAGGCCTCGGCGGCGGCGCCGTCGGCGCGGGCGCGGGCGACCAGTGCGGGATAGTCGTCCAGCGGATCGGCGTGGGTGACGTCCTCGCCCCGGAACACGCCCTCGGTGCGCAGATAGAGGTCGCGGATGAGATTGCCCTTCCAGGCGTTCCAGACGCCGGGCCCGACGGCGCGGATGTCGGCCACGGTCAGGATCAGCAGGGTCCGCAGCCGCTCGGGGTCGCCGACCAGCCGGGTGAAGGCGCGGACCGTCGCCGGGTCCGAGACGTCGCGCTTCTGGGCGTAGTCGCTGAGGGCCAGGTGGTTGCGCACSAGCCAGACCACGAACTCGGTGCGGCGCGGRTCGAGGCCCAGCCGGTCGCAGGCGCGGCGCGCGGCGATGGCCCCGTCTTCCAGCTGGCCGCGGTCGCCGCCCTTGCCGACGTCGTGCAGCAACATGGCCAGCATCAGGGCCTCGAAATCGTCGATGCGRTGGACGATCTCGGWCGAGGACGGATGRTCSGCCTTSAGCTTGCCSCGCCAGATGTCGTTGATGATGCCGATGGCCTGCAGCGTGTGCTCGTCGACCGTATAGGCGTGGTACATGTTGAACTGGGTCTGGCCGACGATCCGCCCCCATTCGGGCAGGAANTGATGCCGATGGCCTGCAGCGTGTGCTCGTCGACCGTATAGGCGTGGTACATGTTGAACTGGGTCTGRCCGACGATCCGCCCCCATTCGGGCAGGAACCGGCCCAGCAGGCCGGTCTCGTTCATCAGCGTCAGGACGCGGTAGGGSCGCTGGCCGTGGGCSAGGATGTCGAGGAAGGCGCGGGTGGCCTCGGGGTCGCGGCGCAGCGACGGGGTCACCAGCGACAGCGACCGGCTGACGGCCGAGAAGGCGTCGGGGTGCAGGTCCAGATCGTGTTCGTCCGCCGTGCGGAACAGCATCAGCARCTTYTCRGGCGCGGCGGCGAAGACCTCGGGGCCTKTSACCGACAGGCGGCCSGCGTCCTCGRTGAAGCCCTCGACGCCSAGCTTGCGTTTGCGGCCCGGGATCAGSCGCGACAGGCTCATGGTCGGCTTCTGCTGGCGCGCCTCCAGCTTGGCCGACATGGCGCGGGTCAGGGCGCCCGAGGCATTGTAATCAAGGTACACGGGACTCACGCGGCTACTCCAACCTCGGTCGTTGCGGCGCGGCGGCGAACCTCCAACCCCGGCGTTAGCCCAAGGCTTNCCCTCGACGCCCAGCTTGCGTTTGCGGCCCGGGATCAGSCGCGACAGGCTCATGGTCGGCTTCTGCTGGCGCGCCTCCAGCTTGGCCGACATGGCGCGGGTCAGGGCGCCGACGTCGCGRGCGACGAGGAAATACCGGCGCATGAAACGCTCGACCGCCGGCTCGTCGCCGCGTCCGCGCCAGCCCATGCGGCGGGCCACCTCGGGCTGGAGGTCGAACGTCAGCTTTTCCTCTGCCCGCCCGGCCGTCAGGTGCAGATGCGCCCGGGTGCGCCAGAGAAAGTCGAAGGCTTCCTCGAAGGTCCGGCGTTCGCGGGCGGTCAGCAGGTCGTCCAGCACCCGGGCGCCCAGCGGGCTTTCGGGGGCCAGGGAGCGGGCGATCCAGAACAGGGTGTTGAGGTCGCGCAGGCCGCCCTTGCCGTCCTTGACGTTGGGCTCGACGCGATAGCGGACGGCGCCGGATTTCTGGTGGCGCAGGTCGCGCTCCACCAGTTTGGCGGCGATGAAGGGGCGGGGATCGGCCCGCGTCACGAAGGTCCGGAAGCGGGCGATGAAGTCCTGGGCCAGACGGTCGTCGCCGGCCAGGGGCCGCGCCTCCAGCAGGGTGGTGCGGATCACCATGTCGGACTTCGCCAGCGCCAGGCATTCGTCGATCGACCGCGCCGACTGGCCGACCTTCACGCCCAGGTCCCACAGGACGTAGAGCATGAATTCGATCACCTGTTCGGTCCGCGGGATGGGTTTCCACGGACGCAGGAACAGCAGGTCCAGGTCCGAGAAGGGCGCCAGCACGCCCCGGCCGTAGCCGCCCACCGCGATCAGGCTGAGCCGCTCGGCCTCGGTCGGATTGTGGGCGGGATAGAGGGTCTCGGTGGTGAAGCGCCAAAGGGCGATCAGCAGCTCGTCGGCGGCGAGGGAATAGAGCCGGGCCACCTCGACGCCCTCGCCCCCGGCGTCGAGGCGGCGGGCGGCGCGGGATTGGGCGGCGGCGTAGCTTTCGCGCAGGATTTCGGCGACCGCCTTGCGCACATCGGGGGCGGACGCGGCGTCAACCAGCCGGTCGTCGAGGGCGGGGGTCACCGGCGGCCCAGACCCTTCAGCCGGTACAGGGCCTCGAGCGCCTCGCGCGGGGACAGTTCGTCGGGTTCGATGGCCTGAAGCGCGTCCTCGACGGCGGACGAACGCGGGGGCGGCGGGGCCTCCGCCATGGCGAACAGGGGCAGGTCGTCGAGGCTGATCGCGGCGCCCTTCTCGCCCTCCAGACGTTCCAGCACCTCGCGGGCGCGGCTGACGACGGCGGCGGGGACGCCGGCCAGTCTGGCGACCTGGACGCCGTAGCTGCGGTCGGCGGCGCCGGGGGCGGCCTCGTGCAGGAAGACGAGATCGCCGTTCCACTCCTTGGCCACCATGGACAGGTTGCAGACGTGGGCCAGCCGCGTCTCGAGTCCCGCCAGCTCGTGATAGTGGGTGGCGAACAGGGTGCGGGCCCGGTTGCGGTCGTGCAGGGCCTCGGCGACGGCCCAGGCGATGGCGAGGCCGTCATAGGTGGCGGTCCCCCGGCCGATCTCGTCCAGCACCACGAAGCTGCGTTCGGTGGCCTGGGTCAGGATGGCGGCGGTCTCGACCATCTCGGTCATGAAGGTGGAGCGGCCGCGGGCGAGGTCGTCGCCGGCGCCGACGCGGCTGAACAGCCGGTCGACCACGCCGAGACGCATGGCGCGGGCGGGCACGAAGGCGCCGGCCTGGGCGAGGACGACCAGCAGGGCATTCTGGCGCAGGAAGGTCGACTTGCCCGCCATGTTCGGGCCGGTCACGATCGACAGGCGGGCGCAGGCCGCGCCGGAGCCGTCGAGCCGGCAGTTGTTGGGCGTGTACGGATCGCCCTGCGCCTTCACCGCCGCCTCGACCACGGGATGGCGGCCGGCGGTGACTTCGAAACATGTCGTGTCATCGACGGCCGGGCGGACGGCGCCGACCTCTTCGGCCCATTCGGCGAGGGCGGAATGGGCGTCCAGCTCCGCCAGAGCCTCGGCCACGGCCTGAAGCGGTTGAGCGAGCGACTGAACCGTTGCGCGCCAGACCTCGAAGGTCTCGCCCTCGATGGCGAGGGCGCGATGGCCGGCCTGGCTGATCTTCGCATCGAGCTCGGACAGTTCGACGGTGGTGAAGCGGACCTGATTGGCCAGGGTCTGGCGGTGGATGAAGGGGCTCTCGCCGGTCGGGCGCAGCAGCGGTTCGGCGGCCCTGGCGCTGGTCTCGAGGAAATAGCCCAGCACGGCGTTGTGGCGGATCTTGAACGGCACGCCCGCCTCGGCCACGGCGCGGGCCTCGAGGTCGGCGACGACGCGGCGGCTGTCGTCGCGCAGGCGGCGGGCCTCTTCCAGCTCGGGACGGTAGCCGGCCGAGACGAAGCCGCCGTCGCGGGCCAGATGCGGCGGCTCGGCGACCAGACCCTCGGCCAGATCGACCAGAAGGCGGCCGAGATCGGGCGACAGGGTCAGCCGGTCCAGCGCCGCGACGATGCGGGCGGGCGGGCCGGTCAGCGGGTCGCGGGCGGGCGGGAACAGGCCGGCTAGTCCCTCGGCGATCGACAGGCCGGTGCGGATGGCGACGAGGTCGCGCGGTCCGCCGCGGCCCAGCACGAGCCGCGATGTGGCGCGGGCGACGTCCGACGAGGCGCGCAGCCCCTCGCGCAGGTCGCGGCGCAGATCGCGGCGCTCCAGCAGCCATTCGACGGCGTCGAGGCCGTGGTTGATGGCCGTGGTGTCGCGCAGCGGGCGGGCGATGCGTTCGGCCAGCGCGCGCGCTCCGCCCGAGGTGACGGTCCGGTCGATGCAGGCCAGCAGCGACCCTTCGCGCTCGCCGCGCTGGGTGCGGTCGATCTCGAGGCTGAGSCGGGTCGCCGGATCGATGGCGAGGAAGCCGCTGTCGCCCGAGCGGCGCGGCGGGGACAGGGCGGGAATCTTGCCGGCCTGGGTCGTTTCCAGATAGGCGGCGATCAGGCCCAGGGCCGAGACCTCGGCCTCCTCGAAGGCGCCGAAGCCGTCCAGCGAGGCGACGCCGTACAGCCGCTCGACCCGGACCCGGGCGCCAACCGGCTCGGCGAGAGCCTGAGGCAGGGCCTGGACCACGCCGCCGGAGCCGTCGAGCGCGGCCCTGGTCGCCTCGTCCGAGAACAGGCGGTCGGGGACCAGCACYTCGGACGGGCGGAAGGASGCGAGGGTSGCGCCGAGGTCTTCCAGCGAACAGGCGACGGCGTCGACCGASCCGGCSGACAGYTCKACCACGGCSACGGCGGCGCGGCCCTTGCGSACMGAGACRGCGGCCAGACGRTTGGCSCCGCGCGCGTCCAGCAGACTGTCCTCGGTCAGGGTGCCGGGGGTGACGACGCGGACGATGTCGCGATGGACCACGGCCTTGGAGCCGCGCTTGCGGGCNCAGACGGTTGGCGCCGCGCGCGTCCAGCAGACTGTCCTCGGTCAGGGTGCCGGGGGTGACGACGCGGACGATGTCGCGRTGGACCACGGCCTTGGAGCCGCGCTTGCGGGCCTCGGACGGGGCYTCCAGCTGTTCGCAGATGGCGGCCTTGAACCCCTGCCGGATCAGGCGGGCGAGATAGCCGTCGAGGGCGTGGACCGGCACCCCGGCCATGGGGATGTCCTGACCCTGGTGCTTGCCGCGCTTGGTCAGGGTGATGCCGAGGGCGGCGGAGGCGATCTCGGCGTCCCTGAAGAACAGCTCGTAGAAATCGCCCATGCGGAAAAACACGATGGCGTCGGGCTGGCTGGCCTTGGCCGCCAGAAACTGCGCCATGACAGGCGTCGTCCCCTCGCTGGACGGGACCGCGTCGGCTTTCGGAGGGTGGACGAGGGGGGCGTTCATGAGAGCGCCGCAAGGTGAAGGATTGCGCCGCCCGCCTCAAGCGTCTTGCGCAAGCTGTGCCGCACTGCGACAAGCCCGGCAGGCGGTTAAGGGAACGCGGTGAGACACCGCGGCTGTGCCCGCAACTGTAGGCGGCGAGACGGACGATCACTCCGGGGCTTCGGCTTCGGCGTCACTGGGCAACCGGGAAGGCGCGATCCTCCGTTTTTGACCCGCAAGCCAGGAAACCTGGCCGCCGACGTCGCTCGTCCGCTGTCCGGGACCAGACAGAGGCGTGGGGCCAACCCTTCCGCGATGCGGAAGCCGTTCCGTCGAAGCGACCCGACCCCAGCGCCGCGCCCCTTTTCGGGACCGGGTCGGTCGCTTTCACACGCCGCCGCGCAGCGCCCGCGCGGGGCCGACGGAGATCCGCGCATGACGCGATCCTTTCTCTACGCCACCGCAGCCGCCGTGCTGTTTCCCTTGTCCGCCCACGCCCAGTCGGCGGACGAAACTGACGCGCCCCTGCCCGAGGTGGTGGTCACCGCCACCCGCCTGCCGGCCATCGTCGCCGACACGCCGGGCGCACGCGTGATCGACCGGGCGGCGATCGAGCAGCGCGGGGCCGCGTTCGCCGCGGATATCCTGCAGGACATTCCCGGCCTTTCGGTAGTGCGGTCGGGGGCTTTCGGAGGAGTCGCCCAGGTGCGGATACGGGGCGCGACGCCGGGCAAGACGCTGGTGCTGGTCGACGGCGTGCCGGTCAACGATCCGGCCGAGGTCAACGGCGCCTTCGACTTCTCGGGACTGGAGCTGTCGGACATCGATCGCATCGAGGTGCTGTCGGGCCCGCAGTCCTCGTTGTGGGGATCGGACGCCATCGGCGGGGTCATCGCCTTCACGACGCGCGAGCTCGAGGGTTTCGGGCTGGATCTGGAGGCCGGGTCGTACGAGACCGTGCGCGGCCGGCTGGCGGCGGGTGTATCGACCGAACGCTACGGCTTCGGGGCCTGGGTCTTGCATTTCGACACCGACGGCATCTCCGCCGCAGACGCGGCGGACGGCAATCCCGAGCCGGACGGCTTCACCTCGACCACGATGGGCGCGCGGGGCCGCTACGCCTTCACGCCCGGCGTCGCCTTGGACGGATCGGTCCGCTGGACCGACAGCGACGCGGATCTCGACGGCTATCCAGCCCCGGCCTACGCCCTGGCCGACACGCTGGATACGCAGGCCAGCGAGCAATGGTCGGGGTTCGGGCGGTTGCGCCTCAACGCGCTGGGACTGGCGCATCAGATCAGCGTCTCGGCGTCGGACATTTCGCGCGAAACCGTGTCCGCCTTCCCTTCGGTGTTCGAGGCCGACCGGCAGGTGTTTCGCTGGCAGGGGGACGGCTCGGCGGCGGGCGTCGACTTCGCCATCGGCGCCGAGCGCGAGGACACCGAGGGCAGCCTGTCCAGCGGCCTGACCGAGGAACTGGGGACGAGTTCGGCCTTCGCCACGGCCCGGATCGATCCGACCGACCGGCTGAGCCTGACCGGGGCCCTGCGGTTCGATGATACGGACGCCTTCGGCTCGAAGACGACGGGCCGCGTGTCCGGCGCCTTCGAGGCCGGAGCCGGCTTCATCCTGTCGGCGGCCTGGGGCACCGGGTTCAAGGCGCCGTCGATCAGCCAGGCGGTGTGCGACTTCTGCTTCTCGGCACAGCCCTTCCCGGTGCTGAGGCCCGAGACGGCCGAGGGCTATGAGGGGGCGATCGGCTGGGGCTCGGCCGACGGCCGCATCGAGGGCCGGCTGACCGCCTACCGGCTGAAGGTCGAGGACCAGATCACCTATGTCTTCGATCCAGCCACCTTCGACAGCTATTACGTCAACATCGCCGAGACGGCGACGGACGGCGTGGAGTTCGAAGGGCGCGGCCAGTTGCCGGGCGGGTTCGACCTGACGCTCGCATACGCCTGGACCGACGCCCGGGATGAGACGACCGGGGCGCGGCTGCTGCGCGTGCCGGAACAGTCGGGGTCGGCGACCCTGGGCTGGACCGGGCGGCGGCTGACCGGCGCGCTCACCGTTCGGTCGGAAGGCGATCAGGACGACGCCGGCGGGGTCCGCGAGGCCTTCATCACAGCCAATCTGAACGGGTCCTGGGTGCTGACCGACCGGGTCACGCTGACCGCGCGGATCGAGAATCTGGCGGATGAGCGCTACCAGCAGGTGTTCGGCTACGGCGAGCCGGGACGGTCCGGTTCTGTCGGGCTCAGGCTGCGCTACTGACCCGGCGAAGGCCGGTGGCGGCGCCCGCCGTCGCCGGCTCCAGCTGCATGGCGGCCCAGTCGAGGGCGGGCGTCGGGGCGTGGGCGGCGGCGACCACGGCGCGCAGTTCGGCGGCCGAGGCGACGCTGGCCACCACGGCGGAGACTTCGGGCAGGCCGAGGGCATAGGCCAGGGTCGCCTGCATCGGGTCGACGCGGGCCTCGGCCAGACGGCGACGGATACGCGACAGGGTCGGGGCGTGGCGGTGCATCTCGACCGGCAGGGCCTCGCTGTTCATGAACAGCAGGCCGTCCGCGAAGATCGAGGAGGCGTGGACGGTCACGTCCAGCGAGGCCAGCTCGGACAGGACGCCTGCGTGCTGGGCGCGCTGGTCCAGCAGGTTGCATTTCAGCTGGACGATGTCGGGCTGGAAGCGGCGGGCCAGCAGGCCCGGGCCATCCTCGACCGAGGCGCAGAAGCCGATGCGGCGGTACAGGCCGCGGTCCTTGAGGGCCAGAAGCTTGTCCCACAGGGCGCGGCCTTCGGTTCCGGCGAGGTCCGAGGCGCTGGAGATCAGCAGGGCGTCGCCGCGCGGCAGGCCGAGTCGTTCCAGCGAACGGCGGGCGCGGGCCTCGACCCGGTCGACGCCGTCGCTGACCGGCACGGTGCGGACCGAGACCTGGAAGGGCGAGGGGAAGGGCCAGGACTGGCCGAGCCAGCGCTCCCCATCGCCGTCGGGGCGGGTGGCGACGCGGGTGACGCCGGAGTCGGCGGCGGTCTGAAGCAGGATGCGCAGCGATTCCTCGCGCGCCCCGGCGGGCGCGGGTATGGCGCGGTCCGGCGCGTGCACGACGGCCAGAGCGAGTTTATCGACCGGAATCGGGGCGCGGTTCGGAATCACATCCGGACTGTGACGGCCAAAGTTTAAGGCGCCCCTTCCAAGACCTTGCCCGAACCTTACCTCGCGAACGTCGGTTTCAATCCACAGCCTGTGCAAGAGCGGCCAGAACGCCCTTGCCGTAGCGGTCCAGCTTGGTCTGGCCGACGCCCGAGATATGGCCGAGCGTCTCGAGGTTTCCGGGTTCGGCCATGGCGATTTCCAGCAGGGTCCTGTCCTGGAAGATGACGTAGGGCGGCACGCGCTGTTCGGCGGCGCGGTCGCGGCGCCAGGCGCGCAGGGTCTCGAAGCGGGCGCGGACATCGGCGTCCATGGTCTCCAGCGCGGCGTTGCGGCCGGTGCGGACGCGCTCCTTCGAACCCACGACGCGGGCGGGAGTCAGGCGCACCTCGACGGCGCGCTCGCCGCGATAGACCGCGCGGACGGCCTCGGGCTCGCCGATGCGAACCAGCGGCTTGCCGTCATTGGGGTCCTCGACCAGCAGGCCCTCGAACATCAGGTGGTCGACCACGTCGCGCCAGGTGTGCAGGGCCACGTCGGCGCCGACGCCCCAGGTCGACAGGGCGGTCTCCCACGGCTGGACTTCCTTCGTCTTGCCGAGGAGGTGGTCGATGACGCGGGTCTTGCCGAAGCGTTCGCCGAGCCGCTGGACGGCGGCCAGGGCCTTCTGCGCGTGAACCGTGGCGTCGAACACGGCGGGCGGTTCGAGGCAGATGTCGCAGACGCCGCAGGGTTGGGCGGCCGTCTCGCCGAAATATCGGCGCACGGTCTGGGGCCGGCAGGTCGCGCCGTCCAGCATGGCGAACAGCTGGCGGACCTTCCTCACCTGCACCGCCTTGACCGCCTCGGCCATGGGGCGGCCCTCGAGGCGCTTCAGGGTCCAGGCGATGTCGGAGGGGCCGTAGAGGGTGATCCCCTCGGCCGGTTCGCCGTCGCGTCCGGCGCGGCCGATCTCCTGCCAGTAGGCTTCCAGCGAGCCGGGCGGGTCGGCGTGGATGACGAAGCGGACGTCGGCCTTGTCGACCCCCATGCCGAAGGCGATGGTCGCGACCATGACGGCCCCGTCCTCGGCCAGGAAGCGTTCGAGGCGGCGGTCGCGGTCGCGGGCGTCCATGCCGGCGTGATAGGCGATGGCGTTGGTCCCGGCGGCCTTGAGGGCGTCGGCGACCCGCTCGCAGCCGTCGCGAGAGCCGCAATAGACCACGCCCGACTTGCCGCGGCGCTGCCGCACCAGATCAATGACGGTGAGATCGGTCTTCGCCCGCGAGGCGTTCTCCTTGCGCACGGCCGAGAGCTGCAGGTTCGGGCGGGCGAAGCTGTCGACGAGGACCTTCGCGCCTTCCAGCCGCAGGGAGCGGACGATGTCTTCCCGTGTGCGGGCGTCGGCGGTGGCGGTGACGGCGATCCGGGGGACGTCGGGGAAGAGTTCGGCGAGCCGGCCGAGGGTGCGGTAGTCGGGGCGGAAGTCGTGGCCCCACTGGCTGACGCAGTGGGCCTCGTCGATGGCGATCAGGCTCAGCGGCAGGTCGTGCAGCCGGTCGATCAGATGCGGCTGGGCCAGTCCCTCGGGCGAGACATAGAGCAGGTCGAGCTCGCCGGCCCGGGCCTGACGCCAGATGGCCGAGCGGTCGTCCATGGAGACGCCGGAATCGAGCCGGGCGGCCGCCACCCCCTGCTGTTTCAGCGCCTCGACCTGGTCGGTCATCAGGGCGATCAGGGGCGAGACCACGAGGCCGAGCCCGGGCCGCAGCATGGCGGGGATCTGGTAGCAGACCGACTTGCCGCCGCCGGTGGGCAGGACCGCCAGCACGTCGCGACCCGCGAGGATCTCGGCGACCACGTCGGCCTGCAGCCCGCGGAAGTCGCCGTGGCCCCAGACGCGCTCGAGCGTCGTCCGGGCGTCGGCGAGTGTCGGCGGCGCGACTAACGTTAAGGTTGAATCCGCGAGCATGGTGCGCTTGTGCCTCATTTGTTCTCGTTTGTCAGCGGGGAATTGGGACGGGGAAGCCCCGCCTGTGGAGCAGGCCCAGACGGTCCTTCCCCATTTCGGGGGAAGGGGGGCGGCGAAGCCGCTCGGATGGGGGCTCTGTCCGCATGAGCGGTCGACAACCAGAGTCCGCCGCAGACAGCCCCCATCCGTCTCGCTGCGCGAGCCACCTTCCCCCGTGAAGGGCGAAGGGACGGCAGGGGGTCCCCGCCGCGACGCATTCCAGCTATAGGCCGCGCCATGACCACCCTTCTGTATGGCCGCCCGCCGGCGGTGTTCGATCCGCCCGGCGCGGCGACCCAGGTTTCGCCGCTGATCCCGGGCTCGACGCCGCTCGAGGACGTCGCCGAAGCTTCGGCGGACGAGATCATGATCTACGCCCCGCCCGGCGTGCTGGAGCGGCGGTACACGCTGGCGCTGGCGTTGCGGGCGCTGAAGCCGGGCGGCCGGCTGGATGCGATGGCGGCCAAGGACAAGGGCGGGTCGCGGCTGAAGAAGGAGCTGGAGGGCTTCGGCGCCGAGGTCGGTGAAAGCGCCAAGGCGCACCACCGGCGTTGCGTCGTCATCCGGCCGGAGACGCTGACCGGGATCGACGAAGCGATCGCGGCCGGGGCGCCGCGTCTGGTCGAGGGGCTGGAGGCTTGGTCGCAGCCGGGCGTCTTCGCTTGGGACCGGATCGATGCGGGGTCCCTGCTGCTGGCGCAGACCGCGCCCGCGCTGAAGGGGGCGGGGGCCGATCTCGGCTGCGGCTACGGGGCCCTGGCGACGGTGGTGCTGAAATCGCCGGCGGTGACCTCGCTGCGGCTGATCGATCTGGACCGGCGGGCCATCGCGGCGGCGGAGAAGAATGTCACCGACCCGCGCGCGACCTTCGAATGGTCCGACGCCCGCACGATCGAGGCGGCGGGCGATCTCGATTTCGTCGTCACCAATCCGCCGTTCCATGACGGCGGCGCCGAGGACAAGCGGCTGGGTCAGGCCTTCATCCGTCAGGCCGCCGCCATGCTGGGCAAGGGCGGCGTCTTGTGGCTCGTGGCCAACCGGCACCTGCCCTATGAGGCCGAGCTGAACGCCGCCTTCAAGCGGGTGCGGATGGCCGCCGACGCGGGCGGCTACAAGGTGTTCGAGGCGGTGAAGTGAAGACGCCGACGGCCCGCGTCGACAAGCTGCTGGGATCGATGGGCTATGGCTCGCGGACCGAGATGGCGCGGCTGGGCAAGGCGGGCGGGATCGTGCTGGACGGGGCCGATCTGACCGATGTGTCGAAACGGATCGCGGTGACGCCGGACCTGCCGTCGCGGATGGAGATCGACGGCGAGCCGCTCGATCCGACGCCGGGTCTGGTGATGATGCTGCACAAGCCGCTGGGCATGACCTGTTCGCGCAAGGAGGACGGGGCCCTGGTCTATGACGTTCTGCCCCCGCGCTGGCGGCGGCGCGATCCGGCGATCTCGACCATCGGCCGGCTGGACAAGCAGACCACGGGCCTGCTGCTGCTCACCGACGACGGCGACCTGTTGCACCGGGTTATTTCGCCCAAACGGCATGTGGCCAAGGTCTATCGCGCGACCCTGGCGCGGCCGCTGGACGGGACGGAGGGCGATGTCTTCGCCGCCGGAGGTCTGGTGCTGGAGGGCGAGGACAAGCCGCTGTCGCCGGCGGTGCTGGAGGTGCTGTCGCCAACGGAGGCGCGGCTGACCGTGACCGAGGGCCGCTATCACATGGTGCGGCGGATGTTCGCGGCGGTGGGCAATCACGTCGAGGGCCTGCACCGTGAACGGGTCGGGGGGCTGGCCCTGCCGGACGATCTGGGTCCGGGGGACTGGCGGCTGCTGGATGCGGCGGAGATCGACGCGATCTTCGCCTGACGGAACCTCACCCACGCCGCCGGCTTATCGCTCCGCTTGCAGCGGAGGCGACATGACCGGGGCGACGATCAAGAGAGACCTGCGCACCGGACGTTCGCTGTGGGCCGACAGCTTCGGTCTCGGCGTGCCGGTACGGCCGCTGAGAGAAGCGATCTCGGTCGATGTGGCCATCGTCGGGGCGGGGATCAGCGGCGCCTTCATGGCGCATGAGCTGAGCCGGGATCATTCGGTGGCGGTGCTGGACCGGCGGCCGCCGCTGATGGGATCAACGATCGCCTCGACCGCCCTGCTGCAATGGGAGATCGACCTGCCGCTGACGGCGCTGGGCGAGCGGATCGGCATGGCCAAGGCGCGGCGGGCGTATCTGCGATCGCGGCGGGCGGTGGACGACCTGAAACAGGTGATCGCCGAAGAGGGGATCGTCTGCGGCTGCCATGACAAGGCGACCCTCTATCTGGCCGGCGACGAATACGGCCATCGCGCGCTGCAGGCCGAGGCCGAGGCGCGGGCGGCGATCGGGCTGGAGAGCGAATACGTCGGGCCGGAGATTCTGCGGGACCGGCTCGGCATCGACCGAACCGGCGCCATCGTCAGCCAGGGCTCGGCCAGCGGCGATCCGGCCCGGCTGGCGGCCGGCCTGCTGCGGCGGGCGCAGGCGGCGGGGGCGAAAGTCTATTCGCGGGTCGAGGTGATGGAGGCGGCCAGCGATCCGGACGGGGTGACCCTGCTGACCGACGCCGGCCATGCGGTGCGGGCGAAGGCGGTGGTGTTCTGCTGCGGCTATGAATTCCCCAGGGGCGTGCCGACGCCCGGGGCCAAGGTCATCTCGACCTGGGCCATGGCCTCGAAGCCGCGTCAGCGCTGCCCGGCCTGGCTGAGGGAGACCCTGGTGTGGGAGGCGTCGGACCCTTACCTCTATTTCCGCATGGGCGGAGACGGGCGGCTGATCGTCGGCGGCGAGGACGAGGCGACGCCGGACGCCCATGCCGACAAGGCGAAGCTGAAACGCAAGTGCGAGACGATCGCCGCCAAGCTGAAACGGCTGTTGCCCGAGGTGGCGTTCGAGATCGACTACAGCTGGGCAGGGGCTTTCGGAGAGAGCGCCACCGGCCTGCCCTCGATCGCGCCCGTGCCGACCATGGACCACGCCTGGGCGGTGATGGGGTTCGGCGGCAACGGCATCACCTATTCGGTCATCGCCTCGCAGGTGGTCTCGGCGGCGCTGCGCGGCGGGGCCGATCCGGACGCGGACCTGTACCGGCCTTGACCCCGGCCGGCGGCGGGGGCACCTGCGCCTGATGAGCGCCCACGCCAAGATCTGCGGCCTGACCACGCCGGACACGCTGGACGCGGCCCTCGCAGGCGGGGCGGCCTTCGTGGGCGCGGTGGTGTTCCCGAAGAGTCCGCGCCACATCGAACCCCTGCACGCCGCGACCCTGTTCGAGCGGGCGCGCGGCCAGGGTCCAGGGGGGGCGAAGATCGTGGCCGTGACGGTTGACGCCGACGACGCCCTGCTGACCGAAATCGCCCTGATCCTGAAGCCGGACCTGATCCAGCTTCATGGCCATGAGACGCGCGAACGGGCGGAACGGGTGCGGACGCTGACCGGGGCCGGGATCATCAAGGTGCTGCCGATCCGCACACACGGGGATTTCGCCGAGGCCGCGGCCTGGGAGCCGTTCGCCGATCATCTGATGTTCGACGCCAAACCGCCCGAGGGCTCCGCCCTGCCGGGCGGGGTCGGGGCGCGGTTCGACTGGGCCCTGCTGGCTGACCGGGCCTTCCGTCATCCCTGGTTCGTGGCGGGCGGGTTGACCCCGGACAATGTGGCGCAGGCGATCCGGGTGTCCGGCGCGCCCCTGGTGGATGTGTCCTCTGGCGTGGAAAGCGCGCCGGGTGTTAAGGACCCCGCCCTGATCACGGCGTTCCTCGACGCCGTCCGCTCCGCCTGATTTCCGCCGCTCCCCCGCGTGAAAGCTACCGCCGTGAACGCCATCATCCCCAACCAGTACGCCATGCCCGACGCCGAGGGCCGTTTCGGCCCCTATGGCGGGCGGTTTGTGGCCGAGACCCTGATGCCGCTGATCCACGAGCTGGACGCGGCCTATGCGGCGGCCAGGGCGGATCCGACCTTCCAGGCCGAGCTGGACGGTTTCCTGACCGACTATGTCGGCCGGCCCAGCCCGCTGTACCTGGCCGAGCGGCTGACGGAGCACTACGGGGCCGCCGACATCTGGTTCAAGCGCGACGAGCTGAACCACACGGGCGCGCACAAGATCAACAACTGCATGGGCCAGATCCTGCTGGCCATGCGGATGGGCAAGACGCGGATCATCGCCGAGACCGGCGCCGGCCAGCATGGCGTGGCGACCGCGACCGTCTGCGCCCGCTTCGGGCTGAAATGCGTCGTCTACATGGGCGCGACCGACGTCGAGCGGCAGTCGCCCAACGTCTTCCGCATGAAGCTGCTGGGAGCCGAGGTCGTGCCGGTGACAGCGGGCCGGGCCACGCTAAAGGACGCCATGAACGAGGCGATGCGCGACTGGGTCACCAATGTCGAGGACACCTACTATCTGATCGGCACGGCGGCCGGGCCGCACCCCTATCCGGCCATGGTGCGGGACTTCCAGTCTGTGATCGGCAAGGAGACGCGGGCCTCGATGCTGGCCCGGCGGGGCAAGCTGCCCGACGCGGTGGTGGCGGCGATCGGCGGCGGGTCGAACGCCATCGGCCTGTTCCACCCCTTCATCGAGGACGCGGGCGTGCGGCTGATCGGGGTCGAGGCGGCCGGGCGCGGGCTCGACGGACCGGACCACGCGGCCTCGCTGCAGGGCGGCCGCCCCGGCGTGCTGCACGGCAACCGCACCTATCTGCTGCAGGACGACGACGGCCAGATTCTGGAAGGCCATTCGATCTCGGCCGGTCTCGACTATCCGGGCATCGGCCCGGAACACGCCTGGCTCAAGGATATCGGCCGGGCCGAATACCGCGCCGCCACCGACGCCGAGGCGCTGGAGGCCTTCCAGCTGTGTTCGCGTCTGGAGGGGATCATCCCCGCGCTGGAGCCCAGCCACGCGCTCGCCCGGATCGGCGAGATCGCGAAGGAAGTGGGCAAGGGCGGCGATGTCGTGCTGAATATGTGCGGGCGGGGCGACAAGGACATTTTCGCGGTAGCGAAACATCTGGGCGTGGAGTTGTAGAATGAAGATCGCAGTATTGGCCGCCGCGGCGGCCCTGTTGGCCAGTCCCGCCTGGGCCCAGGAGCCAGCGGCTCCCGCCACAGCGCCGGTTGTCGTGTCGCCGGACGCCCTGGTGCTGCCGGGCGCGACCTTGGCGCCCGATTGCGGCAATCTGTACGGCCTGGCGGGCCGCGCCTTCTGCGTCAGCGCGCCGCTGGCGGGGATCGGAACCCTGGCCGACGCCTATATCGCCGACCTCGCCACCAAGGGCTGGATCGCGGCGGGCGGGGACGACAACCGCGTGGTCTTCGTGCGCCGGCGCGACACCGGCGGCTGCGACGGATTGCAGATGCAGGCCTTCTACGACACCGCCCGGCCCGCGGGTCCCGAGTCCACGGGCTATCTCGGCTTCGGCCCGATCCCCGGCGACGTTTGCGCCGGCCCGGCGGCCGCTCCCGCCCCGACGCCTGCCCCGGCGCAATGACCACAGCCCGCATCGACGCCCGTTTCGCCGCGCTGAAGGCCGAGGGCCGGGCCGGGTTCGTGGCCTATGTCATGGCCGGGGACCCCACGCGGGACCAGGCGCTGGAGATCCTGCGCGGCCTGCCGGGCGCGGGCGCGGACATCATCGAGCTGGGCTTTCCGTTCTCGGACCCGATGGCCGAGGGGCCGCCGATCCAGCGCGCGGCCCTGCGCGGGCTCAAGGCGGGGCTGACCCTGAAGGGCACGCTGGCCCTGGCGGCCGCCTTCCGCGAGGGCGACGCGGACACGCCGGTGATCCTGATGGGCTATCTCAATCCGATCGAGACCTACGGCTACGACGCCTTCGCGCGCGACGCGGCGGCCAGCGGGGTGGACGGTCTGATCGTCGTCGACTGCCCGCCGGAAGAAGCCGGGCCGCTGTCGGACGCCCTGGACGCGGCCCAGGTGTCGCTGATCCGGCTGGCCACGCCGACCTCGGACGATGCGCGGCTGAAGATCATCGCCGAACGGACCTCTGGCTTCGTCTACTATGTCTCGGTCGCGGGCGTGACCGGGGTCAAGGAGGCGCAGGCCCTGTCGGTGGCTCCGGCCGTCGAGCGGGTGCGCAAGGCCTCGGGGCTGCCGGTCGCCGTCGGTTTCGGGGTCAGGACGCCGGAACGGGCCGCCGAGATCGCCCGCGTGGCCGATGCGGTGGTGGCCGGATCGGTCCTGGTCGATGAGGTCGCGGCCGCTTTGGAGGCGAACGAACCCGCGGCGGCGCGCGTTCTGGCGAAGGTGCGGTCCCTGGCCGATGCGGTCCGGGGTGCGCGCGTGAAAGAAAGCGTCTAAAGCGCCGCCATGGTCGACAAGAACAAACCTCCCCAGGAAAAGCGCGGCGGCTGGCTGAGCCGCTTCGCCCCCGGCGTGCGCAAGATCGTCAACCGGCGCGACACGCCCGAGAACCTGTGGGTCAAGGACCCCGACACGGGCGAGATGCTGTACCGGTCGGACCTGGAAACCTCGCTGTGGGTGACGCCCTCGGGCCGCCACATGCGGATCAACGCCGAACAGCGGCTGCGCTACACCTTCGACGACGGCGCCTTTGAGGCCATCGACACGCCCGACGTGCCCGAGGACCCGCTGAAATTCTCGGACGGCAAGCCCTACAAGGACCGCCTGATCGCCGCCCGCAAGGCGGCCGGCCGCAAGGACACCATGGCGATCGGCTTCGGCGAGCTGGACGGAACGCCCGCGGTGGTGATCGTCCAGGACTTCAGCTTCATGGGCGGCTCGCTGGGCATGGCGGCGGGCGAGGCGTTCATCGCCGCGGCCCGGGCGGCCGTGGAGCGGGGCGTGCCGCTGGTCTGCTACACCGCCGCGGGCGGGGCCCGGATGCAGGAGGGCGCGCTCAGCCTGATGCAGATGGCGCGCACCACCCTGGCCATCCAGGAGCTGAAGGCGGCGCAGCTGCCGTTCGTGGTGGTGCTGACCGATCCGACCACCGGCGGGGTCACCGCCAGCTACGCCATGCTCGGCGATGTGCATCTGGCCGAGCCGGGGGCCCTGATCGGCTTCGCCGGCCCGCGCGTCATCGAGGCGACCATCCGCGAGAAACTGCCGCCCGGCTTCCAGCGCGCCGAATATCTGCAGGAGAAGGGCATGGTCGATCGCGTGGTCGCCCGTGAGGACCTGCCGAAGGTGCTGGGCCAGATCCTGTCGATGCTGATGGGCGGACGGCGCCGGGCGGCCTGACCGCCGTGGACCCGATCTCGGAAAGACTGAGGGCGCGGCATCCCCAGCGGATCGATCTGTCGCTGGACCGGATGCGGGTGCTGTGCGCGGCCCTGGGCGACCCCCAGCACCGCCTGCCGCCGGTGGTCCATGTGGCCGGGACCAACGGCAAGGGCTCGACCGTCGCCTTCATCCGCGCCATCGCCGAGGCGGCCGGGCTGAAGGTTCACGTCTACACCTCGCCCCATCTGGTCCGGTTCAACGAGCGCATCCGTCTGGGCGGTGAACTGATCGGGGACGCTGCCCTGAACGACATCCTCGACCGCATCGAGGCGCTGGATGTCGAGGCGACGGTGTTCGAGAGCACCACGGCCGCCGCCTTCGTCGCCATGAGCGAGACGAAGGCCGACCTGGCCGTCGTCGAGGTCGGGCTTGGCGGGGTGCTGGACGCCACCAATGTGATCGAACGCCCGCTGCTGAGCGTCATCGCCCCGGTCGATCTGGATCATGCCGAGTTTCTGGGAACGTCCCTGCCCGGGGTGGCGGCGGAAAAGGCGGGCATCCTGAAGTCCGGCGCGCGGGGCCTGATCGCGCGGCAATCCGAAGAGGCGATGGCGGTGATCGAGGCGGCGGCCCGCGCCGTGCAGGCGCCCCTGACCGTCATGGGCGTTGATTTCGACGCCTGGGCGGAGCGGGGCGGCATGGCCTTCCAGGATCAGGAGCGATTCCTCGACCTGCCCGCGCCGGCGCTGGTCGGGCCGCACCAGATCGCCAACGCCGGCCTGGCCGTCGCCGTGGCGCTGGAGCTGGACCTGCCCGAGACCGCCATCGCCGAAGGCCTGCGCGCCGTGCGCTGGCCCGCGCGCCTGCAGCGACTGACGGCGGGGCCTTATGGCGAGGCCGCGCGGGCGGCGGACGCGGAGCTGTGGCTGGACGGCGGCCACAATCCGCACGCGGCAAGGGCCCTGGCGGAGGCGCTGGCCGAGCGTCAGGCCAGGGCGCCCCGTCCGCTGGCCCTGATCGTCGGCATGCTGGCGAACAAGGACGCAGGGGGCTTCTTCGAGGCGATGAGAGCCACCGGGGCGGCCGTCTTCACCGTTCCGTTCGAGGGCGCCGCCGCCGAGCCGGAAGCCTTGGCCGCCGTCGCGCGCGGCCACGGTCTGGGCGCCGCGGCCTGTGCTTCGGTGCAGGAGGCGCTGGAGCGGGCCTTGCGGCTGGGGGCCGGCCGGGTGGCCATCTGCGGCTCGCTGTATCTTGCCGGCGAGGTTCTGGGCGCGGCGCGGGAAACCTGGCCGGACTGAATTCTCACCCGTTCAACGTCCAACGTCCGCGCCGGCGGCTAGTGTTCGTCCGGCGTGCGGACGCGCTGCAGATTGCGGAGAAAATCGCGCGTCTGCTGGTCCTGGACGCCGCTGACGGGGATGTTTCTGCAGACCCTCTGCTGCATGTTCGATCCGGTGGCGCGTTCAAGGCGGCAGACGCGACGGGTGGCGCCCGGGTCCGGGCGGAGTGGCCGCCGACCGGGCCGCGGCGGGCGCGGGGGCACCGGCGATGACTCTCACCTGGCCCCCGTCGAGCAAAAGGGCGGCGGCGATCAGGGCGGCGGTCAGCATGGCTATGGAGCTCCGTGTCCTTCCGGGACCCGAAGCAGAACACCGATTTTTCAGCCGGGCAAATCCGGGGCCGTTCGACCCCGGCCGGATCAGGCGGCGGCCGTTCCGATGCCGGACTCGGCCAGCCATTCGAGAATCTTGCCCTTGGGCATGGCCCCGACCTTCATCGACGCCATCTGGCCGTCCTTGAACAGCATCAGCGTGGGAATCCCCTTCACGCCCAGTTTCGACGGAATCATGGGGCTGTCGTCGATGTTGACCTTGGCGATGACCACCTGGCCGGCCAGATCATCGGCGATCTGCTCGAGGGCCGGGCCGATCTGTTTGCAGGGGCCGCACCATTCGGCCCAGAAGTCGACCAGTACGGGCCGGGACGCCTTCAGAACGTCGGCGTCGAAGCTGTCGTCGGTGACCTTGATGGTGGCCATGCGGATATTCCTGTCTGGCGCCGGCGTCGGCGAAGGCGAATGATCGGCCGCTCAGACTCAATGAGTTCGGCCCGGGCGCCCCGATGTGGGATGTCCCGGCGCGCAAATCAACGCGGATGTTCGGACGGCCCGTCATCCGGACAGGGCGGCCCGCATCAGGTCGGCGGGCACGGGCATCAGACGCGGGCCATCGGTCCAGACCAGGGCCGCCTCGACGGTCCGGTCGGGGTAGAGCCGGGCCAGCACCGAGGCGTAGACCGCCATCTGCAGCACATAGGCGGGGTCGGCGTCCTCGATACGATCGGGAGCCGGGCGGTTGGTCTTGTAGTCGATGACCAGGACCCGATCCGGGGTAACCACCAGCCGGTCCATGCGTCCCGATATCGGGACATCGCCGACCGACCCCGTCAGGGCGACCTCCGGACGGGAGCCTGGACCGAAGACCGGGGCGAAACGGGCGTCCTCGAGGACAGCGAAGGCGGCGCCGGTCATTTCGCCGCGGGCCTCGTCATCCAGGTCCCGCTCGCGCGACAGGATGCGGCGCGCGGCGTCGGCCCTTTCGGGCGGCGCGATGTCGGGCAGGCGCTCGAGCAGCCGATGGATCAGGTCGCCGCGCCGGAACCGGCCCAGCGGCGCGCCGGGTCCGGCGGTCGTCGCCAGGGGCGAAGGCGCAGGGATGCGGGTCGTCTCCTCCATCTTCGACGGCGAGGCGAAGCGGGCGGCGCTGTCGGGAGCGGGCGGGGTGCGCGCCCAGGCCGGCGCCCCTGCCGGCGTCGGGCGGGCGGCGATCCCGGCGGCAAGCGTTTCAGGGTCGACGCCGAACCGCCGCACGCCGTCGCCGATGTCGTGCACGTTCTGCGGATCATCCTCCTGCAGGCGCTGGAAGGTTTCGGCGATGACGCTCCACCAGCTGCCGGCCTCGAAGCCTTCCTCGGGCCGCCGGACCGCCCGGCCCATGATCACCAGCCGGTCGCGGGCGCGGGTCAGGGCGACATAGAGCAGGCGAAGGGTCTCGGCGTCGGTGCGGGCCACCCGGGCCTCGCGCGCGGCCTTCGAGGCCGGGCAGTCGTCCTTCGCCGAGCCGGGGCACATCAGCCAGCCCTCGCCTTCTGCGCCGTCCTCGTTCGCCGAGGGCATCAGGGTCGGCCCCTGGGGCTTGGCGCGCGAGGTGGTGTCGGGAAGGATGACGATGGGCGCCTCCAGACCTTTCGCGCCGTGGACGGTCATGACCCGCACCTCGTTGCGGGCGCCCTCCATCTCGCGCTTGACCTCGACATCGGCGGCCTCGAGCCGGGCGACGCAGGTTTCCAGATCGACGCCGCCGCGCCCTTCGGCGGCCAGGACCTGGGCCAAGGTCTCGTCGATGGCCTCCTCGGCCTCGCGGCCCAGGCGGGCGAGGATGCGGGCGCGGCCGGTGAGGCCGGTGTCGTCGACGCGGTTCAGCAGGCTGGAGAAGAAGGCGAAGGGGTCGCGGTCGCGGGCGTCCAGCGCGGCCTGGACGAAGTCGCGGGCGCGACGCCACTGCGGCTGTTCGTCGGCCCGGTCGCGCAGCGCGCGCCACAGCGAGCGGCCGGCGCGCCCATCCTTGTCGGCAAGCGGATACAGGCTGTGGGCGTCGCCGAAATCGGTCACGTCGCAGAAGGGGCTGCGCAGCACCTCGGCCAGCGACAGGTCGTCGTCGGGGTAGAGGGCGAAGCGGGCGACGGCGATCAGGTCGTCGAAGACGATGTGCTCTTTCAGCTTCAGCCGGTCGGCGCCGGCGACGGGCACGGCCTCGGCCTTTAGGGCGCGGATGATCTCCTCGAACAGGGCGTCGCGGCGGCGGACCAGGACGAGGAAGTCGCCCCAGCGGGCCGGGCGCATCGGCGGGTCGGTCTCCGATCGGCGATGGTTGTGAACCGCGACGCCGGCCATGACCTGCTTGCGGATGTCGCGGGCCAGGGCCTGGGCCAGCTGTTTGCGGCCGCTGCGGGCGTCCTCCTTGTCCACCGGGGCGTTCCAGGCCTCGCGGTCGGGCGTCGCCGGATCGTGGAACAGGGGCCAGAGGTCGATCGAGCCGTGCTGGCCGACGCGGGCGGGATGGTGGGTCGGGATGTCGCCGAGCTGGCCGACGAGGGCGCGGGTCCGCTCGGGGCCCTCGAAGGCGGCGTCGACGAAGGCCAGCACCTCCTCGGTCGAGCGGAAGGAGGTGTCCAGCGGCACCTCCTCGAACGGCCGTCCGGCCCCACGGGCCAGCGCCTCATAGGCCTGGGCCTCCTGCCGCAGCCGTTCGGGGCGGGCGCCCTGAAAGGAGTAGATCGACTGTTTCTCGTCGCCGACGGCGAAGACGGTGCGGGGAATGCGCGGGGCATCGCCGCGCCGCCCCGCGCCCTCGCCCGAGAAGAACTCCTCGGTCAGGGCCTTGAAGATGGCCCACTGGTCGGGGGCGGTGTCCTGGGCCTCGTCGACGAGGACGTGTTCGATGCCGCCGTCCAGCTTGAACAGCACCCAGGCGGCGGTGGCCCGTTCGGTCAGCAGGTCGACGGTGCGGACCACGAGGTCGGAGAAATCGAGCGCGCCCTGCCGGGCCTTGGCGGCTTCATAGAGGGCGGCGTGGGTCCGGGCCAGGGTCAGGGCCTTGACCGTGTCGTCAGCGACCCGGGCGGCGCGCATCCGGTCCAGAACGGCGCAGTATTTCAGCGAGACGGAGTCGAGATACGCAGCGGCCGCAGGCGGGGCGCTCTTCGTGCCGAATTTCGTCCGCGCCTCGCCCTTGGAGTCGATGAAGAGGGCCTTCATGGCGGCGAGGCTGGAGTGGGGCGGGACGGCCTCGCGCATCTGGGCCGCGATCTTCTGGTCGTTGGCCGAGCCCGTTGCGAAGCCGTCGGCGGCGGCGCGCCAGGCGGCGGGGTCGAGCCAGTTGAGGAAGTCGGTCTCGATGGCTGAAGGCGTCTCATCTTCGGAGACGCCGGCGAGAATATGCGGACCCGGCGCGGAGCCCGAGGTCCAGCGCTCGACATAAGCGACCAGCTTGCCGCGCTCGGTCTCGATCATGGCCAGCAGGGCGTGGAAGGATTTCCAGTCCAGTTCGACCGCGAAATGGGCGTAGGCGGCGCCGAGCCGGCCGTCGGGATCCACCAGGGCGGCGCGGGCCAGATCCTCGCGCGCCTCGTGCGACAGGGCGATCGCCGCCTCGTTCTCCAGCACCTTGAAGGCGGGCGAGACGCCGGCCTCGATGGGGAAGCGGCGCAGCAGCTTTTCGCAGAAGGCGTGGATGGTCTGGATCTTCAGACCGCCCGGCGTCTCCAGCGCGCGGGCGAACAGGCGGCGGGCCTCCTTCAGGTCGGCGGGCTTCAGGCCGGCGGGATCGCGGCCGTCCAGCCCCGCCAGATCGGCCGACAGCTCGGCGTCGTCCATGACCGCCCAGCGGCCCAGCTTGTCGAACAGCCGGGCCTGCATCTCGGCCGCGGCGGCCTTGGTGTAGGTGACGCAGAGGATCTCGCCCGGCGGTGCCTTCTGCAGCAGCAGCCGGGCCACGCGGTCGACCAGGGTGGTGGTCTTGCCCGAGCCGGCATTGGCGGTGACGAAGACCGAACGGCCGGGGTCGGCGGCGGCGGTCTGGTGGGCGCGGGCCTGGTCGAGCGGGGCCAAAGTCGGCGTGGATTGCGTCATTCGGGCGCCTCGTCCTCGCCGCCGACGACGTGCCACTCCCAGACCCGGGCCAGATGGTCGTAGTTGCCGCCGAAATTGCCCATGAACTGCGGCGCGGCCCAGGAGACATAGGGCCGGGACTCGTCGTCGAAGGCGGCGACGCCGTCGACCAGCCGGGCCAGTTCACGTTCGGCCAGTTCGGCCGCGGTCAGGGGCTGGCTGCGGGTGACCCTGCCGACGTCGACGGCCTCGCCCGGCGTCTTGCGGCCGGTGACCTTGACGTAGAGCAACTCCGAGGCCGGCGTCGGCGGGGCGTCGGCGAAGCCGCCGTCGGCGAGGATGGCGGCGGTCAGGGTCAGCTGGGGGGCGAAGCCCTGGGCCACCTGTTTGGCGCTGGGGGTCGAGCCGGTCTTGAAGTCGATGACGGCCGCGCCGTCGGCGTCAAGTTCGATCCGGTCCGCCTTGGCCGTCAGGGTGAAGGGGCCGAACGGCGCGCCGAAGGTCATCTGGCCGGTCTGTTCGATCAGCAGGGTCGCGCCGCGCTCGCGGCGCTCGCGCTCCCAGCCGGCCAGCCAGACGGCGCAGTTGCGGGCCAGCGGCGTTTCGCGCGCCATGGCGTGGTCCTCGAAGCCGGCGGCGTCCAGCTCCTCGCGCAGGAAGTCCTCGATCTGGTCGGCGCAGTCCTCGGGCAGGGCGTCGGGCCAGGACACGACGACGCGCTCGATGGCGCGGTGCACGGCGTTGCCGCGCGCCATGGCCTCGGCCGAGGCGCCGGGGCGCTCGAGCTTCTGCAGGCCGAGGATGCGCTGGGCGTAGACGGCGTAGGGATCGCGGACCCAGCGTTCGACGCTGGTCACGGGAAGTTTGCGCGGGCGGCGCGCGACAGGCGGCTTCGGCGCCGGGCGGCGCTCGTAGCGCGGTGGTCCCGGCGGCGGGACATCCAGCGCGCGGGCGGCGTCGACCGAGGTCGAGGGGCGTTCGAGGACGATGGGCGTGGCCGGGGCGTCGGCGCCGCGGGTCAACATCTCCAGCCGCCACAGCCAGCGCGACTTGACCGCGGGCTGACCGCCGCGGCGTTCGGAGTGGACCAGTATGGCCTCGTCGGCGCAGGCGGCCTGGACGAAGTCCTGGGCCGTCTGGCCGAGGCGGCGCTCGGGCGGGGGCAGGCCGAGAGTCTGGCGCATGGGCCGTGACAGGAAGGGATCGGTCGGAGCGGCGTTGGGCCAGACCCCCTCCTCCAGCCCGGCCAGGATCATGCGGTCGGCGCGCACCAGCCGCGCCTCGATGGCGCCGAGGATGCGCAGCCGGGGCTGGGTGGCGCCGCCGGTGCGCACCGTCTCCCTGGCGAGCAGGTCACGGACCAGGTCGGCGAATTCGGCGCACGACACGGCGCCGAGGGAGGCGCCGCCCTCGATCAGACCGGCCAGAAGGGCGGCGGCGGCCTCGCCGTCGGGACCGGCCCAGGCGTCCTGACCGGCGAGCGCCTCGATCAGTCCGGTCAGGGTGCGGGCGGCGGCGTCGAGCGGGGCGTCGGGCGTGAACGGGGCGAGGGCGGCGGCGGACAGCGCCTCCAGCCGATCGACCAGGGCCGTAGCGGCGGTCAGGCGGGCGCGGGTCCCGTCGGAGGGGGGCTTGCCGTCGTCGCGCGGCTCGCCGGCCTTGAGCAGGGCGCGGCGCAGGCGGCTCCAGTCGCGATGGCGGGGGCCTCTCAGGGCGTGATGTTCGAGGGCGCGCAGGGCGGCGGCGGGATCGGTTTCGCCGAGGTCGAGCCGGACCAGCGGATGCTTCAGCAGGCCCAGCAGGGCGTGGGGATCGAGCGGCTTGTCGACGAAGCGGACGGCGAGATCGATCAGCCGGCCGGCGTCCATGCGCGACAGGGGCTGGCCGGAGGAGACGTCGGCGGCGACGCCCCAGCGCTCCAGCCGGGCGGCGACGCGGCGGCCAAGGGCCAGGTCGGGGGTGACGAGGGCGCAGGTCCGGCCCGGAGTCTCCAGCGTCTCGCGCATCATCAGGGCGAGGACGGCGGCGGCGTCTTCCTCGGCGCGTACGGTGACGACCGACAGGCCTTCCAGCCCCTGGGCGATCGGATCGGCGGACTGGTCCCTGAAGGCGTCCTTGCGCAGGGCGGCGATGACCGTTCGCCAGTCGTCGGTGGCGTCCGCCGGGCGCAGGGCCTCGTTGATCAGCCGCTGGCGGGCGCGGCCGCGCGCCTCGGCGACGGCGTCGCCGACCGGCTGGAACCACGGGCGGACGGCGTCGCGTTCGGTGCGGCCGTCCAGCAGCCGCCACAGGGCGTTCTGCGGATGCTGTTCATTGTCGCCGAGCGTGGCCCAGACGGTCGGGTCCAGCTCCCGGTCGAGGCCAGGCAGGACGACGCAACCGCGCGGCGCGGCGGCGACGGCGGCCAGCACATCGGCGGCGGCGGGGGCGGTGCCGGTCGAGCCGGCGGCGATGACGGTCTGGGACGGCGGCCGCTCGGTCCAGGCGGTGGCCAGCAGCCGCAACAGGCGGGCGCGGCGCCAGGCCGGATCGACCAGCCCCATGGCCTCCAGCCGTCGGGGCCAGGCTTCGACGGCGAGGGCGAGGAATTCGGCGGACTCGCGCCAGTGCTCGGCCAGATCGCCCTCGACCAGGGTCGCGACGCGGTGCAGGTCCCCGATCTCCTCCAGCTGGCAGGAATCGAGGAAGCCGCCGAGCGCGTCGGCCATCTCCAGCGCGCGCAGGGGCGTAAGGCCGGGGCGGAAGTCCTCGACGATCATCCGCGCCATCTCGAAACGGCGGGTCAGGGGGGCGATGGCCGGGGGAAGGTCGAGGCCCAGTTCGCCGGGCGCGAAGGGCGGCTCGTCCTCTTCGAGGTCGCCGAGCGGGCGGACCTGGGGCAGCAGCAGGGGGCGTCCGCCCGCCTGTTTCGACAGGGCGGCGGTGAAGGCGCGCGCGGCGCGGCGGTTGGGCAGCAGGATGACGGCGTCGGACAGGGCCTCGGGCGGATGGTCGCCGAGCCAGTCCAGAACTCCGGCTGCGAGATCCTCGAGGAAGGGCCGTCGCGCCTCAATGGCGTACCATCGCGGTCCGGGGGGCAGGAAGGGATCGAAGCGGGCGGTCATTCGAGCGCCAGTTTCGCCTCGGCCTCGTCGCGGGCCTGCGGGTCGCCGACATGCATCCAGTCGCCGTCGAGAACGCAGCCGTACAGGCGACCTTCCGCGGCGGACCGGCGCCAGAAGCCGCTCAGCGAGAAGGGGCCGTCGGGGCCGTCGGCGACATAGTCGGGCCGACAGATGTGGACGCCCATATAGGCGAAGGGGGCGGAGGGGGCGTCGCCCCGGAAGGTCAGTTTTCCGTCGTCGGCGAGGAAGAAGTCGCCCTCGCCCTCGAAGCCGATCGAGCCTTCGCGCCTGGCGAGAAGAAGCGCCGCATCCATGATTGACGGATTCCACAACCGGGCGAGTTGATTCAGCGCATCGCCCCGCGGGTCGGTCCAGACGCTGTCGATGTTGGCGACAAAGACCGGGTCGGGCCCGAGGAGGGCCGCCGCCTTCTTCAGTCCGCCGCCCGTTTCCAGCAGTTCGATGCGTTCGTCGGATATGACGATGTCCGGCCCGCCGCGGCGCGCGGCCAGATGGCGCTCGAGCCGGTCGGCGAACCAGTGGACATTGACCACCGCCCGCTCGACCCCGGCGTCCGCCAGCCGGTCCAGCACATGGTCGATGAGGGCGCGGCCGCCGACCTCGACCAGGGCCTTGGGCCGGTCGTCGGTCAGGGGACGCATGCGGGTGCCGAGGCCCGCGGCCAGCACCATCGCCGTTCTTGGGGCGGTCATCGGCGTCTCGTCTCCGGGACATGGGCGGCGAACCAGCGGGCCACGGGTTCGAGCCCGGGCGCCTTCAGATTGGCGTTCAGATGGGCCCACATGCGCGGCATGAAGGCGCGGTAGCGCGGCTTGCCGTCGCGCACGATCAGCCGGGCGAAGACCCCGAGGATGCGCGCCTCGTTCAGCGCCGCCAGCCCGGCGTAGTCGCGCATGAAGGCCTGCCGGTCCGTCAGCGGACGAAGGGCGAAATAGTGGTCCAGCGCCCGCGTCTCCAGCGCCGCCGGCACGTCGCGGCGGGCGTCCTGCAGCAGGGAATGCAGGTCCCAGGAGGGGTGGGCGCGCACGGCGTCCTGGAAGTCGATCAGCCCCACGCTCGCGGCGCCGCTGCGGCCCGGCAGGCGGATCAGGTTTTCGGCGTGATAGTCGCGGTGGGCCATGACGGTGGCTCCGGCCGCCCCGCGCGCCGTGACGGGGGCCCATGCCGCCCGCCATTCATCCACGGCTGCGTCGTCGAAGATCAGCGACGCATCCAGCTTCGGCATCCATTCCACGAACAGGTCGGCCCCGCCCTGCAGCGCGGTTTCGTCATAGGCCAGCAGCGGCCAGTCGCCGGCGGGTCCGGTCAGTATGGCCGGCGCGGGCGTGTCGTGCAGGGTCGCCAAGGCCTCGACGGCGGCCAGATAGAGCGGCTCCTCGGGCGCGCCGTCCTCGATCACCCGGGCGAAAAGGTCGTCGCCGAAATCCTCCAGCACGGCCAGGCCGGCGGCGGCGTCGACGGCGACCATCTCGGGGGCGGACAGGCCCAGCGACCTCAGGTGGGCGGCGACGGCGGCGAAGGCCTCGATGCGGCCGGCGGACAGGCGGGCGACGGCGTTCCAGCCCTCGGCCTTGCGGCGCTCGGGCGACCACGACGGATCAGCGGGCGGGCTTTCGGCGGCGGCCGGCTGATCCATCAGCATCAGGCTGACGCCCGATGGCGTCGTCAGCCGCTCATAGCGGCGGGTCGAGGCGTCGCCGGGCAGGGGCGCGCGCGCCGCCTCGGCCAGGCCGGCGGCTTTGAGGAAGTCGAGACGCTGCTGCTCGCGGTCAGACATGAAGGTCCTTCAGTTTCGTCTCCCATGCGCCTGCGCCGGACAGGGCCGCAACCCGGCCGTCTCCGGCCTCGGCGAGGGTCACCGTCAGAATGTCGGGGCCCAGCCAGCGGGCCGGATCGTCGCCGAGCCGTTCGGGCCATTCGATGATGGCGCAGCCGTCGTCCAGCACCTCGTCGAGGCCGATCTCGGACGCCTCCCCGGGCCGGGTCAGGCGGTAGAGGTCGAAATGGGCGACGGGGGGGTCGCTCTCGTAGAACTGCACCAGGGTGAAGGTCGGCGAGGGCACGTCCTCGTCCGGCCGCGTCAGGGCGCGGATCAGGCCCCGCGCCAGGGTCGACTTGCCCATGCCCAGCGGTCCGTACAGCAACACCGCCTCGCCCGGCTGCAACCGCGGCGCGATGGCGGCGCCGAGGCGGGCGGTGGCGTCGGCGTCGGGCAGCGTCAGGCCATTGATCTCAGGCAAAATCGGCGTCCGGCTGGCTGGGCAGGACCCGTTCGGTGAAGGCCTTGAGCCCGTAGGTCGCCTTGACCGCGTCGATGTCGAGACGGGTCGGCGGCACCGGCTTGCCGACCTTCAGCTGGAAGGCCTTGCGGCGCTTGTTCAGCAGTTCGTGGAACAGGGTGATGTCCCGAAGTTCCGGCGAAATGCGGTCGAAGAGGTGGAACAGGCGCGACGTCGGGCCAGCGACGTGGATGGGTACGATGGGGGCGCCGTATTTGCGCGCCAGCGAAGCGGCGGTCGGGGCCCATTCGGGATCGGTGACCGAGCCGTCGCGGGCCACGCGGGCCAGCCTCCCGGCCGGGAACATGACGACGCAGCGCTCGGCCTCGAAGGCTTCCTTCGCCGCATGAAGCGTCGCCCGCGTCTTTTCGCGCGTGCGTTTCGCGACCACCCATTCGACCGGAATGACGGTCTCGCCCAGCCGGGGCGAAACGCGCAGGGCGTCGGCGTTGGCGAAGAAGACGGCGTCGGTCCGCCGGCCCCGGATGGCGTCGAACACGGCGATGCCGTCGGCGATGCCGGTCGGGTGATTGGCGACGATGATGCAGCGGCCCTCGGCCGGAATGCGTTCGGGGTTCATCACCGCGACCTTCAGATCCAGCAGGTCGCTCATATAGTCGAGCGCTCCGGGTCCCGGGAGCGGCCTGACGGCGTCGGCCATGCGCACGGCGGCGCGGTAGTTGAGCAGCCGGTAGAGGAAGGGCCGGACCAGGGGCCAGGCGATGGACCGGGTCAGACGCGGCGCGCGCTCGGCGATCAGCACGTCGCAGACGTGCGGTTCCCGGCGGGTCGGCGTGAGGGCGACGATCTCGGTCATTCGACGCCGGTTGTCGCCGCTCGCGGCGCGGACGGCAAGCGGCTTCCGCCTGCCCGCGCCCGGTGCTACGCCAGCGCCCGGGACTGAAGACAAGTCACGAGGAAACCGTCCATGCGCCACCGTTCCCTGCTCGCCGGCGCCAGCGCCGCCCTGGCCATTTTCGCCGCCGTCCCCGCCCTGGCGGAGACTCCCGCCGAGGGCGCCCCGGCGCCCGCCCCGGCCAGCCAGTCGGCGGACGCTTTCGACTACCGCGACATGATTTCGGCCAATCGCCTGGCCGATCCGCAGGTGTCGCCGGACGGACGCTGGGTGGTCTACGCTGTGACCACCACGGATGTGGCCGCCAACCGCCGCGCCGGTTCGCTCTGGATCATGGACCTGCGCCAGGGCGGCGAGGGCCGCAGGCTGGCGATCAGCGAGGGCGGGGCCAACACCGCGCGCTGGGGCTCGGACGGCAAGCTGTATTTCCTGTCCGGCCGCTCGGGCACCAGCCAGGTCTGGCGGGCGAACGCGGATGGAACGGGTCCGGTGCAGGTCACGGACCTGGCGCTGGACGTCAACGCCTACCGGCTGAGCCCCGGCGCGGACAAGGTCGCGGTGTCGCTGGCCGTCTTCCCCGGGTGCGGCGACATCGCCTGCACCGTCGACCGCACGAAGGCCGTGGCCGAGGATCCCGCGACCGGCCAGGTCTATGACCGCATGTTCGTGCGCCACTGGGATACGTGGAACGACGGGACCCAGAACCATCTGTTCGTCCAGTCGATCGGCGCCGACGGCCGCGCCACGGGCCAGCCCGTCCATGTCACGAAAGGCTTCGACGGCGACACCCCCTCCAAGCCGTTCGGCGACGAGAGCGAATTCACCTTCGCCCCGGACGGGCAGGCGATCGTCTTCTCGGCCCGCCTCGCCGGCCAGAGCGAGCCGTGGAGCACCAATTTCGACCTGTGGCGCACCAACGGCCTGTCGGGCGACGGCACGTTCGAGAACCTGACCGACGACAATGACGCCTGGGACACCGGCCCGGTCTTCTCGCCGGACGGCCGGACGATGGCCTACCGCGCCATGGCCCGGCCCGGCTTCGAGGCCGACAAATTCGCCATCTTCCTGCGCGACGTGGCCACGGGCCGGACGCGCCAGATCGCGGCGGACTGGGACCGCTCGGCCGACAGCCTGCAATGGTCGGCGGACGGGAACACCGTCTATGTCACCGCCGGCGACGTCGGCCAGACCCGGATCTTCGCCATCGACACGCGCAACGGCGTGGTCACCCCGGTCACGGGTCCGGGACATGTTTCGGCCTTCGCCCAGACGCCCACCGGCTTCGTCTTCGCCCAGGACACGCTGACCCGGCCCAGCGAGCTGTTCGTCAAGACCTTCCGCGGCCGCGAAATGCCGCGCCGGATCACCAATGTGAACCCGCAGCTGGACGATCAGGCGTTCGGCGAGCCCGAGCAGTTCAGCTTCGCCGGCTGGAACGGCGAGACTGTCTACGGCCATGTCATCAAGCCGGCGAACTATGTCGAGGGCCGGAAATATCCGGTCGCCTTCCTGATCCACGGCGGACCTCAGGGATCGTTCGGCAAYGGCTGGTCCTACCGCTGGAATCCCGACCTACGCCGGCGCCGGCTATGCGGTGGTGATGATCGATTTCCACGGCTCGACCGGCTACGGCCAGGCCTTCACSGAYTCGATCAGCCAGCACTGGGGCGACCGCCCGCTGGAAGACCTGCAGAAGGGCTGGGCCGCGGCGCAGGAACGCTACGGCTTCCTCGACGGCGACAACGCCTGCGCCCTCGGCGCCTCGTACGGCGGCTACATGATCAACTGGATCGCCGGCCGCTGGTCCGACGAATTCAAATGCCTGGTCAACCACGATGGCGTCTTCGACGTGCGCGGCATGGCCTATGGCACCGAGGAGCTGTGGTTCACCGAATGGGAGTACGGCGGCACCCACTATGACAATCCGCGCGGCTACGAGGCCTTCAACCCGGTCCATCACGTCGACCAGTGGAAGACCCCCATGCTGGTGGTGCAGGGCGATCTGGACTTCCGCATCCCGACCTCGCAGGGCCTGTCGACCTTCACCGCCCTGCAGCGCCGGGGCGTCGAAAGCCGGTTGCTGTTCTTCCCGAACGAGAACCACTGGGTGCTGAAGCCGGCCAACAGCCTGCAATGGCACACCGAGGTGTTCGGCTGGCTGGACAAATATCTGAAGCCCGCGCCGTAACCGGACCGGTCTTCGGCAGGCAGGGCGCGTCCGGACCGGGCGCGCCCTTTTTGCCGCCCGCGCGGGAATACGCCGCCGCCCGCGGCCCGCCCTGAGCCTTTCCGGACGTTTGCGCGTTGTGGAGGCTTCGACGGAGTCCCGCGCTTGTCCAACCCCTTGAAGGACCATCCCAACTGGCTGGCCGTGCGCGACCGGGCGCTGGTCCCGGCGGGGACCTGGGCGCGGGACCGTCGCGACTGGGTCAGGGCCAACGACCCGGTCTACACCAGCTTCCGCCAGCCGGGGCGGCCGGAGCAGATCGCCGCGGGTGTGGCGCTGGCGTTGATCGCCCTGGTCGTCGTCTTCCTGGTGCTGTTCGACTGGAACTGGCTCAGGGGGCCGATCGGCGGATGGGCCTCGGCCCGGTACGACCGCGACATCGAATTGCAGGGCGATCTGGACGTGCAGCTGTTCAGCTGGACGCCTTCGGCCCGCATCCGCCAGGTGCGCGTCGGCGGCCCGGACTGGGCCAGCGAGAAGGACACCCTGACGGTCGAGGACGCCGTGGCCTCGGTGCGTCTCATGCCGCTGCTGTCGGGTCGGGTGGAGATGCCGCTGGTCGAGATCGTCCGCCCGCAGGTCGTGCTGATCTCGACCGCCGACGGCCGCAAGAGCTGGGTGCTGGACCCGGACAAGCCCGACACCGGCCCGATGAAGCTGCCGCCGATCAACCGGCTGGTCATCCGCGACGGACAGGTGTTCCTGGACGAGCAGGGCCGCAACATCCGCCTGAACGCCACCGTCAACGCGCGCGAGGGCTCGGACGGAAACGCCGGCTTCCACCTCGATGGCCGCGGGACGATCAACGGCACGCCCCTGACGCTGATGGTGCGGGGCGGACCCTTCATCAACATCAAGCGCGACCGCCCCTATGGATTCAAGGCCGAACTGTCCGGCGTGGGCACGACACTGACGGCCGATGGCGCGATCACCCGGCCGTTCGATCTGGGCCAGTTCAACGCCACCCTGGGTCTGCGCGGGCGCGACCTGGCGGACATCTATCTGCTGACCGGCATCACCACCCCCAACACGCCGCCGTATCGTCTCAACGGCAAGCTGACCCGAAACGACAACGTCTTCACCTTCAACGACTTCAGCGGCCGGGTCGGCTCTTCGGACCTGTCGGGCGATCTGAAAGTGGACAAGGTCGGCGACCGCCGCCGGGTCGAGGCCAGCCTCTATTCCCGCCTGCTCGACATCGACGACCTCGCCTCGGTGCTGGGCGGGACGCCGCGGGTCACCGCGTCCGGCGACACGGTGGTGACCTCCGGCGCCCCGGGCAAGCTGCTGCCGGACGCGCCGCTGAACGTCGAGCGTCTGCGCGTCATGGACGGGACGCTGACCTATCGCGCGGCCCAGGTGAAACGGAACGAACTGGACGTGCGGCGCGTCAATCTGGGGGCCCGGCTGAAGGACGGCATCCTGAATCTGGATCCCGTCGCCTTCGACTTCAACCGCGGCGAACTGGACGGGACGGCGCGGATCAACGCCAACAACAAGGTGCCCTATTCGACCGCCGACTTCCGTTTGCGCGGCTATCCGCTGGAGTCGATCATCCCCGCGCGAAACGGCGTCCCCACGGTGACGGGCCGCGCCATCGGGCGGGCGAAGCTGGAGGGGCCGGGCGCCTCGATTCACGATTTCGCGGCCAATTCGAAGGGCACGCTGAGCCTGGTCGTGCCGCAGGGCCGGATGCGCGCCGCCTTCGCCGAATTGCTGGGCATCAATGTCACCGCCGGCCTCGGCAAGCTACTGTCAGGCGACACCGGCACGTCGGAAATCCGCTGCGCCGTGGCCGACTTCACCGTCAGCGGCGGCACCGCCACCGCGCGAACCTTCGTCATCGACACCACGCCCGTGCTGGCCAAGGGCACGGGGACCATCGATCTCGGCGCCGAGACCATGAACCTGCGCATCGACGGCGAGACCAAGTCGCCCCGATTGATCCGCCTGTGGTCGCCGATCACCATCCGGGGCCCGCTGACGGCGCCGAAGATCGGCGTCGACGGCGGCGCCATCGCCGGACAGGTCGGCCTGGGCACGGTGCTCGGGGCCCTGATCAACCCGCTGGTGGCCCTGCTGCCCTTCGTCGACCCGGGACTGGCCGAGGACGCCAACTGCGGCGCCCTGATCTCGTCGGCGCGATAAGCGGCCGCGCGGTTGAGCCGTAGCCGACTTCCGTGCGTATCTTGGTCCAACTCCGTCTGAAACCAGGGACCGCATGACCCGAAGAGGCCTGTTCGCCCCCGCCCTCGGCCTGATCGCCGCGGCCTGTTCGCCGCTGGGCCTGCTGAATAATCTGGCTCCGCGCGACCGGGGCGTGCGGCGCGTGGCGCGCGACCTCGCCTATGGCGACAATCCCCGTCAGAGGATGGACATTCACGCCCCCGTCGAGGCGGGCGACCGGCCGTGGCCGATGCTGGTCTTCTTTTACGGCGGGGGCTGGGACAGCGGCGAGCGCCGCCTCTACGGCTGGGCGGCGCAGGCGCTGGCCGCGCGCGGCTTCGTGGTCGCCACCCCGGACTACCGGCTGGTTCCCCAGGCGCATTTCCCGGCCTTTATCGAGGACGCCGCGGCGGCCACGGCGAAGGCCGGGCAGATCGCCGACCGGTACGGCGCCGATCCGGCCCGGCTGGGCGTCATCGGACACTCCGCGGGGGCTCATCTGGCGATGATGATCGCCCTCGATCGCCGCTATATGACCGGCGCGGGCGCGCCAGGGCTGATCAGGGCCGCGGCCGGTCTGGCGGGGCCCTATGACTTTCTGCCTTTTGACGTGCCGGCCTCGGTCAACGCCTTCGGACGGGTTCCGGACCCGACCCTGACCCAGCCGGTGACCTTCGCCCGCGCCGACGCCCCGCCGCTGTGGCTGGGGCATGGCGTGGAGGATGTGGTGGTCCATGCCGAGGACACGGCCATCCTGTGCGACCGGATGAAGGCCGTTGGCGGCCGCTGCGAGGCCAAGCTCTATCCCGGCCTGAATCACGCCGACCTGATCGCGACCTTCTCGCCCCTGTTCCGCAGCAAGGCGCCGGTGCTGGACGACGTCACGACCTTCCTGCGCCGCGAGCTGGGCTGATGCCCGGGGCGCTGAAGCTCCACCGTCTCGCCAAGGTCATCTTCTTCCGCTAGATGAGGCCATGACAGAAACGATGACACCACAGGCGGCGCTGGACCGCCTCGAAGCCCTCTACAACCAGTCCGTCTCCAACCTGCGCACCGCGGTGGGGGCCTTTCTCCGGACCGGCGAACGCGCCGATCCCGAGGCCCGGGCCAAGGGCCTGTTCTCCTATCCTGAACTCAGGGTCAGCTGGTACGGCGAACGGCCGGCCAATCTGGAACAGCGCGCCTACGCCCGGCTGTCGCGGCCGGGAGTCTATGCGACCACCATCACCCGGCCCGACCTGTACCGTCCCTATCTGCTGGAACAGCTGACCCTGCTGGAGGCGGACTATGGCGCGGCCTTCGACGTGCGCCCGTCGGATCAGGAGATCCCCTTCCCCTATGTGATGGACGGTTCGGACGTCGCCCTCGACCGCAGCCAGACGGCCGCCGTCGCGCGCTATTTTCCGACCACGGACCTGGCCCATATCGGCGACGAAATCTCGGACGGGATGTTCGACCTGACCCGGGATTTCCCGCTGGCCCAGTTCGACGGCCTGCGCACGGACTTCTCGCTGGCCCGCCTGCGCCACTACACCGGCACGCCGGTCGAGGATGTGCAGAGCTACATCCTGTTCACCAACTACAACCGCTATGTCGACGAGTTCGTGCGCTGGGCCTGCGCCCAGCTGCAGGATCCGAACAGCGCCTATGACAGGCTGGTCTGCGCCGGCGGGATCGAGATCACGCGCGACACGCCCAGCCCCGAGACGGCGGTCATGGACGCGGCCTGGAAGAAGCACCAGATGCCGGCCTATCACCTGACGGCGCCGGGCCATCGCGGCATCACCCTGGTCAACATCGGCGTCGGCCCGTCCAACGCCAAGACCATCTGCGACCACCTGGCGGTCACCCGTCCCCACGCCTGGATGATGATCGGCCACTGCGGCGGTCTGCGGCCCAGCCAGAGCATCGGCGACTATGTGCTGGCCCACGCCTATCTGCGCGACGACCACGTGCTGGACGCGGTGCTGCCGCCGGACATTCCCATCCCCTCGATCGCCGAGGTCCAGCGGGCGCTGTACGACGCAGCCAAGATCGTCTCCGGCGCGCCGGGCGAGGAGGTCAAGCGGCGCCTGCGCACCGGCACGGTGGTGACCACCGACGACCGGAACTGGGAGCTGCGCTATTCCAAGTCGGCGCTGCGCTTCAACCAGAGCCGGGCCGTGGCCATCGACATGGAATCGGCGACCATCGCGGCCCAGGGCTACCGCTTCCGCGTGCCCTACGGGACCCTGTTGTGCGTCTCGGACAAGCCGCTGCACGGCGAGATCAAGCTGCCGGGACAGGCCAACCGCTTCTATGAGGGCTCGATCTCCGAGCACCTTCAGATCGGCATTCACGCCATCGACCTGCTGCGCGCCGAGGGCGCCCGCCTGCATTCGCGCAAGCTGCGCGCCTTCGACGAGCCGCCGTTCCGGTAAGAAACACGTTCTCCCTCCCCTTCATGGGGAGGGAAGTCGGCGCGAAGCGACGACAGGGTGGGGTGCGTCTGAAATTCCCCCCCGGTCGCTGCGCGACCCCACTCCCTATGAAGGGGAGGGAGAATATCTCGCCTACTTCTTCAGCCGCTTCGCATTGGCGACGGCGGTCCGGTGGATCGGACGCATGACGTCGGCCTGGCCCTTCAGAAGCGCGCTGTTCATCGTCAGCATCTGGGTCGCCGCGCGGCTCCACCAGCCGACGGCGTAGCTGTACTGGGCCTGCATGGCGGCCGCGGGGGTCGAGGCGGAGGCGATCGACGTCGCGGCCCTGGAGGCGTGCCCGGCTTCCGTCATCAAGCCGGAGCCGACGCGGCCGCCGATGTCGCCGAACGTCTTCGCCATGGCCGAGGCCGAGGCGGACAGGGCCTCGACCTTTTCGGTGCTCATCAACGACATTTCCTTCAGGTCGACCTTGCGCGGGTCGACCAGGCCCGCGGCCATGATCTCCATGCGGGCGGTGATCACATCGCCGGCGGCCTGCAGCATCTCCCCGCCCGACAGGGCGGTGCTGGCCGCGCGCGCGCCGTCGCGGGTCAGGCGGCGGCCGGTCTTGATGGCTTTGTCGAACTGGGTCATGCGCCGAGCCTTGGGCCGCAATCAGGTCGCGGGCAAGACCTCCGACGAGAAGTCCGCCACATCCTTCAGAAGGGCGGGGACCGCCGCGTCGATGATGGTCCGGCCCTTTTCGGGGCTGGCCTGGGCCGGGTCCGAGCCGATGCGGCCGTCGGGGAAGCGGGCGCGATAGTCGAGGGCGTCGCGGATCGGGCCGGTGGGGGCGATCTGCGGGCTGTAGTCCGCCACCTTGATGCGATCCGGATAGGCGGCCTGGGTGACGGCGATCTCGGACGGGGTGGCGTGCATCCCGTGGCCCGTCGGGAACATCCTGGCGCACAGGCTGTGCACCCCCGGCAGGTCCCACCAGTTCTTCAGCTTGAGCACGAACGGCGGCTGCTCCTCGACGAACGACCATTCGGCGTAGATCTCGGCGAAGGTCGCCTCGATTGTGGCGACGTTGCCGCCGTGCCCGTTGAGGAAATAGATCCGCTCGAAGCCATGCCGGCTCAGCGACGACACCCAGTCGGTGATGGCGGCCATGAAGGTCGAAGGCCGCAGCGAGATGGTGCCGGCGAAGGCCAGGTGATGCTGGGCCATGCCGATATTGAAGGTCGGAGCCACGACCAGGCTTTCGTCCTGCGCCTCCGCCGCGTGGGCGATGATCTCGGGGCACAGCCAGTCGGTGCCGAGCAGGCCGGTCGGGCCGTGCTGTTCATTCGAGCCGATGGGCACGACGACGGTCTTCGTCGTCTTCAGCCGCGCGTCGATCTCGGGCCAGGAGGAGAGGTGGATCAGCATGGGTACGCTCCGGAACGGTACGGGCGCGGTCTAGGCCGATTGTCCGCCGCGGCCAACCGCCTCAGACGGCGAAGGCGCGCAGGAAGCGGCGGGCCGCCTCGGCGGCGCGGGCCCCGAGGTCGAAGTCCGGATGGGGGAGGCCCAGCACGCCGCGCAGGTGGCCGTGGCCCAGCACCATGCCCGAGAACATCTCGGCGGCGGCGTCGGGATCGGGGATGCGCAGCAAGCCCTTGCGGTCCTGCTCGGCGAGCCAGGCGGACAGACGGCGCAGGCCTTCGGCCGGGCCGGCCTGATAGATGGCCGCGGCCAGTTCCGGGTCGCTCGGCGACATCAGGGCGACACCGCGCATCGAGGCGCCGGCCTGGGCGCCGCACAGCTTTTCCAGCATGCCGGCGGCCATGGCGGTCAGCACCGTTTCGGGATCCCCGCCGCTCCGCAGCGGCGTGCTGATGGCGTCCGAGCGGCGGGCGGCCAGGACGCGGCCGATCTCCACCTTGGACGGGAAGCGGTTGTAGAGGGTCTGGCGCGACACCCCGGCCCGGCGGGCGATGGCCTCCATCGAGGTCAGGGCGCCCTTCTCCGAAAACAGGGCCAGGGCCGCGTCCAGGATGGCCTCGGTCTTGGCCTCGTCGATCTGTCCGGCGACGCGGGCCATCAGTGGGCGTCCACCGGCGGGCCGCCCGCCACGGCCTTCACCGGACGGGACAACAGGGTCACGAAGGCGGCGAAGACGCAGCCGACGGCCAGCATGGCGAAGGCGTCGCCGAAGGCCAGGGTCGTGGCCTGGAGATTCAGCATGCCCTGGATCGCCTTCATCGCCGCTCCCGCCGGGTCGATCGAGCCCGCGAACCGCTCCTGCATTCCCGCCAGCATGGCCTGCATGCCGCCGTTCGTCACGGAGATGTTCTGGGTCAGCTCGCTCATGTGCGAGGCCGTGTTCTGCGTCAGCGAGGTGTTCAGGAAGGCCAGGCCGAAGGCGCCGCCGACGTTGCGGGACAGGTTCACCAGGCCCGAGGCGTTCTTGACCATGTGCGGCGGCAGGGTCGACATGGTCACCTGCTGGGCCGCGATCATGGCCATCATCACACCGGCCCCGCGCACGGCCTGGACCCCGGCGAATTCCCAGAAGCCCCATTCGCTGGTCACGGCGTGGGCGTCCCACATGCCCCAGGCGCACAGCATGAAGCCGCCGAACATCAGGATGCGAGCGTCGACCTTGCGCACCAGCCGGCCCGCGAACGGGGCCGTGACGAACATGGCCAGGCCCGACACCACCATGGTGGTGCCCACCTCGGCCGCCGAATAGTCCCGCACCCGGGACAGGAACAGCGGCAGCAGGAAGGTGCCCCCGAACAGGGCCGCGCCGACGGTGAAGGTCATCACCACCCCGACCATGAAGTTGCGGTTGGTGAAGGCGCGCAGCTCGACCACGGGGTTATGGTAGGTCAGGGACCGCCAGATGAAGGCCGGGCCGGTGATGGCGGCGAGGACCGACAGCCACAGGATGTTGTCGTCCGAGAACCAGTCGTTCTTCGACCCTTCCTCGAGCACGAATTGCAGGCTCATCAGGAAGACCGCCATCAGGCCCAGGCCCCACCAGTCGAAGCCCTTGGTCAGCGACGGGTCGCCCTTGTCGAAATTGGCGTAACGGCCGACGAGGAACAGCACCAGCAGTCCCGGCGGGACGTTGATGAAGAACAGCCAGCGCCAGCTCAGCCACTCGGTCAGGTGGCCGCCCAAGGTCGGGCCGACGGTGGGCGCCAGGGTCACGATCAGCCCCATGACCACGCTGGCGGTGATGCGTTTTTCCGGCGGGAAGGCCGTGAAGGCGACGGCGAAGACGGTCGGGATCATGGCCCCGCCGACGAAGCCCTGAAGCGCGCGGAAGAAGATCATGGCGTCGATCGACGACGACAGGCCCGTGGCCACGCTCATCAGCATGAAGCCGGCGCAGGAGACGAGGAACACCTTCTGCGTCCCCCACCGGCCTGGATCTGCGGCAGGGACGAGGCCACGATCTGGATGTCGAGGATGGCCATGAACTGGCCGATCACCATGCCGGCGAAGCCCAGCAGCAGGATGGTCCAGTTGATCTTCGGTTCGGCCGGGGCTGCTCCGGCCACGGCGGGAGCGGCGGCGGTCACTGGACCGCGACGCCCGTGTCGGCGGCGGCGGTGGCGATGGTCCCGGTGGCGGCCTGGGCGAAGCTGAGGCCTCCCCGGCTCTTCAGGTCGACCTTGACCTCGACCGACAGGCCGGGCCGCAGGGCGGCGCCCGAGGCGCGATCGACGCGGATGCGCACCGGCACGCGCTGGGTGATCTTGGTGAAATTGCCGGTGGCGTTCTCGATCGGGATGAGAGCGAACTCGGAGCCGGTCGCGGGCGAGAAGCTGTCGATGTGGCCGGTCAGGGCCTGACCGGGGTAGGCGTCGGCGCTGATCTCGACGGTCTGGCCGAGGCGCAGGCGATCGACCTGGGTCTCCTTGAAATTGGCGACCACATAGGCGTCGCCCAGCGGCACGATCGACAGGATCTGGCCGCCCGGACGGACATACTGGCCCACGCGCACGCCGCGCGCGCCGATCACGCCGGCGACCGGCGCGCGGATGACGGTGCGGTCCAGGGCGATGCGGGCCTGTTCGACCTGGGCGCGGGCCACCTCGACGGCGGCCACGCTCTGGCTGCGGGTCGAACCCAGCACCCCGGCGGTGCGCTGTTCGGCGACCAGGGCGGCCTGTGCCTCGGCGACGGTGGCCTGGGCCGTGCGGGCGCCGGCCTGTTCGGTCTGGATGCGCTGCTGCGACACCCAGCCCTGTTCGGCCAGCTTGCCGTAACGGTCGACCTGCTGGCGGGCCAGATCGGCCTGGGCCTGGGCCTGGGCGACGCCGGCGGCGCGCGAGGCGATCAGGGCCTGTTCCTGGGCCGCGCGGGCGTCGACATTGCCGACGGCGGCGATCACCGAGGCCAGATTGGCTTCGGCCTGGGCCAGGGCGGCGCGGGCGTTGGCGTCGTCGAGGCGGATGAGGATCTGGCCCGGCGCGACGCGCTGGTTGTCGGCCACCAGCACCTCGACGACATAGCCGTCGATCTGGGGACTGACCTCGGTGGTGTCGGCGGCGACGAAGGCGTTGTCGGTGGACTCCCAGCGCTGCTTGCCCTGCCACCACGCGATCCCGCCGACAAGGACGGCCACGGCGACCACGGCGCCCACCATCAGGGGCAGGCGTTTTTTCAGGGTGGGCGACAGGGCCATGGGGGCGCGCTCGGAGCAGGGGGTGTCAGGGAGGACGACTTAAAATGGACGATACTGTCCAAAAATCAACAACGCTCGTTTCGGCGCCGCAACACGTCTTGTTTCGCATCGTTTGGCGGCCGTGATGTCCGCTGGCTCGCGGCGGGCGAGATCGACGCCACCGCCCTTGAAGCCGCGCGCCGGCCGGTTCTCGACACCGCCCGTCGTCGTCGAGGTGCGGCCGAAGGTGGTTCCGGTTGTCGCGCGGATCACGCGCTGATCTGGCGCGGCGACGCCAGCCGCGCTCTAAGTCGGCCATGACCCGGAAGGTTTCCAGAGACACGCCCAAACGTCCCGCCGTCATGACCGGCGCGGCGATCCCCGTGCTGGGCTGGCCGCCCGACGAGGACCGGGTCGAGGCCGTCTTCGAGCGGCTTTCGGCGGTCATGCCCGAGCCGAAGACCGAGCTGAATTTCTCCAGCCCCTACACCCTGGTCGTGGCCGTCGCCCTGTCCGCCCAGGCCACCGACGTCTCGGTCAACAAGGCGACCGACCGGCTGTTCCGGGTGGCGGACACGCCGGCGAAGATGCTGGAACTGGGCGAGGCCGGACTGGTCCCCTACATCGCCTCGATCGGCCTCTATCGCGGCAAGGCGCGCAACGTCATCGCCCTGAGCCAGATCGTGATGGAGCAGCATGGCGGCGAGGTGCCGCTGAACCGCGCCGACCTGCAGGCCCTGCCCGGCGTCGGGCGCAAGACGGCCAGCGTGGTGCTGAACGAACTGGGAATCGAGCCCGCCATCGCGGTCGACACCCACGTTTTCCGCGTCTCTCACCGGCTGGGTCTGGCCAACGCCGCCACCCCCGACAAGGTCGAGGCCCAGCTGTTCCGCGTGGTGCCCGAGCAATGGCTGCCCAAGGCCCACCACTGGCTGATCCTGCACGGCCGCTACACCTGCACGGCGCGCCGGCCGAAATGCAGCGCCTGTCTGATCAGCGACCTGTGTCCGACGCGGCCCGATCTGGTGGCGATGGGCGAGGCGGGCTGAATCCTTTCCAGCGGGAGGGAGTTCAGCGCCCCGCCTTCAGGACTTGATCCAGAAACCCGTTTTGCCAGACGACTTTGGTCGATCGACTCATTGAAAGGAAACAGGTTTTCCAGCCGACCAGCGTCAAATGCCTGGCGCCCCTTCTGGCGGGGTTACACTCTCTTTCCAACCTTCGGGGAAGCGCGGAAGAGTCCGATGAGTCCGCAATGTCCGCTAAAATCAGCGGACTCGACATTCCGCCTGCAGCCGGGCGCGCACCGCGTCCGCGAACCTCTGCCCGCCTTCCGGCGCGGAACCGAGATAGAAGTCCGGCTCGATCAGCTCGGCCTCCATCAGCAGCCAGCGGCCGTCGGCGTCGGGCGCCATGTCGATGCGGGCGTACAGCAGATCCTCGCCGATGGCCGCCAGCGTCTGCTCCGCAAGGGCCAGCGCGCCGGCGGGCGGCCGGGCGAGGGCGGTGTAGCCGCCGCCGTACTGGACCTGGACCCGGAATTCGCCGGGAACCGGCCGCTTGTTGACGACATGGCTGAGCCCGCCGCCGAAGAACAGCAGGGAGGTTTCGCCTTCCGTCTCGATGGTCGGCAGATAGGGCTGGATCATCGCCGGCCCCCCGGGCGCGTCGACCAGCCGGTCGCCGCGCGACAGTCGCAGGGTCTTCCACGCCCCGCCGGAGACGCGGGGTTTGACCACCAGCCGGTCGGTTCCGAAGCGGTCGAAGGCGGCGTCGACATCGGCCTGTCCCGGGCTGTCGATCCAGACCGTGTCGGGGATGGCGATCCCCTGCTCGGCCAGTCGCTTCAGATAGCTCTTGTCCGAATTCCAGCCCAGCACCGACGGCGGGTTCAACATCCGCAGCCCCGCCCCGGTCCAGGTCGCGCAGGCGTGGATCCAGCGCTCATGGTCCCGGTGATAGCCCCAGACGATCAGCGGCAGGACCAGCGGAAATCGCTCCAGGGCCGAGGCGTCGGCGACGTGTTCCGTCCACGGCGTCGGGACGACGGTCACGCCCGCGAGGGACAGGGCTTCGCCCAGCCGCGCCAGCACGCCCGGCCACTGGCCGGCGTAGGAGGGATCGGACGGGTCGGGGGTCAGGACGGCGACTTCGGTCATCCCCGGGTCTTAGCGAACAGTCGGGAAATGCATAAGGGTTTCCTTATGGGTTTTTGGATGACGCCGGGCCGGTCGTCCGCTATGGGCCGCCCATGACCCAGATCCCCGCCTCCTACGATGTCTGCGCCGTCGGCAACGCTATCGTCGACGTCCTGGCCCCCTGCGATCCCGCCTTCCTGACGGCCCAGGGTCTGACCGCCGGCTCGATGCAGCTCGTCGACGCGCAGCAGAGCGCCGCCCTCTATGGCGCCATGGCGGCGGGGGTCGAGGCCTCGGGCGGCTCGGCCGGCAACACCGTCGCCGGCGTCGGCTCGTTCGGCGGGCGGGCCGCCTATATCGGCAAGGTCGCCGACGACACCCTGGGCGGCGTCTTCAGCCACGACATCCGCGCCGCCGGCGTCGTATTCGACACCGTCCCGCTGAAGGATGGTCCCGAACGGGGCCTCGCCACCGGGGTCTGCATGATCAACGTCACGCCGGACGGCCAGCGCACCATGTGCACCTTCCTCGGCGCCGCCAACCAGCTGGCGGCCGCCGACATCGACGCGGCCCTCATCGGCGCCTCGGCCATCGTCTATCTGGAAGGCTATCTGTTCGATCCGGCCCCGGCCCGCGCCGCGTTCGAGGCCGCCGCCGCGGCCGCCCACGCCGCCGGACGCAAGGTCGCCATCACCCTGTCCGATTCCTTCGTGGTTCACCGCTGGCGCGCCGAACTGCTGGCCTTCATCGAGGCCTCCGCCGACATCGTTCTGGCCAACGAGAACGAGCTCCACGCCCTGTTCGAGACCGAGGATTTCGACGCGGCCGCCGCCCATCTGGGCCGCATCGTCGACGTCGCCGCCGTCACCCGCGGCGCCGCCGGTTCGGTGGTGTTCGGAGGCGGCGGGACCGAGCGGGTCGAGATCGCCGCCTGCCCGGTCGACAAGGTGGTCGACACCACCGGCGCGGGCGACCAGTATGCCGCCGGCTTCCTGCTGGGTCTCGCCCGCGGCCTGTCGCTGGAGGACGCCGGCAAGCTCGGTTCGCTGGCGGCGGCCGAAGTCATCGCCCACTGGGGTCCGCGGCCGATGACGTCGCTGGAGCGGCTGGCGAAAGAGGCGGGCCTGGCCCTGAACGCCTGACGCCCTCGCCTGCAACCCGCCTGGGTTGACAGGTTTCGGTCCGTACAGGACCTTGTCTGCGGGAGTGCGCGAAAGTTGCGCGCGGAGGCTTGGTTCGGGGGACTTGATGGCGGACTTCAGCAGGCGCTCGTTTCTCGAGCGGGTGATTGGCGCGGGCGTCACGGGCGGGGCGCTGGCGACGGTTGCGGGAGGCCCGGCTTTCGCCCGGCAGGACGGACCGACAGATTCCGATCCCACCGACTCCGTGGGCGCCGGCCGCGGCACGGGCGTGAGCGACACCGACAGCGGCGACCGCGTCGGCCAGGGCCGCAACACCACAGGGGTGAGCGACACCGACAGCAGCGACCGCGTCGGCCAGGGCCGCAACACCACGGGCCAGACCGACAGCGACAGCACCGACCGTTCGGGCCAGGGCCGCAACACCACGGGCCAGACCGACAACGACAGCACCGACCGTGCGGGTCAGGGCCGCAACATGACCGGCCAGACCGACAACGACAGCACCGACCGTTCGGGTCAGGGCCGCAACATGACCGGCCAGACCGACAACGACAGCACCGACCGTGCGGGTCAGGGCCGCAACATGACCGGCCAGACCGACAATGACAGCACGGACCGTTCGGGCCAAGGCCGCAACATGACCGGCCAGACCGACAACGACAGCACGGACCGTTCGGGCCAGGGCCGCAACATGACCGGCCAGACCGACAACGACAGCACCGACCGCTCGGGTCAGGGCCGCAACATGACCGGCGTGACCGACAGCGACAGTTCCGATCGGTCGGGGCAGGGACGAAACACCACGGGCGTCACCGACAGCGACAGTTCCGACCGCGCCAATCAGGGGCGTGGGCCGCGCTGAGGGTCGCGTCCTGATGGGGGCCCTGCAGGCGCCGGGCGTGATCGAATGGATGGTGGGCGTCCCGGATCAGGTCTTTCTGTCCGATGTCCATGAGCAGAAGCCGCTGATCCATGGCGGCGGCGATGTCGACCGCTTCGACGCCCTTTTGACCCTTGACCGGCTCAACGACCGGCTCGCCGAAATGGATCTCCGGGAAGGCATGGTCGAGATGACCAACGCCCGCTCGCCCGTCGATCGGTCGGACTATGTCGCCAACGGCGTCGTCGACCGCGTGGCGCTCGCCAGGGGCTATCGCAACGGCGCCACCCTGGTCGTCAACCAGCTTCAGCACAGCGACAAACGGCTGGCCGACTTCTGCCGCGCGCTGGAGCAGGCCCTGTCGTGCCACATCCAGACCAACATCTATTTGACGCCTCCCGGCGAACAGGGCTTCCGCACCCACTACGACAGCCACGATGTCTTCGTCCTCCAGGTCGAGGGCGAGAAGACCTGGCGCCTCTACGACGAGCCTGCCGCGTCTCCCTATCGGGGCGAGAAATTCCGCTCCGGTGAACACGCGGCCGGGGAGGCCAGCCACAGTTTCGTTCTGCGAAAAGGCGATTGCGCCTACATCCCTCGCGGCTATTTCCATGATGCGGCGAACCTTGGCGACGGTCCGTCGCTGCACATCACCGTGGGGTTGATCGTCCGCACCTGGGCGGATCTGATGCTCGAGGCGGTGTCCGAGGTCTGCCTCCAGGACCGGGCGTTCCGGAAGGCCCTGCCGTACGACTATGCGAGGCCGGATTTCGACCCCGCCCGGCTGCAACCGGTTTTCGACGCCCTCGTCGAGCGCCTGAGCGGCGCGATCGCGCCCGCCAACGCGTGGGAGACGATCAGCGAGGCCTTCATCCGTTCACGCGAACCGGATATCGCTGACGCCATCGCCCGCAACCGGGCTGACGACGGGACGATCTATGTCGCCCGCCCGGCCTTCACCCGGATCTCGGACCTGGGCGACGGCGTCCGGGTCCTGGGGCCGGGTTCGGACTTCCGTTTCGGTCGCGCCCCGGTCGGCCTCGTTCGCCGGATCCTGTCGGGGGAGCCCTTCCGGCTGGCGGACCTCGACCATCCCGAGGCCGCCGACGTGGTGGAGCGTCTGACCACCGCCGGCCTGGTGCACCGTCAGGCGGGCGAGCGCGCGGCTCCCTGGGGGCCGGGGAGGGCGCCCGGGCCGCCGGCCGATCGTCGGGCCGGCGGCGCGAACGACTAGGCTCGCCGGACCGTCACATACAGGGCGCCGTCGCCGCCATGGTGGCGGGCGGCGGAGGCGTAGCCCGACACCACGCCCCGCAGCGCGGGGCTCTGCAGCCATTCGTGCACCGAGGCCCGGATCACGCCGGTTCCGCCCCGGCGGCCCTGTCCGGTGATGACCAGAACCGAGCGGTAGCCGCGCGCCTGCGCCCCGAGCAGAAAGGCCGTCAGGGCGTCCTGGGCCTGGAAACGGCCGAAGCCGTGCAGGTCGATCCGCGCCTCGATCGGATCGCGCTCGCGCGACAGGCGGCGCTGTCGGCGGGGCTCCAGTTCCTCGGGCAGGCCGCGCGGGCGTCCGGGCGCCATCGATGGCGTGTAGGACGGCGGCGTTCCACGCTCTTTCGGTGTGGCCTTCGGATGCGGCGCGGCCGGGGGCTCGACCGCGGCGGGGCCGGCCATGATCAAGGCCGCCTTCTTCGGTTGGGCGGGGGTGACCGAACCGGCGACGCGGGCCCAGATGCGACGGTCGTCGGGGCTCAGGTCGTCGCGGCGGCTCATGTCGCGCCGGGGGCGGTCCCGTCGACGTCCTCGTCGGAGCCCGAATCCTGCGGCCCCGGCGTCTGGACCAGCAGGTCGCCCGGCTGGCAGTTCAGTTCGCGGCACAGGGCGTCCAGGGTCGAGAACCGGATGGCGCGGGCCTTGCCGGTCTTCAGGATCGACAGGTTCGCCAGGGTCACGCCGACGCGGTCGGCCAGCTCGGTCAGCGACATGCGCCGCTCGAGGAGGATGCGATCTAGCTGGACGCGAATGGCCATGGCGGGGCTCTAGCGGACCTTTTTCAGATTGTCAGTTCGGATTCGCGGCGCAGGCGGGCGCCTTCGCGGAATACCTCGGCCAGGACGAAGACGACCAGGATGGAGAAGGCGGGGGTGACGAGGTCGAAAAGCGACGGGGGGTCCATCTCGCCGCGGGCGAGGCGCGCCACCAGCGTCTGCCCGATCCAGGATCCGCCGGTGACCACGGACAGGATCAGGCCGATCTGCTTCAGCCGGCTGACGTTGGTGGGATGGAAGGGGTCGCCCGTGGCGAGGGTGGCGAAGATGCGGCGCAGCTGCCTCAGGATCAGGGCGAAACCGCCGAAATAGCCGGCGAAGGCCCCGAAACCGAACAGGATGTAGGTGCGTGAGACCGGAACCTGGGTGCCGCCCGATTCGTCGCTGAAGATCAGGCCGGTGGGTCCCATGGGAATGAACAGGGTGACGACGAAAGCCGCCACCACGATCAACGTCAGAAGGATCATCAGCCAGTAGGCGACGCCGAGAGCCGCATTCAGCAGCCGGGACATCGAGCGGGCCCGCAAGCCGGGCACAGGGGGTACGCTAATCCCGAGTTTCTTCATTTTCGGGAAGCGCATGGAGGGGCCTCGTTCAGGCCGGGGGTCGAGGCGAGGATGCCGCGCGGGGTCCGGCGAACCCACACGCGGGCTTATTCATCGCGATTGTCATGCCGATCGTCAAAGCTCCGGTGAGACAGAGAAGAATCACAGGGGCAGAGCCGTCAAAAGCAGGACGCGGAAAATTACTTCCTCCAGCGTCGCGCCAATGATTACCGCGCCCATGCTCACGACCAGTCATCGCCCGCGCCCTGCACGNAGGAAGCGTTCATGGTGTTCATGGTCTTTCTCCGTAGTTCCTGAGTGAGGGATGTTTTCACCCCTCGTTCGTTGTTCCGCTGCATCGATCTTGCCGGTATCGGCTTGTTCGGGGAACGTCGCGGCGTCCGTTCTTGAGGACATAGATAGGACGTGCGTCGAAGGAAGTCATGTTACATATCGTTTAACGATATTAAACTTTGGCAATGGATTGTTGCGGAGCGCGTGACCAGAATGAATCTGAAGCTTATCAAGGGGATGCGCCTGGTGGTGGCGACCCACAATCCCGGCAAGGCGGTCGAGATCGACGCGCTTCTGGACGGACATTACGAGGTGGTCACCGCGGCCGGCCTGAACCTGCCCGAACCCGAAGAGACCGAGAGCACGTTCGCGGGCAACGCCCTGCTGAAGGCGCGCCACGCGGCGGACCGGGCCGGAGAGGTCGCCCTGGCCGACGACTCGGGCCTGTCGGTCGCGGCGCTGGACGGGGCGCCGGGCATATTTTCCGCCCGCTGGGCCGGCCCCGACAAGGATTTCGCCTTCGCCATGCGCCGGGTGGAGGAACGGCTCGAGGAGATCGGATCGGACGACCGCCGCGGCTGGTTCACCTCGGCCCTCGCCGTGGCCTGGCCCGATGGCCCGACGGTGGTCGTCGAGGGCCGGGTCGACGGCCTGCTGACCTTCCCCCCGCGCGGCGACCGGGGATTCGGCTACGATCCCATCTTCGTTCCCGATGGCTACGGCCAGACCTTCGGCGAACTGGACCCCGCGCTGAAGGATTCCATCAGCCACCGGGCGCGGGCGTTCGCGAAGCTGAAGGCGGCGCTGATTGACTGATCCCGTTCCAGACCCGGGGCACGATGTCGCTCGAGTGGCGATGCGCCGCGCGCATCGCGATAGCGACCCTGGAACTGACCTCGCCCTGTACGTCCACTGGCCGTACTGCGCTCGCATCTGTCCATATTGCGATTTCAACGTCGTGCGGGACCGGGGGCGGGTCGAGGAACAGGCCGCGCTGGCTGCGGCCATCCTCGCCGACATGGAGGCGCAGGCCGCCCTCGTCGGCCCGCGACGGCTGGCCTCGATCTTCTTCGGCGGAGGCACGCCGTCCTTGATGGCTCCGGACGCCGTGGCCGCGATCATCGACCGGGCCAAGGGCTTGTTCGAGCCGCGCGGCGACATCGAGGTTTCGCTCGAGGCCAATCCCACCGACGCCGAGGCCGCGCGCTTCGCCGCCCTGGCGGACGCCGGGGTCAACCGCCTCTCCATGGGGGTGCAGGCGCTGGACGACGCGGCCCTGGCCTTCCTCGGGCGCAATCATTCGGCGGGCGAGGCCCGGCGCGCCGTCGCCGTCGCCGCGGGCGCCTTTCCGCGCCTGTCGATCGATCTGATCTACGCCCGCCCCGGCCAGACCGTCGCCGGCTGGACCGCCGAACTGACCGAGGCGCTGGGCCTCGGCTTCGAACACGTCTCGCCCTATCAGCTGACCATTGAACCGACGACCGCCTTCGGCCGCGCCGTGGCGCGCCATGCCTGGACGCCGCCTGACGAGGACCTGTCCGCCGCCCTCTATGAGGCGACCCAGGGCGTGCTCGAGGGCGCGGCGTTCGAGGCCTATGAAGTCTCCAACCACGCACGCGGCGTGGCGGCCCGATCCTCGCACAACCTCCATGTATGGCGCGGCGGCGACTATCTCGGCGTCGGCCCGGGCGCGCACGGCCGGCTGACGCTGGGCGGGGCGCGAACGGCGACGGTCGCGCACAAGGGTATCTGTCCGTACGTCGCCGGCGTCGCGGCGGGGACGCCGTGGAGCGAGCGCGAGACCCAGTCGGCGCGGGACGCGGCGGAGGAAAGGGTGCTGCTGGGCCTGCGCACGTTCGAGGGTCTGGCCCTGGCCGATCTGGCCCCGCTGGGCCGGTCGGAGGCGGAGGAGCCGCTGGCCGGGCTGATCTCGGATGGCTTCCTTGTGGTGGACGCGGGCCGGGTCAGGGCGACGGCGACCGGACGGCCTGTGCTCGACGGGGTGCTGAGGGCGCTGCTGGTCTGACGCCGTCGGGGCTTGCGGGCCCGATCTGGATCGCCTGACCCGCGCTCCGGCCAGAAGGCGGTATTCCCGCCCTCTGCCATCCGCCCCTTTCGCCCCCCTGGTCAGGCCGTCTCCCCCCCCGATCCGGCCGCCGAGCCGCCTTCGTTTCCCTGGCGCCGCTCTCCGCCGTGGTAAAATGGATGGGTCGGGAACCGAAATCCCGCCGCCACGGACTTTGACATCGTCATCCCGACCGGTCCGGCCCGACCGGACCCCGCGCCACCCGCGCAATTTCCGCCGTTCAGCGTCCGCCGCAGAGGGGGCGAGAGTCTCGCTTTCCGGCATTTTTCCGGGGCCGGTTCCGTCTCCCGCCCGGCGGCGCGTCAAGCCCCGCCCTTGAGCCGGGCGGCCGCCGCTGGCACGGTCCGCCGATGTCCGAACCCTCGCCGTTTCCCCCGACCGCCCCGCCGCCGCGCAAGGTGGCGTCGGGCCTCTATCTGGTGGCGACGCCGATCGGGAACCTGAGGGACATGACCCTGCGGGCGCTCGACGTGCTGGCCGCCGCCGACCTCGTGCTGGCCGAGGACACGCGGGTGACCGGCAAGCTGCTGTCGGCCTATGGGCTGAAGGCGAAGCTGGAGCGCTGCGACGACCACGCCTCGCCCCGCGCCGCCGAACTGGCCATCGAGCGGTTGCGCGAGGGGGCGGTGGTGGCCCTGGTCTCGGACGCCGGCACGCCCGTGGTCAGCGACCCCGGCTTCGTGGTGGCCCGGGCGGTGATCGCCGCCGGCCTGCCGGTGCACCCGATCCCCGGCCCGTCCAGTCTGCTGGCCGCCCTGTGCATCGCCGGCCTGCCCGCCGACCGGGTGCTGTTCGCCGGCTTCCTGCCTCCAAAATCGGGCGCGCGGCGGACCATGCTGGAAGAGCTGCGGACCGCGCGCCAGACCCTGGTTTTCTTCGAGAGCGGACCGCGGCTGGCCGACAGTCTTGCTGACATGGCCGCCGTGCTGGGGCCGCGCCCCGCCGCCGTCGCCCGCGAATTGACCAAGCTGTTTGAGGAGTGCGTGCGCGGCTCGCTGGCCGAACTGGCCGTCGATCCACGCTGCCAGTCTCCCAAGGGTGAGATCGTCGTCGTGGTGGGGCCGGGCGAAACCGAGGTCGCCTCCGACGCCGACGCCGACGCGGCCCTGGCCGAGGCCATGACCCGTCTGCCGCCCGGCGAGGCCGCCGCCGAGGTGTCGCGGGCCCTGAACCTGCCGCGCAAGCCGCTCTACAAGCGGGCGCTGGAGCTTCAGGGCCGGTGAAGGCCCCGAAGCCCGCGACCCGGCTGACGGCGCCCAAGGTCGGGCGCGTCAAACAGGACTGGCGGGTGGGGCTGGGCGCGCGGTCGCACCGGGCCGGCCATGGCTCGGAATGGCTGGCCGCCGCGCTGCTGATGGCGAAGGGCTACCAGATCCTCGGCTTCCGCCTGAAGACCCGCGCGGGGGAGATCGACATCCTCGCGCGGCGCGGCCGGACCCTGGTCGTGGCCGAGGTCAAGCGCCGCGCCACGCTGGAGGCCGCCGTGGCGGCCCTGGCCCCGGACCAGTACGACCGGCTGCTGGCGGCGGGCCGGGCGGTGTTGCGCCAAAGACCCAGCTTGACCGGTCATGTGCTGAGAATCGATATGGTGGCGCTGGCTCCCGGACGGTTTCCGCGCCATCGTCGCGGCGTTGACGCCTTCGGGAGGGGCGGCGCATGACCCGCGACGACGCGATCGCCGTGCTGACGGAGGCCGGACAGGCCGAGGACGACGCCTTCCCGATGCTTGAGGCGGCCATCGCCTGCGCCATCCACGACTATCCGTTCCGTGATCCCGAGCCGGTCCGGACCCTGGCCAATCATGCGGCCGAACGGCTGGCCGAACGCGTCGGCGGCGAAGGCCCCGATGACGCTCTGGCCGAGACCATGGCCGCCGACCTACGGCTGAACGGCGACCTGCTTCACTATGACGACGCCGCCAATACGGACATCATCGATGTGGCCGAACGCCGGCGCGGCCTGTCGGTGGCGCTGAGCGTCTTCTACCTCGATGCGGCGCGGCGGGCGGGCGTGAAGGCCCGGGGCGTCGACTTCCCCGGTCACTTCCTGCTGCGGGTCGAGACGCCCGACGGCCCGGTGGCGCTGGATCCCTTCAGCCAGGGCCGGCTGGTCCTGCCGTCGGAACTGACGCGCCGCGCGCTCCGGGCCGGGCTGACCCCGCACGTGGCCGACCGCCTGGACGTGCTGATGGCCCCGGTCAGCGATCGGCAGGCCCTGATCCGCATGCAGAACGTCCTGTTCAGCCGGGCCATCCGCGCCCAGGATTTCGAGGGCGCCGAACGCTCGGCCCTGCGCCGCGCCCTGCTGGACCCCGAGGATCACCGCCCCTGGCTGGACGTGGCCGCCGCGCGGGAGAAGCGGGGCGCTCTGGCCGGCGCGCTGGAGGCCTTGTCGCACGCCCGGACGCTCGACGACCCCATGGAGGTCACGCGCCGGATGTCGGTCGATCGCGTGCGCCTTCAGCTGAACTAGGGTTGCGCGACCGCCGCCCTCTGCCCATTAGCCAAGGTCCACGGTTGGAAGGACAGGGCATGCTCAGAGTCGCGATCCAGATGGACCCCGTCGAGGCGGTCAACATCGAGTCCGACACCACCTGGCTGATGATGACCACGGCCCAGGACCGGGGCCATGCGCAGTGGGTCTATGATTTCCGCACCCTGGCGCTGGAAGACGGCAGGCTGTTCTGCCGCGCCCGGCCGGTGACGCTGCGCCAGACCGAGGGCGACCACGTCACCTTCGGCGACGAGGTGAAGCTGGACCTCGGCGCCGACGTGGACGTCGTCCTGATGCGCCAGGACCCGCCGTTCGACATGGCCTATGTCACGGCGACCTATCTGCTGGAGACGGTGCACCCCCGGACCCTGGTGGTGAACGATCCGGCCGAGGTGCGCAGCGCCCCGGAGAAGCTGCTGGTGACGCAATTCCCCGGCCTTACCCCGCCAACGCTGGTCTCGTCGGATCCGGTCGCCCTGGTCGATTTCCACCAGCGCCACGGCGATGTCGTGCTGAAGCCCTTGCACGGCGCGGCCGGTTCGGGCGTGGTCAGGCTGAAGGCCGGCGACCCCAACCTCGAGGCCCTGATCGAAATCCACGCCATGGGAAGCCGCGACCCGCTGGTGATCCAGAAATTCATTCCGGCGGTGTCGAAGGGCGACAAGCGCATCATCCTGATCGACGGCGAGCCGGTGGGGGCCATCAATCGTATTCCCGCCTCGGGCCAGGTCCGTTCGAACCTGCGCGTCGGCGGTACGGCGGCCCCGGTCGAACTGACTGCCCGCGACCGCGAGATTTGCGCCGCCATCGGGCCGACGCTGAAGGCGCGGGGCCTTCTGTTCGTCGGCATCGACGTCATCGGCGACTACCTGACCGAGATCAACGTCACCTCGCCGACCGGCGCCCAGCAGCTCAGGCGGTTCACCGGCGTCGATGCGGCCGCGCTGATGTGGGACGTGATCGAGCGCAAGCGGGCGGTCTGATCCCATTCAGGGTTGCGGCCTGATATAGATCAGGATTGCATTTCGGGGAGGTTCGTGTTTCGTTCCCTGCTGCAGCGGGGAGGGCGCGGTGGCGGCTCGGGTGGTGACGGTCGCGTTCGAAGGCGTCGAGGCGCGGCGCGTGGACGTCGAGGTGCAGCTGGTCGGCAATGACGGGCCAATCGTCTTCGCCATCGTCGGCCTCCCGGACAAGGCCGTGGCCGAGAGCCGCGAGCGGGTGCGAGGGGCGTTCGCCGGCATCGGCCTGGCCCTGCCGTCGCGGCGGATCATCGCCAATCTGGCCCCCGCGGACCTGCCCAAGGAAGGCAGCCATTTCGACCTTCCGATCGCCCTGGCCCTGCTGGCCGCCATGGGGGTGATCGCGCCGGACGCGCTAGACGGGTGGGCCGCTGTCGGCGAACTCAATCTGGACGGCCAGATCGCGCCGGTGGGCGGAACCCTGCCGGCGGCGGTCGCGGCCTCGGCCATGGGGCTGGGCCTGATCTGTCCCGAGGCCAACGGGCCCGAGGCCGCCTGGGCGGGGGACGTCAACATCCTGGCCCCGCGCTCGCTGATCGGCCTGGTCAATCATTTCAAGGGCAGCCAGGTCCTGCGCGCGCCGGGCCCGGGACCCGTTCGGACGGGGCCGGCGGCGGCGGACCTTCGCGAGGTCAAGGGTCAGGAGAGCGCCAAGCGTGCGCTGGAGATCGCGGCGGCCGGCGGCCACAACCTGTTGTTCGTGGGCCCGCCGGGCTCGGGCAAGTCGATGATGGCGGCGCGGCTGCCCGGCCTGTTGCCGCCGTTGACGCCGCAGGAACTGCTTGAAACCTCGATGGTCTGGTCGGTGGCGGGGTTGATCGAGCGCGGGGCCCTGACGCGCGCCCGGCCGTTCCGCGCCCCGCATCATTCGGCCTCCATGGCGGCCCTGACCGGCGGCGGGCTGAAAGCCAAGCCGGGCGAGGCGTCGCTGGCCCACAACGGCGTGCTCTTCCTCGATGAACTGCCCGAATATTCGGCCCAGGCGCTGGATTCCCTGCGCGCGCCGCTGGAGACCGGAGAGATCGTGGTGGCGCGGGCCAACGCCCATGTCCGTTATCCCGCCCGCTTCCAGCTGGTCGCGGCCATGAACCCCTGCCGCTGCGGCGTCGGCGGGGCCGGACGCGGGGCCTGCGGCAAGGCCCCGCGCTGCCAGCGCGACTATCAGAACCGCATCTCGGGCCCGATGTTCGACCGCATCGACCTGACCGTCGAGACGCCGCCGGTCACGGCGTCGGACATGGCGCTGCCGCCGCCCGCCGAGGGCACGGCGGAGGCGGCGGCCCGGGTCGCCGCCGCCCGCGCCATGCAGGAGGACCGGCTGCGCGCCGCAGGCGTCGATCCGGCCGTCGCGCGCGATCAGGCCGTCAACGCCCGCGCCTCGGGCGAGACCCTGGACCGGTTCGCCACGCCCGACGCGGCGGGCCGGGCCCTGCTGATGCGGGCCGGAGAGGCCGGGGGGCTGACCGCCCGCGGCTGGACCCGGACCCTGCGGCTGGCCCGGACCATCGCCGACCTCGACGGCTGCGACGGGGTCCTGCGGCGGCACATCGCGGAGGCCCTGGTCTATCGCCGCTCGACCGTCGGGGCCCAGGGCGATTTCGAGCGCCAGATCTCGCATCGCGCAGACGTGCCTGTTTTCTGAAGGGCTTTTGAGCGGGTGTTAATATCTGAGGCCGCATGTTTCCCGCACAACGTGAGGGACGCGAGGCCAGAATGGCGCGACGTGGGAAGACGACCGAACCGGCAGACATGAAACCCGTCAGGGGGGACGCGCCCGAACAGCAGTTCCTGCGCCTCATGAGCCACGAGATGCGCACGCCCCTGAACGGCGTGATCGGCATGCTGGGCCTGCTGCAACGCACGCGGCTGGACGGGGCGCAGCGCGCCTATGCCGAAGCCGCCCGCTCCTCGGCCGAACACCTGCTCGGACTGGTCAACGATCTGCTGGACTACGCCCGGCTTGAGGCCGGCAAGCTGGAGTTCGACGCCGCCCCGGTCGATCTGGAAGGCCTGGTGCGGGGCGTCGCCGAACTGTTGAGCCCCCGGGCGCACGACAAGGGTCTGGAGATCGTCTGGTCGGTCGCCGCCGACGCGGTCGACATCGTCGGGGACGAAGGCCGGCTGCGTCAGGTGCTGTTCAACCTGGCCGGCAATGCGATCAAATTCACCGAAACCGGCGCCGTGCGCATCACGGTCGAGCGGGTCGGCGGCGCGGCCTCGCGCCCGCGGCTGGCCTTCATCATCGACGACACCGGTCCGGGCGTTCCGGCCGAGGCGCGCAAACGCATCTTCGAGGAGTTCGGCCACGTCGACGCCTCGGACGCCAGCCGCTTCGGCGGGGCCGGCCTGGGCCTGGCCGTGGTGTCCAAGCTGGCCTCGGCCATGAAGGGCGTGGTCACGGTCGGCGACCGGCCCGACGGCCCGGGCGCCCGCTTCCGGTTCGAGGCCGCCTTCCCGCTCGCGAAGGGCGCCGCCGGCCGCGGCCGTCCGCTCGAGGGCTGCACGGTCAACGTCATCAGCCCCGACCCCTTCGTTCGCGCCGGCGCCGTCGCCCAGATCGAGGCTTGCGGCGGACGCCAGGGCGCCAATGGCGACGTGGTCCTGATCGACCACGCGGCCCGCGCGGTGGGTTCGGGACTGGCCGCCCGTCCGGCCCACGGCCGCGGCGTCATCCTGCTGAAGCCGTCGGAACGCGATCTGATCGCCCGCTACAAGGGCGTCGGTTTCCACGGCTATCTGATCAAGCCCCTCCGCCGCGCCTCCGTGGCCGAACGGGTGCTGGCGGCGGCCGGGGGCCGCGCCACGCTGCAGGCGGGCCTGCCGCCGCCGCCGCCGCCCGAGGACGATCGCGTCGGCCTGACCCGGTTCTCGGGCACCCGCGTCCTGCTGGTCGAGGACAATCCGGTCGGCGCCCTGCTCGCCGCGACCCTGCTGCGCCGCGAGGGCTGCGCGGTCGAGACGGCGGCCAGCGGCTATGAGGCGGTCGCGGCGATGAAGCGGGCCCGCTACGATCTGGTGTTCATGGATATGCGGATGCCCGGCATGGACGGGCCCAGCGCGGCTCGCGCCATCCGCGCCGGCGGCGACAGGACGCCGATCGTGGCCCTGACCGCCCACGCCTTTACCGAGGACCGCCGGACCTGTCTGGAGGCCGGGATGGACGATCATCTGGTCAAGCCGCTGGAGCTCGAGACCCTGCGCGCCTCACTCGCCCGCTGGACGAACCGCACGGAGCGCGCCAAGGTCGCCGTCGCATAAGCCGACGCGGGGGCGTCGCTTTCGAGGGACGCCAGATGACCGACGCCAACACGCCCGCCAAACCCGCGCGGGGCCTCGGGGGACTGGCGGTCTACGGCGAGCGGCGCGTGTTCGTCATGCTGCTGCTCGGCTTTTCGGCGGGCCTGCCCTTTCTTCTGATCTTCGACACACTTTCGGCCTGGCTCCGCGAGGATGGCCTGTCGCTCGCAGTGATCGGCTTCTTCGGTCTGGCGACCCTCAGCTACACACTCAAATTCATCTGGGCGCCGCTGGTTGATCGCACGACGATCCCCGTCCTGACGAAATGGCTCGGGCATCGCCGCTCGTGGATGGTCGTGACCCAGGCGCTGGTCGTCTTCGGCCTGTGGTCGATCTCGGGCCAGAACCCGTCCGGTTCGCTGGCTTCGGTCGCCATGTTCGCGGTCCTGACCGGCGTGTTCGGCGCCACGCAGGACATCGTCATCGACGCCTGGCGGATCGAGGTCGCGGACGATACGCGCCACGGCGCGATGGCGGCGGCCTATCAGCTCGGCTACCGCTTCGCCCAGATTCTGGCCGGCGCCCTGCCGCTGGTGCTGGCGGACATCTACAATTGGAACGTTTCCTACGCGGTCATGGCGGCGCTGATGGGGATCGGCATCGCCGCGGCCTTGTTTGCTCCGCGGGAGAAGGCGCACGAAATCCGGCCCATTCCGGTCGGGGACGTTCCGTCCCGCCCGCCGCTGGAGTTTCTCGAGTGGATCGTGAGGCTGCTGATCATCGTCATCGCGGCGCTGATCATCGGGTCCGGCCTGACCGGCGCGGCGGACATGCTGGCCGGGGGGCTCGGTCTTGTGGGCCTGTCTGCGACGAGCGCAGAAGCGTTGAAGGCCGCGTGGACGGCCAAACCGGACGGTGTCTACATCCAGGTCGCCGCAACCTTCGGCGGGCTGGCGCTGCTGGTGCTGGCCTGCTGGCCGATACCGCGCGTACCGACCCGTCCAGGGGCCTATCTGGCGGGCTCGTTCGGGGAGCCGCTGAAGGACTTCTACCGACGCTTCGCCGGCGTTGCGACGCTCATCCTCGCGTTGATCTGCGTCTACCGACTGGCCGACTTCGTCCTCAACATCATGAATCCGTTCTACCTCGACCTCGGCTTCGACAAGACCGAGGTGGCCGAGGTCCGCAAGGTCTTCGGTGTCTTCGCCACGACCTTCGGCGTGTTCGTGGCGGGATGGGCAGTGGCGAAATTGGGCCTCATCCGCACCATGGTGATCGGCGCCTTCATGAGCCCGCTGTCGAATCTGGTTTTCGCCTGGCTGGCTGTCCAGGGCCCTGATCTCGGCGCGCTTTTCGTCGCCATCGGCATCGACAACGCCGCCACGGGTTTCGCCGGCACCGCATTGATCGCCTATATGTCGAGCCTGACATCCCTCGGGTTTACGGCGACGCAATACGCCCTGTTCAGCTCGCTGTACGGCCTGCCGGGGAAGCTGATCGCGTCGCAGTCCGGGCGGATCGTCGAAGGATCGGCCCGGGCGGCCGAGGGCGGGGGGCTGTTCGCGCCTCTGAGGGGCCTGTTCGGGAACCTGCCGGCTGGATCGCTGGTCGAGGGGGCGGCGACCAGCGGTGTGACGCCGGCGGCGCTGGGCGCCGGTTATGTGGTCTTCTTCCTTTACTCGACCGTGATCGGGGTCTTCGCCGTGGCGCTGGCCTTCATCGTGGCGCGCAAGCAGACCGAACTGCAGGCTCGGCAGGCTGAGGAAGCGGCCGCCGATGCGACGGAAGCCCACCCGTCCTAGCCCTCGACCACGGCCCCCTCGTCATAGGCGGCGAAGGTGGCGGCGGTGATGATCTCGGAGACCGAGGCCCCGAGGCTGACGATCTGGACCGACTTCTCGAGCCCCACCAGCAGCGGGCCGATCACGGTGGCGCCGCCCAGCTGTTGCACGAGCCGGGTCGAGATGGCGGCCGAATGAATCGCGGGCATGACCAGGACGTTGGCGTGGCCGGACAGGCGCATGAAGGGATAGGCGGCGCGCGCCTCGGGATCGAGCGCCAGCTCGGGCGGCATCTCGCCCTCGTATTCGAAATCGACGCCGCGCTGGTCAAGGATGCGGATGGCCTCGCGCACCTTCTCGCCGCGATCCCCGGGCGGGTTGCCGAAGGTCGAATAGCTGAGGAAGGCGACGCGGGGGGTCTTGCCCAGCTTGCGCACCGTGGCGGCGGCCTGGATGGCGATCTCGGCCAGTTCCTCCGCGTTCGGAAGTTCATGGATCGAGGTGTCGGCGACGAACAGGGTGCGGCCTTTCGCCAGCAGGATCGACACGCCGATCATGCGGTTCCGGACGTCGAGGACGCGCCGGACCTCCTTGAGGACCATGTTGAAATTGCGGGTCACGCCGGTGACCATGCAGTCGGCCTGGCCGCGCGCGCACATGGCGGCGGCGAAATAGTTGCGGTCCTGGTTGATCATCCGCTGCACGTCGCGGCGCAGATAGCCGCGGCGCTGAAGGCGGGCGTAGAGCCAGTCGGTGTAGTCGGCGTTGTGCTCGCTGACCCGGGCGTTGACGATCTCGATTCCCATGTCGTCGAAGATCAGGCCGGCCTCGGCGGCGTTCTTGCGGATCAGCTCCTCGCGACCCAGCAGGATCGGGGTGCCCAGTTCGGCCTGTTTGAAGGCCCAGGCGGCGCGGATGACGGCGGTCTCCTCGCCCTCGGCGAASACCACCCGCTTGTTGGGGGCGGCGCGCACGGCGSCCGAGATRTTCTGCATCAGGGCGGCGGWCGGATCGAGSCGCGASCGCAGCTGGGTSCGGTAGGCGTCCATGTCCTCGATCGGCTTGCGGGCCACGCCGGTGTCCATCGCCGCCTGGGCGACGAAGGGCGGGATGTACCAGATCAGGCGCGGGTCGAANCGCAGCTGGGTCCGGTAGGCGTCCATGTCCTCGATCGGCTTGCGGGCCACGCCGGTGTCCATCGCCGCCTGGGCGACGAAGGGCGGGATGTACCAGATCAGGCGCGGGTCGAACGGCGTCGGGATGATGTAGTCGCGGCCGAATTTCAGCTTGCGGCCGCGATAGGCGGCGGCGACCTCGTCCGGCACGTCCTCGCGGGCCAGGGCCGCGAGGGCGCGCGCGCAGGCGATCTTCATCTCGTGGTTCACCCGCCGGGCGCGCACGTCGAGGGCGCCGCGGAAGATGTAGGGGAAGCCGAGGACGTTGTTGACCTGGTTGACGTAGTCCGACCGGCCGGTGGCCATGATGGCGTCGGAGCGGACCGACAGCACGTCTTCCGGGGTGATCTCCGGGTCCGGATTGGCCATGGCGAAGATGATCGGATCGGGCGCCATGGAGGCGACCATTTCTTTCGTGATCGCGCCCTTGGCCGACAGGCCCAGCACCACGTCGGCGCCGACCATGGCCTCGGCCAGGGTGCGGTGCGGGGTGTCGGTGGCGTGGGCGGCCTTCCACTGGTCGACATTGGCGCGGCCCTTGTAGACGACGCCGTCGCGGTCGACGATGACGGTGTTCTCGGCCCGGACGCCCGCGGCCTTCATCAGGGCGATGGACGACAGGCCCGCGGCGCCGGCCCCGGCGAGCACGACCTTCAGGTCCTCCAGCTTCTTGCCGGCGATATGGGCCGCGTTGATCAGGCCGGCGGTGGAGATGATGGCCGTGCCGTGCTGGTCGTCATGGAAGACCGGGATGTCGAGCAGATCCTGCAGCTGGCTTTCGATGACGAAGCATTCGGGGGACTTGATGTCCTCCAGGTTGATGCCGCCCCAGGTGTCGCCGATGTTCTTGACCACGGTGACGAACTCGTCCGGGTCGGTGGTCTTGACCTCGACATCGAAGCTGTCGACGTCGGCGAAGCGTTTGAAGAGCACGCATTTGCCCTCCATCACCGGCTTGGACGCCATGTGGCCGAGGTTGCCGAGGCCGAGGATGGCGGTGCCGTTGGAGATCACGGCGACGAGATTGCCCTTGGACGTATAGTCATAGGCCTTGTCGACGTCGTCGGCGATGGCCAGGACCGGAATGGCGACGCCCGGCGAATAGGCCAGCGACAGGTCGCGCTGGGTCGCCATCGGCTTGGTCGGCGCCATGGAGATCTTGCCCGGTGTCGGGGTGCGGTGAAACTCCAGCGCGTCTTCGTCGGAGAAGGTCTGTTTGTCGGTCAGGTCAGCCATGGGATGTTCCTAAAGCGGGGGGGCGGCCGGGACAACCGCCGCGGCCGTCTCCCTCCCCCGAAGTGGGGAGGGTGGTCGCGCAGCGACCGGGTGGGGAATGGCGGACGCACCCCACCCTGTCGTCGCTTCGCGCCGACATCCCTCCCCATGAAGGGGAGGGAGAAGCAGGCGTGCG
>NZ_LMFL01000090.1:0-1411 GCF_001426805.1 Brevundimonas sp. Root1423
AAGCTCCGCAAGGACATCTCGGCGCGGACCGACGGCGAGGTTCACCTGAACATCGTCGAAGTGCGCAAGCCCGAGACGGACGCCCAGCTGATCGCCGAGAACAACCACAACCTCGACATCGACAACCTGGTCGTCGCCGAGGCCTTCGTGGGCAAGAACCTGGTGATGAAGCGTTTCGCGAGCCGTGCTCGCGGCCGTTCGTCGCGCATCCTGAAACCTTTCGCGGAGATCACCATCGTGGTCCGCGAAGCCGGTGAGGCCGCCTGATGGGTCAGAAAGTCAATCCGATCGGTCTGCGCCTCGGCGTCAACCGTACGTGGGACAGCCGCTGGTTCGCCCGCGGCGCCGAATACGCCAACCTGCTGCACCAGGACCTCAAGCTGCGTACGTGGCTGAAGGAACGCCTGAACGCCGCCGGCGTGTCGCGCATCATCATCGAGCGTCCGCACAAGAAGTGCCGCGTGACGATCTACGCCGCCCGTCCGGGYGTCGTGATCGGCAAGAAGGGCGCCGACATCGAGAAGCTCCGCAAGGACATCTCGGCGCGGACCGACGGCGAGGTTCACCTGAACATCGTCGAAGTGCGCAAGCCCGAGACGGACGCCCAGCTGATCGCCGARAACATCGCGCAGCAGCTGGAACGCCGKATCGCCTTCCGCCGCGCCATGAAGCGCGCGATGCAGTCGGCCATGCGTCTCGGCGCCAAGGGCGTCCGCATCAACGTKTCGGGCCGCCTCGGCGGCGCGGAAATCGCGCGGATGGAATGGTATCGCGAAGGCCGCGTGCCGCTGCACACCCTGCGCGCCGACATCGACTACGGCTTCATCCAGGCCAAGACGACCTACGGCATCATCGGTGTGAAGGTGTGGGTCTTCAAGGGCNGCTGAAATCGCGCGGATGGAATGGTACCGCGAAGGCCGTGTGCCGCTGCACACCCTGCGCGCCGACATCGACTACGGCTTCATCCAGGCCAAGACGACSTACGGCATCATCGGTGTGAAGGTSTGGGTCTTCAARGGCGARGTCCTCGAGCACGATCCGATGGCGCAGGACAAGCGCTGGGCGATCGAGGCTTCGGGTCCTTCTTCGAACGAAGGCCGCGGCGGTGATCGCGGCGGCCGCAACGATCGCGGTCAGCGTCGCGGGCGTGAGGGCTAAGTCATGCTGCAACCGAAAAAGACCAAGTATCGCAAGGCCTTCAAGGGCCGCATCCACGGCGCCGCCAAGGGCGGCTTCTCGCTGAACTTCGGGTCCTATGGCCTGAAGACGGTGGAGCCGGAACGCATCACCGCGCGTCAGATCGAGGCGGCMCGCCGCGCGATCACCCGCCAGATGAAGCGTCAGGGCCGCGTCTGGATCCGCGTCTTCCCCGACCTGCCCGTCACGGGCAAGCCGGCCGAAGTCCGCATGG
>NZ_LMFL01000091.1:0-1230 GCF_001426805.1 Brevundimonas sp. Root1423
ATCTGTTCGGATGCCTCCTGGGCCATGGTCAAGGCCTCCGAAGATCCTGAGACCATCTGTTCGGATGCCTACTGGGCCATGGTCAAGGCCTCCGAACTATCGCGCGCCCGCGCGTGGAGTGAGCTCGAACCTCGTTCTCGGATCGAGTTTCTATCGCGCGCCCGCGCGTGGAGTGAGCTCGAACCTCGTTCTCGGATCGAGTTTGAGGCCTGGCTTATTGAGATTCTGAGGGCACGAGAGTCCTGCAGCGAGCTAGCCGCATGACCCCATCGCTCTCCCATACCCATGCGAATTGTCTTCGAACGTCACCGCGTGCCGCGCGACCCTCTCGGCCGACCGGTGACGGAGGGAGCGATCAGACCCAGGTCTCGTGCCCTCTTGATCCAGACGTCAGCCGTTTTCGGGCTGACCTGAAACCGCTCCGCGAGTTCTCGCCGTCCCATCCCCTGCCGGTTGAGTTCCGCGAGCTCCTCAGAGGATGGTCGATCCATCTTCCGCGGCGTATCCATAGTCACCGGGGCCCCCGGTCGATTCCTCAGTTCGCCCGCTCGAAAATCCTGAGCCTGCCGTGCGAGCTGCCGCAGCGGAACGCGATCCAGGATCGCCTGCGTCATTACGCCGCCCTCATCGAGCGGCTCAATAACCAGCCTCTTGACCGCCGGCTTTCCCGCCTCGGCACCCAACACCACTTCGTACCGCACACCCCTCGCCGGATCCTCGATCGTCACGACATCGATGTCTCTGTCCATCTCGCTCATTCCCACCCCGGTCGTACCCAGGCTGAGGATCCACTTTCTGTCCATCTCGCTCATCTACCGAAACTCTCACACTTGAAGTTTCTGTGTCAACTCGGCAGGCTGTTTACATGAATAGTTTCCAGGGAGGCGCAGAGCTCCGGCTCCTGCCAAGCCTCAAGAAGTCCGAAGGCCAGATCCTGCCCACACCCTTCACGACGAGCGCCTCAGGGCTCCAACAGTCATCCGTCTCCCCCGACAGTGAGGTCACTGGCAACCAAGCGGGCGACTCTGTCGACGTCTGGGCGGCGCTGGGTTCGAGCCGACCAGGTGAGGGGAGAGTCATTGACGCAGATGCGTTCCTCGCGTTGCAGAAGCAGAGCGTCGAACAGGCCCTCGCCGAAGCCTGGGACTTCTTGATGGACGAAGGCCACACTGTCGAAGATCTGCGAAATGCGTGCTCACGAGTCGGTCGCAATAACGAGCCGGCGCTAAT
>NZ_LMFL01000092.1:0-1053 GCF_001426805.1 Brevundimonas sp. Root1423
AGTCGAAGAAGGCCACGAGCCACAGGGTCATCGCCGAAGCCGTAGATCCTCAACTCTTCGGTTACCTAAACGTCCACGACACGTCGGCCGTAGTCCTCATCCTCGTTCATCAGCAGAGCCTGCAAAGGACGCGCGAGACCTACACGCGCGTGCTCGAATCAGTCGTCGGGCATCAGCGCACCCGCGACAGCATCGTCGAAGGCTGGCCGCTACTTACATACGAGAACCAAGGTCGAATGGTCGAGGTGTGTGCCGCATTCGTTCACGTGAGGCGCCCAAGACGGCAGTGAGTTGCAGCCCGCAGAGTGCCACAGTGCCAGTGATTACGGCGAGAGCGTCATGTCGCGAAGCGCTGAGCGTGAGCCAGTTTCCCGCGTCGCCTGAGCAGGATCCTTAGTCTGCAGAAAGTCCGCAACGGAGTCCATCGCACCCAAGTAGCTCGTCCCTAGCCAACGCTGCCGACTACGCGCCACCCCCTGAATCACAACGATCTCGCCAGCAGTCAACAGCGGTCAACGGGCACCAACCAGGGGGTTCTCGATTCCCCTGGTATTACTGACGAGTAACATTGCCGCAGATCAGAGGCGGGTTGGGTGCTTGCTAGTCCGCATCTAGTCCGCAGAAGTTTGAGGCGGCTTGACTGGAACCCTCCGTTTCGCGAATCCGAGCGACTGCAATTGCAGCAGTCGACCCGGCCGCCGCAGCTCCAGTTCGGGGCTCAGTAATAGCCAACGAATTCATCGAGCCGGGCTGGTTGGGCGGCTGATGCGTCCGCCCAATCTCGGTCGTCATTAGCAGACCCTGGTCGGCAGGCTGGAAATCACGGGGTGGGTCGTCGAACGGCGTTGCCAAAGTTCTTCGATTCGGCAGGAACGGAAACGCCGAGCGTTGCCGTGGTGTAGGTATGAACAACAACATTGGCTCTCATCTGGAAATCATGAGCACCGACGACGAGACGACGCCCGATCACCTTGAAACCTGGGACGGCGGTCACGTGTTTCTCCCGGTCGAGGAGGCGACGCCGGAACAGCATCCGGCGCTCTACAATCTCTC
>NZ_LMFL01000093.1:0-1019 GCF_001426805.1 Brevundimonas sp. Root1423
CCGTCTCCGGCAACGGGGCCGACCAGCTCCTGAGCGTCCTGAGCGAGGTGCGAGGGGCGGGCATCGAGGTCCTCGACGTCGGCCTGCGCCGACCCACCCTCGACGACGTCTTCCTCGAGCTCACCGGCCATGAGGCCGACGACGCCGAGTCCACCCCCGACACCACCACCCAGGAGGTCTCCGCATGAGCGTGGCCAGCCCCGTGCGCACCCTGGTCGACGGCTGGGTCGTCGCCAAGCGCAACCTCATCAAGATCAAGCGCGTGCCGGAGATCATGGTCTTCGTCCTGCTCTCGCCCATCATGTTCGTGCTGCTGTTCGCGTACGTCTTCGGTGGCGCCATCGACGCCGGTCCCGGCCTGGACTACAAGGAGTTCCTGATCGGCGGGATCTTCGCCCAGACTGTCGTCTTCGGCGCCACGTTCACGGGTGCGAGCCTGGCCGAGGACATGCAGAAGGGATTCATCGACCGGTTCCGGTCGTTGCCCATGGCGCGCTCGGCCGTCCTGGTGGGACGCACGGGCAGCGACATCGTCTACAACGTGGTCTCGCTCGTGATCATGGCGCTCACCGGACTGCTCGTCGGCTGGCGTGCGCACGGATCGATCCTCGACACCCTCAGCGCGTTCCTGCTGCTGCTCGTCTTCGCCTACGCCATCAGCTGGGTCATGGCCTGGGTCGGCCTCTCCGTCCCCAGCGTCGACGTCATCAACAACGCGTCGTTCCTGGTGATCATGCCGCTCACGTTCGTCTCCAACGCCTTCGTGCCCACGGAGTCGTTCCCGAACGGGCTGCAGAAGGTCGTGGAGTGGAATCCTGTCTCCGCGCTCACGCAGGCCGTCCGCGACCTCTTCGGCAACCTGCCCGACGGTCAGCCCGTCCCCGACGCGTGGAGCCTTCAGCACCCCGTGCTCTACACGTTGCTGTGGATCGTGCTGATCCTCGCGGTCTTCGTCCCGCTCTCGGTCCGCCAGTACCAGAAGGCCAGCCTGAAGTAGGTCGGTCAACAACGACGAGGGG
>NZ_LMFL01000094.1:0-1267 GCF_001426805.1 Brevundimonas sp. Root1423
GTTCACGGACGTTCACGGACTCGACCGATTTGGCGAACATCGCCTTTTCGCGGTCCGGTTCGGATCGTATTCCAGGCGCTCGACGGTCGCCGTGGCGAACTTCCGGCGCTTGAAGTCGATCTTGCGGTACAGCGTCTTGGCGCCGCCGCCGCGGAAGCGGACGGCGATACGACCGCCGGCGCCCCGGCCGCCCGACTTGGTCAGGCCTTCGGTCAGCGACTTTTCCGGACGCCCCTTGTGGAGCTCCGAACGGTCGATCAGCACCAGGGCGCGACGGCCCGGCGATGTCGGATTGTATGTTTTCAAGGCCATCTGATCAGAGCCCCGTGGTGACGTCGATCGACTGGCCTTCAGCCAGCGTCACGATCGCTTTTTTGATGTCGATTGTGGGACTTTCCGCCNACGCCCTGATCCAGCGCGGCGCCAAGCCGGGCCACGATCGCCCACGATCGCTTTTTTGATGTCGACCCGACGGCCCATGATGCCGCGGAAGCGCTTGGTCTTGCCCTTTTGAACCAGGGTGTTGACCTTCAGGACGTTGACCTTGAACAGGCTTTCGACCGCGGCTGCGATCTCATCCTTGGTCGAGGTGCCCGAGACGCGGAACACGACCTTGTTCTGCTCCGACAGGATCGTGGCCTTTTCCGTGATGATCGGGGCCAGGATGGTGTCGTAGTGTTTTGCGGTGGGATTGGCGCCAGCCATTACGCGGCCTCCTTCTTCGTCTTGGCAGCCGGTTTGGCGGCCGAGGCGGCCTCGGCTTCACGACGCGACGGGGTGTAGTCCTTGTAGGTGGCCTCGATGGCTTCGACAGCCGCCTTGGTCAGCACCAGCTTGTCGGCGCGCAGGATGTCGTAAACGTTCAGGCCGGCGTTCGGCAGGACGTTGACCATCGGGATGTTGCGGGCGGCCAGGCCGAAGTTCGTGTCGACTTCCGGACCGGCGATGATCAGCGTGCGGGTCCAGCCCAGCTTGCCGAGGGTTTCGCGCAGACCGGCGGTCTTGGCGTCCTTCAGCGAGAGGCTGTCGACGACGACCAGATCACCGGCGACGACCTTGGCCGACAGCGCATGRCGCAGGGCCAGGGCGCGGACCTTCTTGGGCAGSGAGAAGCCGTGGTCGCGAACGACCGGGCCGAAGGCGCGCGAACCACCGACGAACTGCGGGGCGCGACGCGAACCGTGACGGGCGCCGCCGGTTCCCTTCTGCTTGTACATCTTCTTGCCGGTGCGAGAGTTCTCGTTCCGGGTCTGGACCTTGTGGGTGC
>NZ_LMFL01000095.1:0-1491 GCF_001426805.1 Brevundimonas sp. Root1423
GGGGGCCCAGGGCCGCCTTCAGCGCATCCCGGGGTCCGGCAAGGGCGAGGTCTATGTCGACTACGCCCATACCCCCGACGGGCTGGAAACGGTGCTCAAGGCGCTGCGTCCGCATGCGACGGGCCGGCTGATCGTGGTCTTCGGCGCCGGCGGCGACCGCGACAAGGGCAAGCGGCCGCTGATGGGCGAGATCGCGGGCCGTCTGGCTGACGTCGCCATCGTCACCGACGACAATCCGCGCTCGGAAGATCCGGCGATGATCCGCAAGGCGGTGCGCGAGGGCTGCCCCGCCGCGCAGGACGTTGGCGACCGCCGCGCGGCTATTCAACAGGCGATCGCCATGATGGGCGACGGGGATGTGGTGGTCATCGCCGGAAAAGGGCATGACTCCGCCGAAATCCTTCGAGGCGACCGGCATCACCTACAACAGCCGCGAGATCGTGCCGGGCGACCTGTTTCTGGCGCTGAAGGGCGCGCGGGACGGGCATGAGTTTGCGGCCTCGGCCTTCGCCGCCGGCGCGGCGGGCGCCATAACCGAACACGCCGTCGAGGGCGGGCCGTCGGTCGTCACCGCCGACACGCTGCGCGCGCTGGAAGCGCTGGGCGTCGCCTCGCGCGAGCGCAGCCCGCATGTCCGCCGCGGGGCCGTGACCGGCTCGGTCGGCAAGACCAGCGTGACCCAGGCGGTCAAGGCGGGGCTCGATCTGGCCGGCCCGGCCCACGCCTCTATCAAGAGCTACAACAATCATATCGGTGCACATCGAGGCCTTCACTGACGGCGAGGCCGGGGTGGCGGCGGAGAAGGCGGCGATCTTCGAGGGGCTGGCGCCCGACGGCGTGGCGGTGCTGAACGGCGATGTTGGCTACGCGGTCGTGCTGGACGCCGCCGCGCGCAAGGCCGGGGCGCGTCGGGTTACGTTCGGAACGATGGCGGGCCATGACGCGCGGCTGATCGATTTTGAGCCCCACCCGCAGGGCGCGCGGGTCAAGGCCGAACTGTTCGGCAGGACGATCGACTTCACCCTGAGCCAATCAGGCTTCCACTGGGGCCTCAACAGCCTGTGCGTGCTGCTGATGCTGGACGCACTGGACGTGCCGCTGGAGACGGCGCTGGTCGCGCTCAAGGATTTCCAGCCGCTGGCGGGCCGGGGCCAGATGACGGCTGTGGCCGCGCCGGGCGGAGCCTTCACCCTGGCGTTCAGGTTGATCGGGGTCGGCTCGTCCCCGCCCAGCATCTCGACCAGGCCGTCATAGACGATCTTGACCACCTGATCGGCGGGCTTGACCGAGCGGATGACGTCCTCGCCCGTGGCGCGTTCGGTGGCGAAGGCGATGAAGTCCTTGACGACGGGCAGGGCGACGTCGGCCTCGAGCAGCGCCACGCGGACTTCGCGCATCGCCTCGGAGACGTCCTTCTCGGACAGGGCGCCGCGCCCGGTGATCCGGTCGAAGACGCCTGTCAGCCGCTCGTTCAGAGCCTCGAACATTCAC